>NZ_LR134117.1:930451-1240601 GCF_900635445.1 Serratia odorifera
CTTCGGTAATTTCACCGCACTCATTCCTTCACCTCACCAAATGCTTCGTTCAGCAACTGACGCTGAGCATCGGCCACTTCATCCGCCCCTAGCTCACGCATCAGGGCATCAAGTTCTCCCATTGCTTGTACAAGCTCGGTCATCGCTTCTGCCACTAACACATCTGGCTCAGGCAGGTTGTCGGCATCGATGCTGTCTTTATCTTTCAGCCAGGAGATATCCAGCGAATCAGACTTAGCGCTACGGATCCACTCACGGCTGAATTTACGCCAGCGGCTCGTAGCCTGGTGCTGGTCGATATTTTGATTCTCTTCACTATCAGCAATTCAGCTTCTTCGGCGTTAAAGCTCCACTCACCTTCAGGGCGCGGGCTAAGGCCGTGTGGATCCACGCCGTAGACAGTTTCAAAGGGCTGCAAATGCTGCTCGGTAAATGGCGTGCGCTTGCCAAAGCTTGGCATATTGGTACGCAGGTCATACACCCAGACATCGTCGGTGCAGTTCTTATCCTGATTAGGATTTGCCACCGTACCTTTGGTAAAGAACAGCACGTTGGTTTTCACGCCCTGAGCATAAAAGATGCCGGTCGGCAGACGCAGAATGGTGTGTAGATGACACTTGTCCATCAGGTCGCGACGGATATCAGTGCCCTTGCCGCCTTCGAACAACACGTTATCCGGCACAACCACTGCAGCGCGACCACCAGGACGCAGCGTCTCGATAATGTGTTGCATAAAGCACAGCTGTTTGTTGCTGGTTGGGTGAACAAAGGTACGGGTAATGTTAGTACCTGCGGCACTACCGAACGGTGGGTTGGTCATCACCACATGAGCCTGTGGCAGGTTTTCACCATCGCTACCGAGCGTATTGCCAAGGCGAATCGCGCCGCCGTGATCGAGGTTGCCTTCAATATCGTGTAACAGGCAGTTCATCAATGCCAGACGACGGGTGCCTGGTACCAGTTCTAGGCCGATAAAAGCGCGGTGGATCTGGAAATCCTGAGTGTCGCCGTCAAGATCGTCCAGATCGTTGGTCTGCGATTTTACGTAGCGGTCCGCTTCAATCAAAAAGCCTGCCGTGCCCGCTGCCGGATCCTGGACAATTTCACGCGGCTGTGGCTTCAGCAGGTGAACGATAGTTTTAATCAGCGGGCGTGGGGTGAAGTACTGACCTGCGCCGGATTTGGTTTCGTTGGCGTTTTTCTGCAACAGCCCTTCATACATATCGCCGAAGTCATCGCGAGATTTGCCATCACTTCCGTTGTACCAGTCGAGCGAGTCCATATTGCTGACCAGCTCGGTCAACTGTTTGGGTTGTGTGATCGTGGTGTTGACGCTCTGGAACACCGCTTGCACTAGCTTCTGTTCATCCGCTCCCAAATGGACCAACAAGTTGCGGTAAAACTGCAACTGCTCCTGGCCGATGCGGGATTTTAGGTCGTCCCAACGGTAACCCACCGGCAAATATTCCTCTTCCTGTCCGGTTTCTTTACACATTTTCAAAAACAGCAGCGAGGCGAGTTCATTGACGTAGTTTTGATAGGAGACGCCGCCATCGCGCAGGTTGTCACAAAGTTTCCATAACTTAGCGACCAGATCGTTATTGTTCATGTCTGATTCCCTGAAAAGCAGCGGCCCTCAATAGGGCCGCAGAAGATATAATTACCGTGGATGATAACGCGTCAGGCTAATTGGTCCCAAATGTAATCACTGAATTTATCCAGCACGCGGTCCAGACCATCATCAAAGGTGCGTTGCAGCATAACCTTACCGCCGCGACGGTGGAAATTGCCGGTTTTAAACACATCGTCATCAAGCACGACTTTCTCTTTCAGTGCTGTAGCTAAACGATCGAGCCAAGCCTGCTGTTCGCTGTTCCAATCGTTTTCGCCTTTAATCCGCACCAGGGCGTGATCCACGCGTTCATCAAACGGCTTTAACGCATCGCCGACGGCTGCACGGCGAATATGGCCAATAAGTCTTGCGGCGATGTCCTCGTTGCGTGTCTCTTTCCACGCACTGCGCAACGAGGACTCTTCGAAGTGCTGGCGGTCAAACCATTCTTGTAGCTCCACAAGGCCTTTACGGGTGAGATCCCGTGGGTGATTGATGACCGCCTGGAGTGCAGGCTGGGTATTAGGAGAGTGTTTTACCAATTCATCAAAGGCCTCGAGGAAATCCTGCGGCGTGTCGTAATCACCGTACAAGGACTTCACGCTAATCACTTCGTCATCAATATCTAGGAAAATGGGGGCATCGCGCAGGGCATTAATGTCAGCCTTCAATTTTTCCAGTCGGGCGATAAATCCCGTCAGCTTGTTAAATGCTTCCGCGCTCCAATGCGGTCCCTTTTCACGTAAGCGCATTGCCAGACTACCGAAACCGACACCAGCGGCCTCCTGGCAGAGTTCATCCAGGCGGCGTACCTGCTTATCTATTGACTCGCTACGGTCACGGTTATACATTGCCTGGCTAATAATACGCTGCAATTTGGCGACCAACTGCTCATGACTGTGCTCGGCGTAGCTGCGACCGTCCGCTTCGGTGATTTTGTAAGTTTCGGAGTCGGTGATTTCGTTGACTAGCGTTTTCAGTTCGACCTTCGGGCGAATCACCACGGGGCGCATGGTGTCTACACTTTCCAGAGTACTGTAGATGTCTACACAGTCGAAAATCTTGAAGCTGGTTTTACCCACCGCCGGACAAAGACGAGTAGCGCGCCCTTTCATTTGCTCGTAAAGGATGCGGCTTTTTACCTTGCGCAGAAACACGATATTGCAGATAGACGGGATATCTACGCCAGTGCTCAGCAGATCAACTGTGACTACGATATTCGGCAACCGCTCTTTATTGAAGCGTGTGATCATCGTCTGCACTTTCTTCGCATCTTTGTCGGCGTCGCCAGTGATCTTGATCATTGCGTCATGTTCCAGCTGAGGGTACTGTTTTTTAAATGCTGCACGTAGCTCTTCTACTATCATATCTGCGTGGCTGTTGGTGACACAGAAGACCAGTGTTTTTTGTTGACCCATCGGGTCCAGGTATTTAGTCAGCTCACCGCAAACTGCACGGTTAAAAGCAGGGATAACCAGACCCCGGTTAAAATCTGCGACTTCAAAATCCTGATCGTCTGCCAGTGTGTCGTTGATCACTTCACCTTGCGGGTTCAGGCGTTCCACCTGTTCACCTTTCGCCAAATACACGCCATCCTGGGCATTGCGGGTAGTGATTTTAATCGGTGGATCCTGATCGATGAGATAACCGTCGATCACTGCAGTACGGTAGGTATAGCGATAAATTGGTTCGCCGAAGATATCGACTGTATGTATGGCAGGAGTGGCAGTAAGGGCAATTTTTACCGCATCGAAATGATCGAGAATACGACGGTATGCCGAAACATAATCCAGCTGACTGCGGAACTGCAGTTCGCCCTCAGTCTGTTCCTTATCAAGAATATAGCCACGATGCGCTTCGTCCACCACGATGCAATCATAACGGCCGACTGGCATTGGTTCGTCTGACTGTAGGGTACGTTTAACCAGTGACTGGACTGTAGCAACGTGAATTTTGGTGCTGTCTTCAGGGAACTTGTCCGTCAAACCTTTGATGTCGAAAATACTGTTAAAAGTATCCCCGTTGATGCGGGTATCTTCAAACGCCCCCAGAGCCTGTTCACCGAGTGAGCGGCGGTCAACAAGGAACAACACACGCTTAAAGCGCTGGGACTGGATCAGGCGAAACATTAATGCGATAGCAGTACGGGTTTTCCCGGTACCGGTTGCCATGGCCAGAAGAATTTCTTGTTGCCCTGCAACAATCGCATTCTCTACCGCGCGAACGGCATCTTCCTGATAGTAGCGAAGCCCCAATTCGCTCATACTCGGATTATCAACAAACCATTGATTTTGCTTCTGTGGATCGCAGCCTAACATAGCCACGAGTTCTTCCGGCTGATGCCACTCTGGCAGGGCTTTTGGCATATTCGCAGTGTGACGAACATCACGATACCAAATACCACTTTTTGTTTTTATCGCCGCTCGGTATTCGCGCCCATTGGTCGAATAGCAGAAGGGAATTTTGAATCGCTGACTACCGTTGGTGTCCTTCCAACTAACCTCATATTCTGGAATGGCTTCATTAACCTCATCAGGTGAATTGTGCTCAAGCAACGTTTCACGCAGGTAGGCATTATCAAAGTATTTACTGTAGCGATATGACTCAGGAAGTTTGCCAGAAACATCTGTATTTTTACGTTTGGCTTCAATGACGGCAATGGGTTTGAGACCTACAAACAATACATAATCTGCAAAACCTGGATTACCATTTTCATCTTTACCGGTTGGCCATTCAGCAATCGCTTTGTTCACACCGGGCTCGGGGCGAGCACCTTTAGAAAAGCGTAATGTTTTACTGTCAGCCTGCCATTTAGCTTCACGTAGTTGAGCGTCGATCAGGAAACGGCTTTCTTCTTCACTCAGATCCAGTTTGCGTTTTGTTGCCTGGTTGGTGATCTCTTTATGATAGGCCTTCCGCTCCTGCTCAGTCTGTTTCGCCAGCTCTGCATCTTTTGCTGCTAGCTGTGCCTCCAGGGCAGAAACACGCGCTTTCGACTGCTCCTCTGTTTCATGCTGTTTGCCTTCCAGAATGGCAATATAACCGTTCAGCGCGATCATTTTTTGCTGCTGAGCATCTATCTCGGCCTGGCTTTGTACTTTTTCTTGTGCCTGTTGTTCAAGTTGCTGCTTGAGTGCTAAAACCTCCTGATGATAGAGGCTCTCACCCCTTTCAGGCAGAACAAATATTGGCAGCGCGAAGTCATAATCTTTAGTTACCAGACGGTAGTACCAAACGCTCAAACGAAAACCAAGCCGCAAACACATCTGAGCATCATCCAGATCATTATGGTATTCATGGACAGCCTGGTTACCGATGCGGCGTAGCTTATGGAAAATTGAGAGTATGCTGTCATCAACGAAAGGAATCTTACCCAGCTCACGCAGAAGATCGTGCTGGTTCTCGCAAGGAGGAATATCCAATAACATACCCAGATGTTTGGCTGTAGCTTCGCCGAACATACGCATTTTTATGAGAGTGGTGTTGGGGTCGTCTGGGTAGTTATTTTCTGCTGCGCAGGCAATTGCGTAAATAAAGTCATTAACGCCTTTCAGGAAATCGAAGTTGGATTTATTCATGCGCCTTCCATGTTCTGCTCAGTCTCACGGGAAGCAAAGCAGTTAAGTCAATCTGTTAGAAAACAATAATGAAAGTATCTTAGCTCTCACAGATTACTCGAGCAATTAATAGTATTGTCTGGGCTGAGTTATGCGCCTGCAAATATCAAAATTAGCAAAAAAATAAGGAATACCAGATGCATGCCTTCCAGAATTCCTTTTAATCAGCCTGTGCTCAACTTAGCAAAATCAAACGGGCTAACCCCCTTCTCCCGGTTCGCATCCAGATAATCAGCCCACCACTGCAGCATCAACCTTCGCTCCCCCAGATGCTCCGCCTTATGGATGTAAACTGCCCGTACAGAACTACGCTCCTGGTGACTCATCTGCCGCTCTACCGCATCTCGCGACCAAAGCCCCGACTCAATCAACGAACTACACGCCATCGCCCTGAAACCATGCCCGCATACTTCCTTTTTCGTGTCATAGCCCATTACTCGCAGAGCCTTGTTCACCGTATTCTCGCTAAGAGGTTTTCGCGGATCGTGATCGCCTACGAAAATCAGCTCTCGATTCCCATTCATGCTTTTGATCTTTTCCAGAATGGCTAAGGCTTGCCGCGACAAAGGAACAAGATGAGGAGTCTTCATCTTCGAACCACGCTGAGAATGCTTTACACCTTCCAGCGGTTCACGCTCGCCCGGAATCGTCCACATAGCTGTTTCAAAATCCACTTCTGTCCAGCGTGCAAAACGTAGCTCGCTTGAACGGATGAAAACTAACAACGTGAGTTCCACGGCCAACCTGGTTAACGGTCTGCCGGAGTAGTGATCAATGCGATGAAGTAATTCAGGAATGCGATTAAGCTCCAGAGCCGCACGGTGCTTTCTTTTCGCCGTAGCTACTGCACCGGCTATCTCTTGTGCGGGGTTGTAATCGATTAAACCGCTCTGCACGGCAAAGCGCATAATCGCGGTAGTCCGCTGCTGTAAACGGGCGGCAACTTCAAGGCGTCCGGATGACTCGACTGCTTTGATGGGGACAAGCAGATCTCGCGTCTTCAGTTCTGCAATATTCCGCTTACCGATAGCAGCAAAGAGATTATCTTCGAGGTTTTTTCAATACACGATCACTGTGCGACTCAGACCATTTCTGATTACTGGCGTGCCATTCTATGGCAACCACTTCAAACGTTATTGCCTCTTGCTCCTGCTCTACCTTAACGGCTTTCTTGTTTTCACTAGAATCGACGCCGTTAGCTAACAGCTTACGGGCTTCATCCCGGCGTGCCCGGGCATCTGCCAGCGAGACTTCAGGGTATTTCCCCAGCGCCAGCATCTTCTCTTTGCCACCAAAGCGATAACGTAGCCGCCAATATTTCGAACCGTTAGGGTGAACCAGCAAAACCATGCCTTCACCGTCAGTCAGCTTATAGGCTTTTGCTTCAGGTAGCCGAACGAACTTTCACATCACTCAGAGCCATGATGGGCATCCTTTTAGGGGCTCTGTACGGGTACAAGCATTATCGAACCGGAAATACCATCATCTATACCAACATCTGTTGGTAGATGTGCGTTGAAGTCGGTTGACCTTGAGAGAGTTAATATAGCGAAAAGGTGGGTAGCTACTGAATTTTAGACACAAAAAAAACCACCTCTCGGTGGCTTCTTGTTCGCGCGCTTACTAATGGTGCCGAAGGCCGGACTCGAACCGGCACGTATCTCTACGGTTGATTTTGAATCAACTGCGTCTACCGATTTCGCCACTTCGGCACTGAAGTAGTATGCGGAAAACGGGTGTATTATACCTACCAGCGATCGCCGTGCAATAGTTATCATGGCTTCAATGAGTTAAGTGCTGAAAAAAACGGCGGCGCATGCCCTGGCTCGCACGTCTCGTCACTGTCGCCCTACCATCCCGCCCTGCCCGCCTGCTCGTCCGCTCACAAAGCTTGTTATACGTCACATTATTTATCACAGGCGGCTGTTCACTGCTCATTGCCCGCCATATCAGAATAAATTTATTTAATTCAAATAATTAAACAGACAACCATCACATTCTCTCCGCGCCGCAATTGTGACCACTATCGCTTACTTGTTAAATCAAATCGTCAAATATTTCTGGTGATAACAAAAAATAACAGCCACGGCGACGGCCTGCCGCCAGTGCCTGAGGAGCAAACATGATCCCGTCCGAACGCCGTGATTTTATCTATCGCTATGTGCATGAATACCAGTTGGTGCCCATCGTCGCCCTGGCGGAGCTGATGAGCGTCTCCCATATGACGGTGCGGCGCGACGTCCGCGTGCTGGAAGAAGAAGGCAAAGTGGTCAGCGTCAGCGGCGGCGTGCGGCTGAGCGACACGCTGCGCCAGGAACTGGCCTACAACGAAAAGGCCCAGTTGCACCACCGCCACAAGCGCGCCATCGGCAAGTATGCCGCCACGCTGGTGGAGGATGGCCAGGTGGTCTATCTGGATGCCGGCACCACCACCTATGAAATCGCCCGCAATCTGGCGGAGCGTTTCAACCTGACGGTGGTCACCAACGATTTTTCCATTATCCAGCACCTGATGAACCGCCCGCAGCTCAGCCTGTTCCACACCGGCGGGCTGGTGGATCAGCGCAATTATTCCTGCGTCGGCAACAGCGCCGCGATGCTGCTGCGCACGCTGAACATCGACGTGGCATTCATCAGCACCAGTTCGTGGGATCTGGAGCACGGGCTGTCGACCCCGCACGAAGAAAAAGTGCTGGTGAAGCAGGCGCTGCTGGAGGTCGCCCGCCGTCGAGTACTGGTCTCCGACAGCAGCAAATACGGCAAGTACGGCATGTTCCGCGTCTGCCCACTGGAAGCGCTGAACGACATCATCTGCGATGCCGCGCTGGCGCCAGCGGCACAACAACAGCTCAAAGAACGCGGCCTGCGGCTGCACAACGTCCAACTCTAATCACAACGCTTGGCAAGGAATAACACATGAAAATCATCATCACCGGCGGTGCCGGATTTTTGGGTCAGCGCCTGGCCACCGCTCTGCTGCAAGGCCAGCACACCCTGAGTTTTGATCAACTGATACTGGCAGACATCCACCTGCCGTGCTCGCCGCTGGACGATCCGCGCGTCAGCTGTGTCGCACTCGATCTCAGCCAGCCGCAGGCCGCGGAGGCGCTGATCGACGCCGAATGCGGCGTGCTGTTCCATCTGGCGGCCATCGTCAGCAGCCATGCCGAAAGCGATTTCGATCTCGGTATGCAGGTCAACTTCGACGCCACCCGGCAACTGCTGGAGGCCGCACGCCGCAAGGCACCGGCGATGAAATTTATCTTCACCAGTTCGTTGGCGGTGTTCGGCGGGCAACTACCGGCGCTGATCGATGACGGCTGCGCGGTCACGCCGCAATCCTCTTACGGTACGCAAAAGGCGATGTGCGAGCTGTTGATTAACGACTACGCGCGCAAGGGCTTTGTCGACGGTCGCGTGCTGCGCCTGCCAACCATTAGCGTGCGGCCAGGTAAGCCGAATCAGGCGGCCTCGTCGTTCGCCAGCGGCATAATCCGCGAACCGCTGCACGGCGAACCGGCGGTGTGTCCGGTGTCACCGGATCTGGCGCTGTGGCTATCCAGCCCGGCCAGCGGTGGTGCGCAACTTTATCCACGCCGCCACGTTGCCTGCCGAGGCGTTCGGCACTGCGCGCACCGTCAACCTGCCGGGCATCAGCGTGCGCGTGCAGCAGATGCTGGATGCGCTGCGCGAGGTGGCCGGCGAGCAGGTCAGCGGCCTGGTGCGCTTTGAGGCCAATGAGGCGATAAACCGCATCGTTGCCAGTTGGCCGGGCAACTTCGACGTACGCCGCGCGCTGGCCATGGGCTTCGTCGCCGACGAAAACTTCCAGCAAGCGATCCGCGCCTTTATGCGCGAACAACAGCAGGGTGGGAACTGATTATGGAATTATATATTCCAATTATCGGGCTGGCGGTGGCGGTGTTCGTGCTGGTGTTTCTGGTGCTGCGCACCCGGGTGCACGCGCTGATCGCCATGCTGATTGCCGCCTCAATCGCCGGGCTGTCCGGCGGCCTCAGCGCGGTGCAAACCATTGATACCATCACCAAGGGC
Source organism: Serratia odorifera (assembly GCF_900635445.1). Lineage (NCBI taxonomy): Bacteria > Pseudomonadati > Pseudomonadota > Gammaproteobacteria > Enterobacterales > Yersiniaceae > Serratia > Serratia odorifera. The sequence goes on from NZ_LR134117.1 coordinate 939,734, forward strand.
TTTGGCTCGACGCTCGGCAGTATCGGTATCGTTATCGGTCTGGGGGTAATGATGGGCCGGGTGCTGGAAGTCTCCGGCGCGGCGGAGCAGATCGCCTACAGCTTTATCAAATGGCTGGGCAAAAAGCGCGAAGAGTGGGCGCTGGCGATTACCGGCTATATCGTCAGTATCCCGATCTTCGTTGATTCGGCATTCGTGATCCTCTATCCGCTGGTGAAGGCGTTGGCCAAAAAGGGGCAGCGCAATCTGCTGACGCTCGGCGTGGCGTTAGCCGGCGGGCTGATCCTCACTCACCATGCGGTGCCGCCGACGCCGGGGCCGCTGGGGGTAGCGGGCATCTTCGGCGTGGATATCGGTGCGATGATGCTGGCAGGGCTGATTCTGGCCATTCCGTGCGTGATTGGCATCGTGCTCTATGCGCGCTGGCTGGGCAGCAAATACCCGGAATTTGCGCTGCAGCCGGACGATGAGCCGCCGGCTGGATCTGCACGCCGCCCATCAGGACTATCTGGCAACCAAGGCCGCCAAGCCGCTGCCGAGCCTGCTGCTGTCGCTGCTGCCGATCGTCACGCCCATTGCGCTGATCTTCATCAACGCGGTGAATAGCATGCTGGCGAAGACCGCCAGCTTCAGCGGGCTGGACGGCAGCCTGTGGGGGCAGGTTTTCGCCTTCCTCGGTTCGCCGGTGATTGCGCTGGCGATCAGCGTGTTGCTGGCGGTCGCCACCTTGATGCCAAAGGTCGACAAGCAGCAAACGCTGGAACGGCTGGAAGAAGGATTGCAATCGGCGGGGATCATTCTGCTGGTGACCGGCGCCGGTGGCGCGCTGGGGGCGGTACTGCGCGAAAGCGGCACCGGCAATCTGCTGGCACAGCACGTCGCCAGCCTGCCGCTGTCGCCGATCCTGATCCCGTTTGTTATCGCCACGCTGGTGCGCCTGATTCAGGGTTCCGGCACCGTGGCGATGATCACCGCCGCCTCGATTTCGGCGCCGATCGTCAGCCAACTGCCGGGCATCAACATGTTGGCGGCGGCGCAGGCGGCTACGCTCGGGGCGCTGTTCTTTAGCTATTTCAACGACAGTATGTTCTGGGTGGTGAACCGTATGATGGGCATCAAGGAGGTCAAACAGCAGATCATGGTGTGGTCGGTGCCGACCACCATCGCCTGGGCCATCAGCCTGGTCGGGGTGCTGGTGCTGGATTGGCTGATGTAACGGCGCCAGGCGCCGCAGGCAGGGATCCGGCCCCTCGATGTCGCGGGGCCGGCACAGCGGATTATCTGCGCTTGAGCAGCAGATACACGCTGATCAGCAGGAACAGCAGGCTTGGCAACAGCGCACCGAGCACCGGCGGCATATTGTACACCAGGCTTAGCGGGCCAAAGATCTGGTCCATCACGTAGAACAGGAAGCCGAAGCTGATGCCGGTGACCACCCGCATCCCCATCGGCACGCTGCGCAGCGGCCCGAAGATGAACGACAGCGCCATCAGCATCATCACCGCCACCGACAGCGGCGAGAAGATTTTGCTCCACATGTTCAGCTGGTAGCGGCTGGCTTCCTGGCCGCTCTGCTTGAGGTACTTCACGTAGTTATGCAGACCGCTGATCGACAGCGAATCCGGGTCCAGCGCCACCACGCCGAGCTTGTCCGGCGTCAGGTTGGTTTTCCATACCCCGGTCAGCGTCTGGGTACCAGTCACCTGTTTTTCGTTGGTCAGATCCGAGGTGTCTACCTGCGACAGCTGCCAGGCGCCGTCTTCAAAGGTGGCGGTGGCGGCATAGCGCACCGTTTCCAGCCGACGACGATCGTTGAAGTGGTAGATATTGACGCCGGACAGTTCGTTCTCGCCTGCGACCCGTTCGATGTAGATAAAGTCGTTGCCGTCCTTCGCCCACAGGCCGTTTTTGGTCGGACAGCAGCGAACCGCCGTACATTTGCTGGCGCACGGTAGTTACGCGCCATCTGCTCGCCCTGCGGCGCGACCCATTCGCCGATCGCCATGGTCAGCAGCACCAGCGGAATGGCGGTTTTCATCACCGAGCCGGCGATTTGCAGGCGGGTAAAGCCGGAAGCCTGCATTACCACCAGTTCGCTGCGCGTCGCCAACTGGCCCAGCCCGAGCAGTGCACCCAGCAGCGCCGCCATCGGGAAGAAGATCTCCACGTCCTTTGGCACGCTAAGCAGGGTATACATGCCGGCGCCCAAGGCGGAATATTCGCCCTGGCCGACTTTGCGCAGCTGATCGACAAACTTGATGATGCCGGACAGCGACACCAGCATGAACAGCGTCATGATGATGGTGTTGAAGATGGTTTTACCGATATAACGGTCTAATACGCCAAACATCAGGCTGCTCCTCTCAGGCGTGCGCGCAGCTTGCGCATCGGCACGGTATCCCACAGGTTCAATGCCAGCGCGATGGCAAAGTACACCGCGTTCACCAGCCAGATCCACAGCATCGGATCCAGCTTGCCCTTGCCGGCGTTAGAGCGCAGCGAGGTCTGCAGCAGGAAGAAAATCAGGTACAGCAGGATCGCTGGCAGCATGCTAAGCACCCGTCCCTGACGCGGATTGACCACGCTCAGCGGCACCACCAGCAGCGCCATCAGCACCACCGACACCACCAGCGTCAGGCGCCAGTGAAACTCGGCGCGCGCTTCCTGATCGTCGGACTGCCACAGGGTGAGCATCGACATCTGTTCGGCCTGAGTGTTGTCCATCGCCACCGCACGGTGGCCGACCACCGCCTTGTAATCGCTAAAGTCGGTAATGCGGAAGTCGCGCAGCAGCGCAGTGCCCTCAAAGCGGGTGCCCTTGTCGAGCGTCACCACCTGCGAGCCGTCTTTCATCTGGTTGATCTGGCCATGTTCCGCCACCACCACCGACGGGCGCTGGTTGCCGTTCGGCCGCAGCTGCGCCAGGAACACGTTGTTGAAGGTGTTGCCTTTCACGTTGCCGACGAACAGCACCGCGTTACCGTCCTGCGACGGCTGGAACTGCCCTTCCGCCAGCCCGGCAATGCTCGGGTTGGCCTTGGCTTCGGCGATCACTTCATCCTGATGGCTGGAGGCCCACGGCCCAATCCAGAAGACGTTGGCGGCGGCAACCAGCGAGGTGAGCAGCGCCAGCACCATGGCGGCAATAATCAGCGTGCGCTTGCCCAGACCGCAGGCGTGCATCACCGTGATTTCGCTTTCGGTATACAAACGCCCAAGCGTCATCAACAAGCCGAGAAACAGGCTTAATGGGAGGATTAGCTGCGCCATCTTCGGCACACCTAATGCGAGCAGAGATAAAACCAAATTTGTCGGGACATCGCCGTCCACCGCGTCCCCTAACACCCTGACCAGGTTCTGACAAAAGAAGATCAGGAGCAGGATGAACAGGATCGCGATTTGGCTCTTGAGCGTTTCCCGTACCAGATATCTAATGATGATCACGCTTATTACGCCTGTGAAAACTTGTCTTTTTGCAGGAAAATCGATAGTTTCTTCGCTAATCCGCCATTTATTCTCATCATATGGCAACCTTCACAGCTAAAATAGTATTAGAACATCAAGCCGTTTGGGTGCCCTATAGGAACAAACCTATAGTCGCCAAAACAGAACAATTTACGCCGTAAAGGTTAACATACTTTAGTTAACTCATTGGCGGGAGATCGTTACGGAGTGGGTCATTCTAGCCGTAGCGTCCGCCTTTGTCTTTAAGATTCAGGAGAGTGCATGGAGTTCAGTGTAAAAAGCGGTAGCCCGGAAAAACAGCGCAGTGCCTGTATTGTAGTCGGCGTTTTCGAACCGCGCCGCCTGTCCCCTATCGCAGAACAACTCGACAAAATCAGTGATGGTTATATCAGCGCTCTGTTACGCCGTGGCGAACTTGAGGGCAAGGTCGGTCAGACCCTGCTGCTGCACCACGTGCCAAACATTCTCTCCGAGCGCATCCTGTTGATCGGTTGTGGCAAAGAGCGCGAGCTCGATGAACGCCAATACAAACAGGTGATTCAGAAAACCATCAATACCCTCAACGATACCGGCTCGATGGAAGCGGTGTGTTTCCTCACCGAGCTGCACGTAAAAGGCCGCAACACCTACTGGAAGGTGCGTCAGGCGGTGGAAACCGCCAAAGAAACGCTCTACACCTTCGATCAGCTGAAAAGCAACAAAGTGGAGCCACGTCGTCCACTGCGCAAAATGGTGTTCAACGTACCGACCCGTCGCGAACTGACCAGCGGCGAACGCGCCATCCAGCACGGCCTGGCGATCGCTTCCGGCATCAAGGCGGCGAAGGATCTCGGCAATATGCCGCCGAATATCTGTAACGCCGGCTATCTGGCGTCGCAGGCGCGGCAGTTGGCCGACGCCTTCAGCACCAACGTCACCACCCGGGTGATTGGCGAACAGCAGATGAAAGAGCTGGGCATGAACGCCTATCTGGCGGTCGGTGCCGGTTCGCAGAACGAATCATTGATGTCGGTAATGGAATATAAGGGCAACCCGAACCCGGACGCTAAGCCTATCGTGCTGGTGGGCAAGGGTCTGACCTTCGATTCCGGCGGCATTTCGATCAAACCGGCCGACGGCATGGACGAAATGAAGTACGACATGTGCGGCGCGGCCACGGTCTACGGCGTGATGCGCGTGGTGGCGGAACTCAACCTGCCGCTGAACGTGATCGGCGTACTGGCCGGCTGTGAAAACATGCCGGGCGGGCGCGCCTACCGTCCGGGCGACGTGCTGACCACCATGTCCGGCCAGACGGTGGAAGTGCTGAACACCGACGCCGAAGGCCGTCTGGTGCTGTGCGACACCCTGACCTACGTCGAGCGCTTCGAGCCGGAGCTGGTGATTGACATCGCCACCCTGACCGGTGCCTGCGTGATTGCGCTGGGCCACCACATCACCGGGCTGATGTCGAACCACAACCCGCTGGCGCATGAGCTGATCGGCGCGTCCGAACAGGCCGGCGATCGCGCGTGGCGTCTGCCGATGGCCGACGAATACTACGAGCAACTGGACTCCAACTTTGCCGATATGGCGAACATTGGCGGCCGTCCGGGCGGAGCAATTACCGCAGCCTGCTTCCTGTCGCGCTTTACCCGCAAGTACAGCTGGGCGCATCTGGACATCGCCGGCACCGCCTGGCGCTCCGGCAAGGCCAAGGGGGCGACCGGCCGTCCGGTCGCGCTGCTGTCGCAGTTCCTGCTCAACCGTGCGGGGCTGAACGGCGACGATTAAATGCCCGACACCTTTCAAGCCGCGCCGTTGGCTGCAACTTGAAACCTATGGGTATATAATCCTCTCAGCAGCGAAGGAGCAGGGCTACCTGCTCCATCCCAAAAGGGCGCAACCACTACGTTGTGCCCTGTTTTTTTATCGGCAGCGGTGAATCAGATGATCAAGCAGGCAACGTTTTACCTCCTCGAAACCGACCAGCCCGTCGGCGCGCTCAGTGCGCATGAAGCCGTGGCCTGCGACGTGGCCGCCAACGGCTTTCGTGCCGGAAAGCGCGTGCTGATTGCCTGCGAAAACCAGGAACAGGCGCAGCGGCTGGACGAAGCGCTGTGGCAGCGCGATCCGCATCAGTTCGTGCCACACAACCTGGCGGGTGAAGGGCCGCATTACGGCGCGCCGGTCGAGCTGTGCTGGCCGGCAAAACGCGGTAATGCGCCACGCGATCTGCTGATCGCCCTGCTGCCGCAGTTTGCAGATTTTGCTACTGCTTTCCATGAAGTGGTAGACTTTGTGCCTTACGAAGAAACCTTGAAACAGTTGGCGCGCGACCGATACAAAGCCTATCGCAGCGTCGGCTTCCACTTGACCACGGCAACGCCGCCAACTCACTGAATTACGAAATAAAATGGAAAAGACAAACAGTCAGCTCGATACCGCATACGATCCTTCCCAAATCGAACAGAAGCTGTACGACCATTGGGAGAGTCAGGGTTACTTCAAGCCGAATGGCGATACCAGCCAGGAAAGCTTCTGCATCATGATCCCGCCGCCGAACGTCACCGGCAGCCTGCACATGGGTCACGCCTTCCAGCAGACCATCATGGACACCATGATCCGCTACCAGCGCATGCAGGGTAAAAACACCCTGTGGCAGGCAGGTACCGACCACGCCGGCATCGCCACCCAGATGGTGGTGGAGCGCAAAATAGCGGCGGAAGAAGGCAAAACCCGCCATGACTACGGCCGCGACGCGTTCATCGACAAAATCTGGCAGTGGAAGGCCGAATCCGGTGGCACCATCACCCGCCAGATGCGTCGCCTCGGCAACTCCGTGGACTGGGAGCGCGAGCGTTTCACCATGGACGACGGCCTATCCAACGCGGTGAAAGAAGTGTTTGTCCGCCTGTACAAAGAAGATCTGATCTACCGCGGCAAGCGCCTGGTGAACTGGGATCCGAAACTGCGCACCGCCATCTCCGATCTGGAAGTGGAAAACCGCGAGTCCAAAGGGTCGATGTGGCATCTGCGTTATCCGCTGGCCGACGGCGCTAAAACCGCCGAAGGCAAAGATTACCTGATCGTCGCCACTACCCGCCCGGAAACCGTACTGGGCGACACCGGCGTGGCGGTCAACCCGGAAGATCCACGTTACAAGGATCTGATCGGCAAGGAAATCATTCTGCCACTGGTCGGCCGCCGCATCCGCATCGTCGGTGACGAGCACGCCGACATGGAAAAAGGCACCGGCTGCGTGAAGATCACCCCGGCGCACGATTTCAACGACTACGAAGTGGGCAAACGTCACGGCCTGCCGATGATCAACATTCTGACCTTCGACGGCGATATCCGCCAGGAAGCAGAAGTGTTCAACACCCTCGGCGAAGCCTGCAGCGACTATTGCAACGAGATCCCGGCGCAGTTCCGTGGCCTGGAGCGTTTTGCCGCGCGCAAGGCGGTGGTTGCCGCCTTTGACGAGCTCGGCCTGCTGGACGAGATCAAACCGCACGACCTGACGGTGCCTTACGGTGACCGCGGCGGCGTGGTGATCGAACCGATGCTCACCGACCAATGGTACGTGCGCACCGCACCGCTGGCCAAAGTGGCGGTAGAAGCGGTTGAGCAAGGTGATATCCAGTTCGTGCCAAAGCAGTACGAAAACATGTACTTCAGCTGGATGCGCGACATTCAGGACTGGTGTATTTCTCGTCAGCTGTGGTGGGGTCACCGTATTCCGGCCTGGTATGACGCCAACGGCAAGGTCTACGTCGGCCGTACCGAAGACGAAGTACGTCGCGACAACAACCTGGGCGCCGAGGTGGCGTTGAACCAGGACGAAGACGTGCTGGACACCTGGTTTCTCCTCCGGTCTGTGGACCTTCTCCACCCTGGGTTGGCCAGAGCAGACCGACGCGCTGAAAACCTTCCACCCAACCAGCGTGATGGTCAGCGGCTTCGACATCATCTTCTTCTGGATTGCCCGCATGATCATGCTGACCATGCACTTTATCAAGGATGAAGACGGCAAACCGCAGGTGCCATTCCACACCGTGTACATGACCGGCCTGATCCGCGACGACGAAGGGCAGAAAATGTCCAAGTCCAAAGGCAACGTGATCGACCCGCTGGACATGGTGGACGGTATTTCGCTGGAAGACCTGCTGGAAAAACGCACCGGCAACATGATGCAGCCACAGCTGGCGGAAAAAATCCGCAAGCGCACCGAAAAGCAGTTCCCGAACGGCATCGAGCCGCACGGCACCGACGCCCTGCGCTTCACCCTGGCGGCGCTGGCCTCTACCGGTCGCGACATCAACTGGGACATGAAGCGTCTGGAAGGTTACCGCAACTTCTGTAACAAACTGTGGAACGCCAGCCGTTTCGTGCTGATGAACGCCGAAGATCAGGATTGCGGCTTCAGCGGCGGCGAAAAACAGCTGTCGCTGGCGGATCGCTGGATCCTGGCGGAATTCAACCGCACGGTGAAAGCCTACCGCGAAGCGCTGGACAACTACCGCTTTGATATCGCGGCCGGCATCCTGTACGAGTTCACCTGGAACCAGTTCTGCGACTGGTATCTGGAGCTGACCAAGCCGATCGTCAGCAACGGCAGCGAAGCAGAACGCCGCGGCACCCGCCATACGCTGATCACCGTGCTGGAAGCGCTGCTGCGTCTGGCGCATCCGATCATTCCGTTTATCACCGAAACCATCTGGCAACGGGTTAAACAGATCAAAGGCATCAGCGCCGATACCATCATGCTGCAGCCGTTCCCGGCCTACGACGCCGCGCTGGAAGACGCGCAGGCGCTGGCGGATCTGGAGTGGATCAAGCAGGCGATCACCGCGGTGCGCAACATTCGCGCCGAAATGAACATCGCGCCAAGCAAACAGCTGGAAGTGCTGCTGCGTAACGCCAACGGCGACGCTCAGCGCCGGGTGCAGGACAACCAGAGCTTCATCGAAAAACTGGCACGTCTGCAATCCATCACGCTGCTGCCGGCGGGCGAAAAAGGCCCGGTATCGGTCACCAAACTGGTGGACGGCGCCGAGCTGCTGATCCCAATGGCCGGTTTCATTGACAAGGACGCGGAAATTGCGCGCCTGACCAAGGAAATGGCCAAGCTGGACGGCGAGATCGCCGCTATCGAAGGCAAGCTGGCCAATGAAGGTTTTGTGGCCCGCGCACCGGAAGCGGTGGTGGCTAAAGAGCGCGATCGTCTGGCGGCCTGCAAAGAAGGCAAAGTGAAGCTGCAAGAACAGCAGGCGACCATCGCCGCGCTGTAATTGCTGGCTCACACCGGCAGCGATGCCTATCAGACAGCGGGTTAACAGCCCGCTGTTTTTTTATAGGCATTGCATCCCGCCGGGAATAAGTGCTATTACACATTAACAATGCAGCAAGGACGCCGTTGGGAAATCAAACCCCGACGCGTTTTTAGCTGCAATAAAAAGACGTTTTTTATTTGGCGAGTGAGTAAACACATGACAATCGCAACCCCCGTGCGCCTGCTGGTGCGCCCAATAGCGGTAGAAGACAACGCCGCTATTGCTCATGTGATCCGCGAGGTATCCGCCGAGCACGGCCTGACCGCGGATAAGGGCTATACCGTTGCCGATCCCAACCTGGACGCGCTGTATCAGCTCTACAGCCTGCCGCGCAGCGCTTACTGGGTGGTAGAAGTCGACGGCAAGATTGCCGGTGGCGGCGGTGTTGCACCGTTGCAAGGCGGCGAAGATGACGTATGCGAACTGCAGAAAATGTATTTTCTGCCGCTGTTGCGCGGTCAGGGTCTGGCCAAACGGCTGGCGCTGCAGGCGCTGGAGTTCGCCCGCCAGCAAGGGTTCCGCCGCTGTTATCTGGAAACCACCGCCAGCCTGACGCAGGCTATCGGGCTATACCAGCACCTCGGTTTTGAACACATCGATCGGCCGATGGGCAACACCGGCCACGGTGATTGCGAAGTGACGATGCTGAAAACGCTGTAACGCGAACAGCATCGCAACAATGCCAGTCCGCATGCCTGCCGACTGGCATTTTTTTGCCTGTTCGGCGAGACGGTGCATAAACTGTCGTCGCGTTTTGAAGCAGCAGAAACGCTCATTCGAGAGTTTCGCAAAATCTAACAAGGCGCCGAAAGACGCCTGTTGAGTTATTACGCCGGCACGCCGCTGTGAAAACGCAACTCGCCGTCCGGTGACTGAATCAGCTCGGCTTCGATGCGGCCGAAATGCGCCACCCGCTCGCTGATATCGCCGCCGGCGATCTGCTCCGCCAGCGTCAGGTAATCCTGGTAGTGCCGCGCTTCCGAGCGCAACAGCGAGACGTAAAAACGGTTCAGTTCATCGTCCAGATGCGGCGCCAGTTTGGCAAAGCGTTCGCAGGAGCGCGCTTCGATATAAGCACCGCAGATCAGCTTGTCGATCAAGGTCGCCGGATCGTGGGTACGCACCTCGCGGATCATCCCCTTGGCGTAGCGGCTGGCGGTGATCTTTTGGTAGCGGATGCCGCGCGACTGCATGATTTCCAGCACCTGTGAAAAATGATGCAGTTCCTCTTTGATCAACAGCACCATGCTGTCCACCAGAGCCTGGCCGTAGGTCGAGGTTTTTTTCGGCAGGATCTTCCTGGTGAACTGGCTTTGCTTGAACAGCGCTTGCGGCACGCCCTGCGCTTCGTGCACAAACGCCTCATACGGCCGCAGCAAGGCCAGCAGAGCATCGCCGCTCTCCTTGTCCGCCACGTAGCGTCGAATCAGCCACATGCCGGTCTGTGCGGCTTTCAGCTCGCATACCAGATGGTCGGTCAGCAACAGCGGCAGGTTTTCCGCGCGGCGCGCGGTTTCAATCCAGGCATCCGGGGTTTCGCAGTGCAGGAATTGTAAAATCGGGGATAGCAGTGATTGGTAAGTCATGTCAGCTTATCAAGGCCGGCCGGCGCCGGCCCTTGTGAGTCGTCGGGAGCAATGATTAATGGCGTTTGCCGTCGTCGTCTTCGTCGATGAATTCACCGTCTTCATCGTCTTCGTCATCGCCGTCTTCACCGTTCGGATCTTCGTAGTAGGTGCCCCAGCCGTCGTAGTTAACGCCGCATTTTTCTGCCAGCGCCACCAGCTGTTCCACCTGGGTATCGATCACCTCGGCATTCAGGCCTACTTCGCTGATCACGTCGCAGCACATCAGCAATGAACCGTCTTCCACTTCCAGCTCTTCGGCGTCGGTCACTTCGTAGCCCAGTTTAAAGGCTTCGACGGCGGCCTTCTCCAAGACCTCAAACTTTTCGGCAGAGAAATGGTGCTCGATGGTGTAGAGCGCATCCGGATCGCTGCCGTCTTCCAGCAGTTCTTCGATGATCAGACGGGTCTCTTCACGTTGTTCTTCCAGCAATTCGCGGTTTGCCATGTCTCTATCCTCAATAAATGGCTTTCATTGCTTCTATTTTCACACACCGTCGACGCGCCTGCCACGTTAAACCGCAAAGATTTCTACAATGGGGTTGAATTTGAATATTCATACATATAAAGTGAATTTTAATTCAAATACAACCGTCAGGGATACCCGAAGATGAGCACGCTAAACCCGTTCTACAGTCGTCACTTTTTGAGGTTGATGGATTTCACCCCCGCCGAGATCCAGGCGCTGTTGCAGCTGTCCGCCGACTTGAAACAGGCCAAGAAACAGGGCCGCGAAGTCCGGCATCTGCAAGGCAAGAATATCGCGCTCATCTTCGAAAAAGACTCTACCCGCACACGATGCTCTTTCGAAGTTGCCGCATTTGATCAGGGTGCCCAGGTCACCTATCTCGGCCCCAGCGGCAGCCAGATCGGCCACAAAGAGTCGATGAAAGACACCGCGCGGGTGCTTGGCCGCATGTATGACGGTATTCAATACCGCGGTTACGGTCAGGCGCTGGTGGAAACCCTGGCGCAGTATGCCGGCGTGCCGGTATGGAACGGGCTGACCAATGAATTCCACCCGACCCAGCTGCTGGCCGATCTGCTGACGGTACAGGAACAGCTGCCGGGCAAACCGCTGTCGGCGGTAAAATTCGCCTACCTCGGCGACGCGCGCAACAATATGGGCAATACCCTGCTGGAAGCGGCGGCGCTGGTAGGCATGGATCTGCGTCTGGTGGCGCCAAAGGCCTGCTGGCCGCAGGCGGAGCTGGTGGCGCAGTGCCAGCAACTGGCCCAGCAGACCGGCGGCAAAATCACCCTGACCGAAGAGATTGCCGAAGGCGTGCAGGATGTGGACTTCCTGTATACCGACGTCTGGGTGTCGATGGGTGAGCCAAAAGAAGTATGGCAGGAGCGCATCGCGCTGCTGAAACCTTATCAGGTCAATATGGCGATGGTGCGCCAGACCGGCAACCCGAACGTCAAGTTCCTGCACTGCCTGCCGGCGTTCCATGACGATCAGACCACGCTCGGCAAGCAAATGGCGCAGCTGTACGGCCTGCAAGGCGGTATGGAGGTCACCGACGAGGTGTTTGAATCGGCGCATAGCGTGGTGTTCGATCAGGCGGAAAACCGGCTGCATACCATCAAGGCGGTGATGGTGGCGACGCTGAGCAAGGCGCTGTAAACGGCAGAGGATGAATTTTTAAAAATTTGAGCTAAGCTCAGAAACGTATTGCCGGGGCGCGTCACGCAAAGGCAATGGGGTGCGGGTTTCGATCCGTACCCCAATCCCCTCTTTATCCTCTGCTTTTCCCACCATAGCGCTGACGCTCAACCGAGCCAGCCAATCGTTTGCCAAATGACAAAAATCGGCGTTTTAGCGCTTGCAGTGACGTAAAGCGCGAGTATAATGCGCGACAATTTGCCAGGAGAAAGCATGAAAAACGACGTCTGTTTTGTTCGCCATACTCGACAAAACGCCCTGCCTCGCGGCAGCCGCCTGCCGTTGTTTCTCCTGTTGCCGAACCGATCGTATCAAGCCCCTCGTTGAGGGGCTTTTTTTTGCCTGAACACCCAGTCCCGCGCCACGGGCATTCGTCGAGGAGAGTGAAGCATGGCCAATCCGCTGTATCACAAAGATATCATCTCTATTAACGATCTCCAGCCGTGAGGATTTGGAGCTGGTGCTGCGCACCGCCGCCAGCCTGAAAGCCCAGCCGCAGCCGGAACTGCTAAAGCACAAGGTGATTGCCAGCTGTTTCTTCGAAGCTTCGACCCGTACCCGCCTGTCGTTTGAAACCGCCATCCAGCGTCTCGGCGCGTCGGTGGTCGGGTTTTCCGACAGCAGCAATACGTCGCTTGGCAAGAAAGGCGAAACGCTGGCCGACACCATTTCGGTGATCGGCACTTACGTTGACGCCATCGTCATGCGTCATCCACAGGAAGGCGCGGCGCGGCTGGCCGCCGAATTCTCCGGCAGCATTCCGGTACTCAACGCCGGCGACGGCGCCAACCAGCACCCGACCCAGACGCTGCTGGATCTGTTCACCATTCAGGAAACCCAGGGCCGGCTGAACAACATCAACATCGCCATGGTGGGCGACCTGAAATACGGTCGCACCGTGCATTCGTTGACCCAGGCGCTGGCCAAGTTCGAGGGCAACCGCTTCTTCTTCATCGCGCCGGACGCACTGGCGATGCCGGGCTACATTTTGACGATGCTGGAAGAAAAAGGCATTCAATACAGTCTGCATAACAGCATTGAAGAAGTGGTGCCGCAGCTGGATATTCTGTACATGACCCGGGTGCAGAAGGAACGTCTCGATCCGTCCGAATACGCCAACGTCAAAGCCCAGTTCGTGCTGCGCGCGGCGGATCTGGAGGGCGCCCGCGACAACATGAAGGTACTGCATCCGCTGCCGCGCATCGACGAGATCACCATCGACGTCGACAAAACGCCGTACGCCTACTATTTCCAGCAGGCCGGCAACGGTATTTTCGCCCGTCAGGCGCTGCTGGCGCTGGTGTTAAACGCAGAACTGGATCTTTAAGGGGGATATGACCATGACTCATGACAACAAACTTCAGGTAGAAGCCATCAAGTGCGGCACGGTGATTGACCATATCCCGGCGCAAATCGGCTTTAAACTGCTGACCCTGGTTCAAGCTGACCGCCACCGACCAGCGCATCACCATCGGCCTAAACCTGCCTTCCAAGGCGCTGGGGCACAAGGATCTGATCAAGATCGAGAACACCTTCCTCACCGAGCAGCAGGCCAACCAGTTGGCGATGTACGCACCGAACGCCACCGTCAACCGCATCGACAATTACGAGGTGGTACGCAAACTGACGCTCAGCCTGCCGGAGCATATCGACGGCGTACTGACTTGCCCGAACGGCAACTGCATCAGTCGCAGCGAACCGGTGCCGTCCAGCTTTAGCGTCAAGGCCCGCGCCGACCAAGTGCAATTGAAATGCCGCTACTGTGAAAAAGAGTTCGACCACCGGGTAGTGTTAAAGGCGGAGTGAAATTGACAAATATCCGGGCGTGGCGCTGTTCATCTGTCCGCCACTCCTATAATGAGTCTCTGAAGTTAACTCTATCCACGTTGCTACCCAATGGATTGCAAGCCGCGGTCAGGCCGCTGGTGCGCGGGGCCCCAGGCGCTGACGGACGTCGGTGAGCGGGGTGAACGCAGGCAGCCGACAACGCTGTGGTTTGCAACACCCAGGGTCTATCAGGAGAAAAAATGTCACGTAATATCAGCACCGAAAACGCGCCGGCAGCCATCGGCCCCTACGTACAAGGCGTGGATCTGGGCAGCATGATCATCACCTCCGGCCAGATCCCGGTAAACCCGAAAACCGGCGCGGTAGCCGACGACATTTCCGCTCAGGCGCGTCAGTCACTGGAAAACGTCCAGGCGATCGTTGAAGCCGCCGGCCTGAAGGTGGCCGACATCGTCAAAACCACCGTGTTCGTCAAGGATCTGAACGACTTCGCCACGGTAAACGCTACCTATGAAGCCTTCTTTACCGAACACGATGCGCCGTTCCCGGCCCGTTCTTGCGTTGAAGTGGCGCGCCTGCCAAAAGACGTGAAGATCGAGATCGAAGCCATCGCCGTGCGCCGCTAATCGGTTCGTAGGCCATTAACGGTCAGCCCAGGCTGACCGTTTTATTGAGCGCTCAGCGCACCGTCAGCGCATGCAGCAGCGTTTCCAGCGGATACACCGCCGCAATCACCAGTTCGTCACGCACCTGTGCCGCCGCATCCAACTGGCGTTGCACCTGTTGCGCTTCGCTGCCGTTCAGCCGGTTTGCCCTGCTGCCAGCGATCCAGCAGCATCAGTCCGATGTCGGCCAGCGTCTCGACGTCCTGCGCCACCGGCGCCCAGCTCCAGCATCAGCTGATTACCGGCCACCATCGGTTGCAGCGCCGCGCCGTTTTGCTGCCAACGCTGTAGCCGTTCACGCAGCGCCGCCTGCGCCACGCGATTGTCGCGATCCTTGAGCAATGCCGCCACCTGCAACGTCATGTCACGCACCCGCGCTGCTTTCCGCCGGCAAGGCATCGGCAAGGCGATTCAGCGGCTCGAACTGGTGATAGTTGCCGGCCTGGAACTTCAGGTGCTGGCGAGTGTAATACTGCGCCGGCTCCAGCGCTTCGGCGAAAATCTGCAACGGCATGATGTCCACGCTGTTGGCCAGTCGGGTGAATTCACGCGCGGTTTGCGCATGCTGTTGTAACCCCACAGAGACTACCGACCAGGCATCCACCCGTCGCCAGACGCCGGTACATATTATTTTCATCGCTCACGTCCTGCGCCGACCACAAGCGTTCCGCCACGGCAAACGCGCGCGGCCACAGCTTGAGATCGATCAGCGGCGCCACGCACGTTTTCCGCCCATAGCGCCGCTTCGCCGCCCAGAATATTGGCCTGTTGCCGCGGGTCCGGCACCACCGGCATTTTACCCTGCGGCATCACCGCCAGCCTGCTGCCGCTGGTGGGGGTAACGCACGTTACCGACGCGTATATAGCCGCTCAGCGTCTGCTGCTGCAAGCTCAGCACCGGGCGCGTTTCCCCCATCCAGCTGTCGACGCGGAAGGTCAGCCGGCCCGGCGCCAGCCAGACGATATCCTGCAACGCCCGTCGCGATTTGCCGTTGAAATCGATAAATCCGCGCCAACCGTTGGCTCCCTCGATCAGCGTGAAACTGCCTTCCACCGGGCTGCCCTTGAGGCGCGGCATGCTGAACTGCCAGCTCTGCGCCCGCTCCCCCTCGCCCACCGCGCTATCGACGCCCAGCGGCTGCGGCAGAATTTCATTGCGGTAGTGATAGGCGGTACTTTGCGGCTGATCGAGATAAAAGCCGGTCGACAAAATGCCCTGATAGCCGTCCTGCGCGCTGGCGCCGAGCGAGTCCGGCCCCTGCCATGACTGGATGACGATAGTGCGCGGCAGCGACGGGTGATAAATCTCGTCCCAGCCGACCATCCGCCGTTGGTGACGTTCGAGGATCTGCTCCAGCCGTTGGTTGAACCAGGCCTGCAAGGCGTGGGTATCCGCCAGTTGCTGCTGTTTCATCAACGCCTGCACCGCGCTGGACTGCTGCCATTGGCTGGCGTCCACTTCGTCACCGCCGATATGTAGGTAAGGATCGGGGAAAATCTCCGCCAGTTCGCCGATGATCGCCTCAATAAAGACGTAAACCTGTTTATTGGACGGATCCAGCGTTGGCCGATGCACGCCCCATTCACGCTGCATCTGGTAGGGGCCAGGCGCGCTGATCAACTGTGGATAGGCCACCGCAATACTGGAGGCGTGACCCGGCAGATCGATTTCCGGCACCACGCGGATACCCCGCGCGGCGGCATAAGCCACCACCTGCTGCATCTGTTCGCGGGTGTAGAACTGACCGTCGCTGGCCAACTGCTGCAATTTCGGATAACGCGTCGAGGCAAAGCGCCAGCCCTGGTCGTCGGTCAAATGCCAGTGGAACACGTTGAGCTTGGCCGCCGCCATGCCGTCCAACTGGCGCAGAATATCGGCCACCGGCAAGAAATGACGCGCGGAATCCAGCAATACCCCACGCCATGGGAAACGCGGTACATCGGTGACCGATACCAGCGGCAGGAAGGTGCCGTCGGCGTCGGTTTGCACTAATTGCAGCAGGGTTTCCATGCCGCGCAACGCGCCAAAGCGGGTATTGGCGATCAGCGTGGCTCCCTGCGGCGTCACCGACAGCTGATAACTTTCGTCGCTGTCCGGCAGCGGCTGTGCCGCCACCGCATGTTTGACCCTCACCTCGATGATCGCCGCGTCCGGCGAAGTGGCCGGAGCCAGCTGCCAGCCGGTTTGCATTTCAATGCGCTGCCGCCAGCGTGTTACCGCCTCGTCCAGATCGTCGCCCTGCACGCGGATCGCCAGGCGTTGATTCAATAGCCATTTGCCCGGCGGCTGCGACAGCGTCACCTGCTGCGGCCATGGCATCAGCGGTAACTCGCCAGCCGGCTGTGCCAGCGCATTGAGGGAAAGTAACAGGGACAGGGCCGGTAGCGTATAACGATGGATCTTATGCATCGGAAATTCCTCAGAGGAAAAAACAGCAATAAAAACAGCCAACGCTGTAGATAAAGACCGAGCATAGTTCAGATGTCCAACCGCGACGGCAAAAAGGCGCACTTGATCACAACCTGTGGGCGGACAGCGGCCTGCCCGCCCCACCAGGCGCTACGGCAGCCGGCTACTGCCAGCCGTAGCGGCGCACAAACCAGCCCTTCACCCCCTGAGTCAGCACCATGTAACCGGCCAGAATCAGCAGCAGCCACGGGAAATACCCCAGCGGCAGCGCCTGTAATTGCAGAAAACCGGCCAACGGCGAAAAGGTCAGGCCGATGCCGCAGGCGATCACCAACAGCGTGGTCAGCAGCAGCGGCCACGACGGGCGACTCTGCACAAAGGGGATTTTGCGCGTGCGGATCATATGCACAATCAGCGTTTGCGATAACAGTCCTTCAATAAACCACCCTGACTGGAACAGCGTTTGCGCTTCCGGCGTATTGGCCTTGAAGATCCACCACATCAGGCAGAAGGTCAGCACGTCAAAGATCGAGCTTATCGGCCCAAAAAAAGCCATAAACCGCCCCAGATCGGCGGAGTTCCACCGCTGCGGCTGCGTAATCTGATCGTCATCGACGTTATCGAACGGAATGGCGATCTGCGAAACGTCGTACATCAGGTTCTGCACCAGCAGATGTAGCGGCAGCATCGGCAGGAACGGTAAAAAGGCGCTGGCAATCAGCACGCTGAATACGTTACCGAAGTTGGAACTGGCGGTCATCTTGATGTATTTGAGCATATTGGCGAAGGTGCGGCGCCCTTCAATCACCCCTTGTTCCAGCACCATCAGGCTCTTTTCCAGCAGTATGATGTCGGCCGCTTCTTTGGCGATATCCACCGCCGAGTCCACCGAAATGCCAATATCCGCCGCCCGCAACGCCGGCGCATCGTTGATGCCGTCACCCATAAAGCCCACCACGTGGCCCTGTTGCCGCAGCACCTGCACAATACGTTCCTTGTGTAACGGCGTCAGCTTGGCGAATAGCGTAGTGTCTTGCGCCGCAACCGCCAGCTGCGCATCGCTCAGCCGTTCGATGTCGCTGCCGCACAGCACCCGTTCGGTGGCCAAGCCGACGTCGCCACAAACCTTGGCTGCCACCCGCTCGTTGTCGCCGGTCAGGATCTTCACCGTAACGCCATTGCGCTTTAACGCCGCCAGCGCCGGCGCGGTGCTCTCTTTTGGTGGATCGAGGAACGCGATGTATCCCTCAAGGATCAGATCCGCTTCATCGACCACGCCGTACTGCCGGTTCTCTGCCGGCAGCGTCTTGACCGCCACGGCCACCACCCGCAGTCCCTGCTGGTTAAGATCGCTGGTGATGCAGCGAATGCGCGCCAACAGCCCGGCATCGAGCGGCAGGATCTGCGATCCCTGACGTACCTGGCTGCAGATCGCCAGCATTTCTTCCAGAGCGCCCTTGCAGATCAATTGATGCTGGTCGTCATGTTGCGCGACCACCACCGACATGCGCCGACGTTCGAAATCAAATGGAATTTCATCCACCTTGCGGTAATCGCGCAGCGCATCCGGCTGACCGCTGTGCTCACCGCAGCTCAACACCGCCACATCCAGCAGGTTCTTCAGCCCGGTCTGGTAAAAACTGTTGAGCCAGGCGTAGCGCAAAACTCGATCGCTGTTGACGCCGAACACGTCGGTATGGCGCTCCAGCGCAATTTTGTCCTGCGTAAGCGTGCCGGTTTTATCGGTGCAGAGGATGTTCATCGCGCCGAAGTTCTGAATGGCGTCCAGACGTTTGACGATCACTTTTTGCCGCGACAGTTTCACCGCACCGCGCGCCAGCGTCGACGTGACGATCATCGGCAGCATTTCCGGCGTCAGCCCGACCGCCACCGACAGCGCAAACAGCGCCGCTTCCCACCAGTCGCCTTTGGTGTAGCCGTTGATCAGCAACACGATCGGCGTCATCACCAGCATAAAACGGATCAACAGCCAGCTGATCTTGCTGATCCCCCGCTGAAAGGCGTTGGGTTCCTCCGCCTGCCCGGTGAGGCGCTGTGCCAACTGACCGAAATAGGTGTTACCGCCGCTGCCGATCACCATCGCCAGCGCGGTGCCGCTCACCACGTTGGTGCCCATAAAGCACAGGTTTTGGCATTCCAGCGGATCCTGCGCCAGGCGGTGTGGATCGGCGGCTTTCTCCACCGGCAGCGACTCGCCGGTCAGCGCCGCCTGGCTGATAAACAGATCCTTGGCGCTGAGCAGCCGCAGATCCGCCGGGATCATATCGCCCGCCGCCAACTTGATGATGTCGCCCGGCACCAGCTGCGCAATCGGCAGTTCGCGATGCTCGCTTTTACCGGTCAGCGCGTCGCTGCGGATCACCGTGGCGGTGTTGCTGACCATGGCCTTCAACGCATCGGCAGCGCGGTTGGATCGCGCCTCCTGAATAAAGTTCAGCAGCGTAGACACCAGCACCATCAGCGCAATCACCAGCGCACCGGTGAGATCCTCGGTGGCATAAGAGATCATGCCAAGCGCGGTCAACAGCAGGTTGAACGGGTTGCGATAGCAGTGCCACAGGTGACGCCAGGCACTTTCCTGTTGCCGATCGTCGATGATGTTTTCACCCACGCGATCGCGCTGGATCTGCGCCTCGCGATCGGTGATGCCTTCCGGGTGGCTGTCAAAACGCGTATACAGCTGGAGCGGGCTGGCGGCGGCACACTCCAGCCGCTGTTGCGCCAGGCCGGCCGGCATTGCGCGCGCGTCGCTAGCTACGCCCTCCAGCAGGCGATCGCGGTGCACCAGGCGGTGCGGCAGATTGCGGCTGAGCAGGTTCAGCAACAGGTGTGGCAGCATTTTCAGGTTCATTGTTCGCCCCTTTTGCCACCGCCTGGCGGCGGCAGCGCAGTCGCGAACCGGCCACGGCGGCTGATTTTTGAACGCGCCAAAAACCTCCGCCGTGGCAGATTCTTTGTATCAATAGCAACAGAAGCGAACAGTCAAGCGCACGCTACCGGTTACCGTTAACTTCACCGGTAAATCAGCAGCGCAGAGCGGAGAGGTTTACCGGTGAACCGAGTGGGTGTTTGCGGGGGTAGGCTCAGGGTCCATACGGGTGATAACCTCCGGTAAGTGAAAAGACAGGGCGGCCGCCGCGGCCGCACCGACAATGCGCAGATACGCGCTCAGCACCAGGATCCATTTTGCAAAATGCGCTATTCTGACCGGCACTGACAGAGCACAAAGTTTACGCCCTTCAACTTAAACGATAAATAAACCATGCAAAACCGGCTGACAATCAAGGATATAGCTCGCCTGAGTGGCGTAGGAAAATCCACCGTATCACGCGTTTTGAACAACGAAGGCAGCGTGAGCCCACAAACCCGCGAACGGGTGGAAGCGGTGATCCGTCAGCAGGGATTCACCCCGTCCAAGTCGGCACGCGCCATGCGCGGGCAGAGCGATAAAGTGGTGGGTATTATCGTTTCCCGTCTGGATTCACCGTCGGAAAACCAGGCGGTGCGCACCATGTTGCCGCTGCTGTATCAGCAGGGTTATGACCCGATCGTGATGGAAAGCCAGTTCGAAACCCGTCTGGTACAGGAGCATTTGCACGTCTTGGCGCAGCGCAACGTCGACGGCGTGATCCTGTTCGGCTTTACCGGGCTGACCGCCGACATGCTGCACCCGTGGCAGGAAAAAATGGTGGTGATGGTGCGTGAATACGCCGGCTTTTCCTCGGTGTGTTATGACGACGTCGGCGCGGTCAATTTATTGATGGCACACTTGCAGCGCCAGGGCCACCGGCACATCGGCTACCTGGGGGTGCAG
Organism: Serratia odorifera; assembly: GCF_900635445.1. Taxonomy (NCBI): domain Bacteria; kingdom Pseudomonadati; phylum Pseudomonadota; class Gammaproteobacteria; order Enterobacterales; family Yersiniaceae; genus Serratia; species Serratia odorifera. The sequence goes on from NZ_LR134117.1 coordinate 960,506, forward strand.
CAATCGGACGCCACCACCGGCCAACGCCGCTATCAGGCCTATCTGGACGCCTGCCGACAGCAGCAGATTGAACCGCACGCGGCGCTAGGCGAACTGAGCTATCAGAGCGGCTTCCAGCTGGCAGCGTCGGCGATCGCCGAACAGACCACCGCGCTGGTCTGCGCGTCGGACAGTATTGCGCTCGGCGCGATCAAGTATCTGCAACAGCAACAGGCTCGTCCGATTCAGGTGTGCGCCATCGGCAATACCCCACTGCTGAGCTTTCTGTTCCCGGAGACGCTGTCGGTGGAGTTCGGCTACGGCAGCGCCGGTGTACAGGCAGCACAGCAGCTGCTTGGGCAACTCAACGGTGAACTCGCCATTCGGCGCATCGTGGTACCCAGCAAACTTTCCTGATTAAAAAACGCACTTATTTTGGCATTTTGTGATCGTCGCCCCAATCCGGGAACGTTCCCATTTCATTAAAAAAGCCAAATGGCTAAGCTTCGATCAGCTCGAGATCCCAACACATGGACGTTGCATCCAGGCGGCAAGCAAATGCATCCCGAGGAGCTGACTCAAGTCAGTGATTCGGGTAAATGCGCGTAGCCAACGCCGATGCGGCTTCAAGTATGACGGATAGTTACCCTAAATAATTGGAGTTGCATCCAGGCGGCAAGCAAATGCATCCCGATGAGCTGACTCAAGTCAGTGATGCGGGTAAAAGCGCATAGCCAACGCCGATGCGGCTTCAAGTATGACGGATAGTTACCCTAAATAATTGGAGTTGCATCCAGGCGGCAAGCAAATGCATCCCGATGAGCTGACTCAAGTCAGTGATTCGGGTAAATGCGCGTAGCCAACGCCGATGCGGCTTCAAGTATGACGGGTAACCGGCTCACCTCTGCGTTCTGCCAAAAAAGGTACTTATAATGAGTAAAGTCAACCAGCAGGATATCGATCGTCTGATCGTGTTGGTGGGCGGCCGCGACAATATTGCGACCGTCAGCCACTGCATTACCCGGCTCCGTTTTGTGCTGAAGGATCCCAGCAAGGCCAGCCCGAAAGAGATTGAGGAGCTGCGCATGGTCAAGGGCTGCTTCACCAACGCCGGGCAATTCCAGGTAGTGATTGGCCCGGAAGTCGGCGATTACTATCAGGCGCTGATCGCCGCCGCCGGCGTCAACGAAGCCGATAAGGAGCAGGCCAAGGTGGCGGCGCGCCAGAACATGACCTGGTTCGAACGCACCATTTCGCACTTTGCCGAAATCTTCTTCCCGCTGCTGCCAGCGCTGATCAGCGGCGGCTTGATCCTCGGCTTTCGCAATGTGATCGGCGATATCCCGATGTCCGACGGCCAAACGCTGGCACAGTCCAGCGCCGGTTGGAAAACCGCTTATGACTTCCTGTGGCTGCTCGGCGAAGCGATCTTTATGTTCCTGCCGGTGGCGATCTGCTGGTCAACGGTGAAAAAAATGGGCGGCACGCCGGTATTGGGCATCGTGATGGGCATTACGCTGGTGTCGCCGCAGCTGATGAACTCCTACCTACTCGGCCAGCAGTTGCCGGAAGTGTGGAATTTCGGCTGGTTCACCATTGAAAAGGTCGGTTATCAGGCGCAGGTGATCCCGTCGATCCTGGCCGGCATGGCGCTGGGCTGGATCGAAACCCGCTTGAAAAGGATCGTGCCGGATTATCTGTATCTGGTGGTGGTGCCGGTGGTTTCGCTGCTGCTGGCAGTGTTCCTGGCGCATACGCTGATCGGGCCATTTGGCCGCATGATCGGTGATGGCGTCGCCTGGGCGGTAAAATCGGTAATGACCGGCGCCTTTGCGCCGATTGGCGCCGCGCTGTTCGGCTTCCTGTATGCGCCGCTGGTGATTACCGGCGTACACCAGACCACGCTGGCGATCGATATGCAGATGATCCAGAGCATGGGCGGCACCCCGGTGTGGCCAATCATCGCGCTGTCCAACATTGCGCAGGCGTCGGCGGTGCTGGGCATCATCATCGTCAGCCGCAAAACCAACGAACGTGAAATCTCCGTACCGGCCGCCATTTCGGCCTACCTCGGCGTCACCGAACCAGCGATGTACGGTATCAACCTGAAATATCGCTTCCCGATGCTGTGCGCGATGATCGGTTCCGCCGTCGCCGGCCTGATCTGCGGTCTCGACGGCGTGATGGCCAACGGCATTGGCGTCGGTGGTTTACCGGGCATTCTGTCTATCCAGCCGCAGTTCTGGATGGTGTTTGCGCTGGCCACCCTGGCGGCGGTGGTTATCCCACTGGTACTGACGGTGCTGATTTACCAACGCAAGGCGCGCCGCGGCGAGCTGCTGGTTTTATAATATTCCCCAGCCCTTCTCACCAGGCGCTGGCCGAGTGATGGAGGATGACGGGAACCGGGGCCGACGGTTCGGCCCCACGGTTACAGTCAAAAGGTATTCTGTTATGAGCAACCCAATCCCCTGGTGGCAAAACGGCGTCATCTATCAAATCTACCCGAAGAGCTTTCAGGACAGCACCGGCAACGGCTACGGCGATCTGGCCGGCGTGATCCAGCGGCTGGACTATCTGCAAGAGCTGGGCGTTGACGCCATCTGGCTGACGCCGGTGTACCTCTCGCCGCAGGTGGACAATGGCTACGACGTGGCGGATTACTGCGCCATCGATCCGGCCTACGGCACGCTGGAGGACTTTGAGCGGCTGGTCGCCGCCGCGCATCAGCGCAGTATCCGCATCGTCATGGATATGGTGTTCAACCACACCTCTACCGAGCACCCGTGGTTCAAGGCGGCACAGGATCGCCACAGCCCGCATCGTCAGTTTTACATCTGGCGCGACGGCAGCGAACAGACGCCGCCCAATAACTGGCGCTCCAAATTTGGCGGTCAGGCGTGGCAGTGGCACGCCGACAGCGGCCAGTACTACCTGCACCTGTTCGCCACCGAACAGGCGGACCTGAACTGGGAACATCCGCCGGTGCGCGAAGAGCTAAAAAAAGTCTGCCAGTTCTGGGCCGACAAAGGCGTCGACGGCCTGCGTCTCGACGTGATTAATCTGGTGTCAAAACAACAGGATTTTCTGGACGATACCCTCGGCGACGGCCGGCGCTTTTACACCGACGGGCCGCGGATCCACGAATTTCTGCAGGAAATGAGCCGTGAGGTGTTCCAGCCGCGCGGCCTGATGACGGTCGGCGAGATGTCGTCGACCACGTTGGAACATTGTCAGCAATATGCGGCTAACAGCGGCGAAGAGCTGTCAATGACCTTTAACTTCCACCATCTGAAGGTGGACTATGCCAACGGTGAAAAATGGACGCTGGCCGCGCCGGATTACGTCGCCCTGAAGTCCATTTTCCGCCACTGGCAGCAGGGTATGCACAACCGGGCGTGGAACGCACTGTTCTGGTGTAATCACGATCAGCCGCGCATCGTGTCACGCTTTGGCGATGACGGCGAGTTGCGCGTGCCGGCGGCCAAAATGCTGGCACTGGTGCTGCACGGCATGCAGGGCACGCCGTACATTTATCAGGGCGAAGAGATCGGCATGACCAACCCCGGTTTCCAGCGTATTGAGCAATACCGTGATGTGGAAAGCCTGAATATGTACGCCGAACTCAGCGCCCAAGGCATCAACGATCGGCAACTGCTGGCCATTCTGGCCTGCAAATCACGCGACAATGGCCGCACGCCAATGCAGTGGAGCGCCGCCGCCCATGCCGGCTTTACCTGCGGTTCGCCGTGGATTGCCTGCGCCGACAATTACGCGCAGATCAACGCCGACGCGGCGCTGGCCGACCAGGATTCGGTGTTTTACACCTACCGTCACCTGATTGCGTTGCGCAAGCAGCACCCGCTGCTGACCCACGGCGATTACCAGGATCTGGCGCCCGAACACCCGGCGCTGTGGTGCTACCAGCGCAGCTGGAACGGCCAGCGGCTGTTGGTGGTCGCTAACCTGAGCCGCGAACCGCTGCGCTGGCAGGCAGAAGGGGTCGACGCCGGCGATCTGTGGCGCCAGTTGGCCGCCAACTATGCCGATGCACCGGCGTTACCGCAGGCAACCACGCTGCGCCCGTTTGAAGCGGTGTGGTGGCTGCGGGAAGATTGACGCCAGACGGGCCTGCCCGCGCGGGCCCGGCTGTTGCCAGTAACCGCGATCGCCATCACAGTTTGCCACATTGTTTTTATTGCCTACCGATACATTCAACCCGCGGATTATGGGGGCTGCATTCATCTGCACGATTTACGTTTGTACAGCGAACCAACTGTCACCAAACTTCCTTGTCCTACATCAAAAAAACCGCCACAACACCCATATATAGTGCATAGATAATTTCCATCACCTATATGTAGTAGTTATCCACAAAATCGTCCACACGTCGCTGCAGCCCTTGCACGCTGCGGTATTGCCCTGTGGATAAGCCCAACAACGGGCATAACGCTCCCGAGCGGAACAAGGAGTAGCATCGTGAAACCAGTAGTGATTAAACGGGACGGTTGTCAGGTACCTTTTGACCAGGCACGGATCGGGCAGGCTATCGAACGGGCCGCCCTGGCCGTCGGTGTGGTTGACGCCGACTACTGCGCCACCGTCGCCCGCGTGGTCGCTCAGCAAATGGAGCAACAGCAACGCGTTGATATCCATGACATTCAGCTGGCGGTTGAAAATCAGCTGATGGCCGGGCCGTACAAACAGCTGGCGCGCGCCTACATCGAGTACCGCCACGATCGCGACGTTTCTCGTGAACTGCGCGGCCGCTTGAACCAGGAGATCCGCGGCCTGGTTGAACAGAGCAACGTCGCGCTGCTGAATGAAAACGCCAACAAGGACAGCAAAGTGATCCCGACCCAGCGCGATCTGCTGGCCGGCATCGTCGCCAAGCACTACGCCAAACAGCACATTCTGCCGCGCGACGTGGTGCTGGCGCATGAACGCGGCGAGATCCATTATCACGATCTCGATTACTCACCGTTCTTCCCAATGTTCAACTGCATGCTGATCGATCTGAAAGGCATGTTGACCAACGGTTTCAAAATGGGCAACGCCGAGATTGAGCCGCCAAAATCGATCTCTACCGCCACCGCGGTCACGGCGCAGATCATCGCCCAGGTCGCCAGCCATATCTATGGTGGCACCACCATCAACCGCATCGATGAAATCCTGGCGCCGTTCGTCAGCGAAAGCTTCCGCAAGCACCAACAGGTGGCGCAACAATGGCAGATCCCGCAGCCCGATGACTACGCCATGGCGCGTACCGAAAAAGAGTGTTACGACGCGTTCCAGTCGCTGGAATACGAAGTGAACACGCTGCACACCGCCAATGGCCAGACGCCGTTCGTCACCTTTGGCTTTGGCCTCGGTACCGGTTGGCAGTCGCGAATGATCCAGCAGTCGATCCTGAAAAACCGCATCGCCGGGCTGGGAAAAAACCGTAAAACGGCGGTATTCCCCAAATTGGTGTTCGCCATCCGCGATGGCCTGAATCACCAGTACGGCGATCCGAACTACGACATCAAGCAGTTGGCACTGGAATGTGCCAGTAAGCGCATGTATCCAGATATTCTTAACTACGATCAAGTGGTTAGCGTTACCGGTTCATTTAAGACGCCAATGGGCTGTCGCAGTTTCCTCGGCGTTTACCAGGAAAACGGCGAACAGATCCACGACGGCCGCAACAATATCGGCGTGATCAGTCTGAACCTGCCACGCATTGCGCTGGAGGCGATGGGCAACGAAAAACGCTTCTGGCAGTTGCTGGATGAACGCCTGCTGTTGGCGAAGAAAGCGCTGATGACGCGTATCGCGCGCTTGCAGGGCATCAAGGCTCGGGTGGCACCGATTCTCTACATGGAGGGCGCCTGCGGCGTGCGTCTCAACGCCGACGATGACATCGCCGAGATTTTCAAGCATGGCCGCGCGTCGATCTCGCTCGGCTATATCGGCATTCACGAAACCATCAATGCGCTGTGCGACAACCGCAGCCATCTGTATGACGATGAGACGCTGCGTGCCAAAGCGCTGGCGATCGTCGAACGCCTGCGTGCCGCCACTGAAAGCTGGAAAGCGGAAACCGGCTACGGCTTCAGCCTGTACAGTACGCCAAGCGAAAACCTGTGCGATCGTTTCTGCCGGCTGGATACCGCCGATTTCGGCGTGGTGCCGGGCGTCACCGACAAGGGGTACTACACCAACAGTTTCCACCTCGACGTGGAGAAAAAGGTCAATCCGTACGACAAGCTGGACTTTGAGGCGCCCTACCCGCCGCTGGCCAACGGCGGTTTCATCTGCTACGGCGAATACCCGAACCTGCAGCACAATCTGAAGGCGCTGGAAGACGTGTGGGATTACAGCTACAGCCGCGTGCCGTATTACGGCACCAACACGCCGATCGACGAATGCTATCAGTGTGGCTACACCGGCGAGTTTTCCTGCACCAGCAAGGGCTTTACCTGTCCGAAATGCGGCAATCATGACTCGGCGAAGGTGTCGGTCACGCGTCGGGTGTGCGGCTATCTCGGCAGCCCGGACGCACGGCCGTTCAACGCCGGTAAACAGGAAGAGGTCAAACGCCGGGTGAAACACCTGGATAACGGGCAGATCGGCTAACGCCTGCCGCCTGATGGGCCAGCAGCAATCGGCTCATCAGGCGTTATCAATCCCAACAATGGCCTGATGGCAAACCGACTATGAATTATCACCAGTATTACCCGATCGATGTGGTCAACGGCCCCGGCACCCGCTGTACGCTGTTTGTCGCCGGCTGCGTTCATCAATGCCCCGGCTGCTACAACAAAAGCACCTGGCGGCTGAACTCCGGCCAGCCGTTCAGCGCACGGATGGCGGATCGCATCATTGCCGATCTCAACGACCAACGCATACCGCGTCAGGGGCTGTCGCTGTCGGGCGGCGATCCGCTGCATCCGGCCAACCTGGCGACAATATTGCAGCTGGTGCAACGGGTACGTGCCGAATGCCCCGGCAAGGATATCTGGCTGTGGACCGGCTACCGGCTGGATGAACTGGACCACCAACAGATGCAGGTGGTGGATCTGATCAACGTACTGATTGACGGCAAGTTCGTGCAGGATTTAAAAGATCCGGCGCTGATCTGGCGCGGCAGCAGCAATCAGGTGGTGCACAAGCTGCGCTAGATGCCTTCACCGACCATTACATCAACACCAGTCCCACCAGCCCAGTGGCGACGCCGCACAAGGCCACCAGCGCGGCGGTCAGGCACAGCGCCTTGGCAGAAAACGCCTTGTTGAGCATCAACAGCGAAGGCAGGCTGACGGCCGGCAGCGTCATCAGCAGCGCCAGCGCCGGGCCCGGCCCCATGCCCGCCAACATCATCGCCTGCACGATAGGGATTTCCGCCGCGGTGGGAATGACAAACAGGCAGCCGGCGATCGCCAGGCCGACAATCCACAGCAGGCTGTTGTCCACCGCGCCGTCGGCATGCGGGAACAGCCAGACGCGCGCCGCCCCCAGCAACAGCACCGCCAGGATATAAATCGGAATGGTAGACCAGAATAACGCCCACAGCGCCTTTATCCAGCGGCCGAAGAACGGTTGATCCGGCGTTTTCGCCTGCGGCATGACCGCCGCCTGCAGTGCTGCCGGCGGCGCATCGTTGGCGGTGAGGCGCTGCACCAGCCAGGCAATACCCAACACCATGACCACGCCGGCCACCAGTCGAATAACCGCAAACTGCCAACCGAGCACAAAGCCCATAAAGATCAGCGTCGCCGGGTTCAGTACCGGGTTACTTAGCCAGAATGCCAATGCCGCGCCGCTGGACACCGACTGCCGACGCAGCCCGGCGGCGACCGGCGCCGCACAGCAGGTACACATCATGCCGGGCAGCGCAATCAGCGTACCGAGCAACGTACCGGAAAAACGCCGGTGGCCGAGGGTACGCACCAGCCAGTCACGCGGGATCAATACCTGCACCAGCGACCCCAGCAGCACGCCGAGCACCGCCGCCTTCCACACCGCCTTGAAGTAGACCAGCGCGTATTGCCACGCCGCCAGCCACGGGCTGTCAGCCGGGTTGGCCAGAATGGAGTTGCCAATCGAATGGCTGTCTGCCGCCAAAAACGCCTTGCCGTAATACGGCTGCCACTTGACGTAATACAACCCGACGGCGACCACCAGCAGGAACAGGATTGGTTTCCACAGCGGCCATGCGCGAGCCGGGGATTCAGGAGCAGTAATGGGTTGAGACATGTTGCGAACCAGCGTGAGAGCAAACAATGGCGTTAGCTTAGCGCGACGTGCGCCGCTTGGCATCCCTCTGTCGAAAATAGTTCATCTGTTCGCCACCAACGCGTAACGCAATTGTCATCTCGCGGCGGCACCCTATGGCCAACGTGATCAACGGGTATGCACCATGCCGCAATTTACATTCGACATCACCGACAGCGCCCCGGCCAACGGAGGTTTTTATTATGATGCAGTTATCTAGACATCCGACCACTTACCCGACCCGTTACCAGCAAATCGCCGCGCAGTTGGAAGACGAGTTACGCGCCCACTACCGCTGCGGCGACTATCTGCCTTCAGAACAGCAACTGGCCGACCGCTACCAGGTCAATCGCCATACGCTGCGCCGTGCGGTCGATCAACTGGTGGAACGCGGCTGGCTGCAACGTCGCCATGGCATCGGCATTCTGGTGCTGATGCGCCCTTATGATTATCCGCTGCATGCCAAAACCCGCTTTAGCCAGAACCTGTTCGAGCAGGGAAGCCACCCCACCAGTGAGCGCTTACTCGCAGTTTTGCGCCCCTGCAACGGCCATATCGCCAGCGCGTTATCGCGTGAAGAGGGCGAAACGGTGATTCACCTGCGGACGTTGCGTCGGGTCAATGGCGTACCACTGAGCGTTATCGATCACTACCTGCCGGATCTGGATTGGTGGCCAGCGCTGCAACAGTTCCACAGCGGCTCGCTGCATGAATTTATCGAACAACGTATCCACCAGTCGCTGACCCGCAGCCAGACGCGCATCAGCGCCCGTCGCGCGCAGGCCAAAGAGAGCCAACTGCTGGAGATCGCCACCCACGCGCCGCTGCTGTGCGTGCGAACCCTGAATACCTGTGTCGGCAGCAACAGCGTGGCGGAATACTCCGTCAGCCTGGCGCGCGCCGACATGATCGAACTGACGATGGAGCACTGAATGCAATCCTTATCGAGCAGACAACGCTGGATGTCAGTGTTGGCGCACAGCCAACCGGCCCAGCTACGCAGCCACTGGCAGGCGCTGAACCTTAACCCGCGCTATCAACTGCTGCGCGCGCCGGAGATCGGCCTGGCGCAGTTGCAGGGGCGGATGGGAGCTACCGGCCGCCGCTTCGTGCTGGGCGACATGACCGTCACCCGCAGCGTGGTGCAACTGGACAACGGCGGCCACGGTTACAGCTACATCGCCGGGCGCGACAAGGCCCATGCCGAGCTGTGCGCGCTGGCCGATGCGCTGCTGCAACAGCCGGAACACCACGAACGGCTGCAACAGCGGCTGATTGAACCGCTGGCGGCGCTGCAGCAGGAGCAGCGTCAACTGCGCTCCCGCGCGGTGGCGTCCAGCCGGGTCGACTTCTTTACCCTGGTGCGGGGGGAATAACCATGAGTTTACTCACCGGCTTTGCCCAACCGATTGAACAGGCGCAGCATGCCTTCCGCTTGATGCTCAAGGCGTTAAGCGAACCGGGCGTCACGGTGACGCTCGGCGACGGGCCAGTATGGCCGCCGTTGAACGCCGCCGACACCGCAGCGCTGCTGACGTTGGCCGACGGGGAAACCCCGATCCATCTCTGCCCTGCCCTGCATTGTGAGCAAGTGCTGACAAACATTCGTTTCCACACCGGCGCGCCGCTGGCTGACACGCCGGCAGCGATCCGCTTTGCGCTGTGGGACGGCAGCCTGCAAGCGGCAGATTTAAGCCAATTACCGTACGGCAGCGATATTTCGCCGGAATTCGGCGCCACTCTGCTGGTGCAGGTGAGCAGCCTGACGGCAGGCGCACCGCTGCGCCTGAGCGGCCCCGGCATTGAGCGGCAACGGCTTATCAGCCCGGAACTGCCCGCCGCGCTGCGCGATTATCTGCTGGAACGTCCGCACCGCTTCCCGCTGGGCATTGACGTACTACTGACCTGTGGCGAGCAACTGATCGCCATTCCACGCACCACGCATCTGGAGGCCTGCTGATGTACGTCGCGGTGAAAGGGGGCGAAAAAGCCATTGAGGCCGCCCATCAGTTACAGGAAAACCTGCGTCGCGGTGATAGCGCGCAGCCGGCGCTGAGCGCCGAACAAATCGATCGGCAACTCGGGCTGGCGGTGGACCGTGTGATGACCGAGGGCGGCGTGTATGACCGCGAACTGGCGGCGCTGGCCGTCAAACAGGCCAGCGGCGATCTGGTGGAAGCCATTTTTCTGCTGCGCGCCTATCGCACCACGCTGCCACGGCTGGCGGTCAGCCAACCGCTGGCCACCGACAAGATGCGTCTGGAACGACGCATTTCTGCGGTTTACAAAGACTTGCCCGGCGGTCAGGTGCTTGGCCCAACCTACGATTACACCCATCGTCTGCTGGACTTCGCGCTGCTGGCAGAAGGCGAAACGCCCGCCGCGCCGTTGGCCGAAGAGCCGCTGCCGGAGCAATGCGCCCACGTGTTCGATCTGCTCAGCCAGCAGCAACTGGCGCAGCCCGAACTGGATGACGACAGCACGCCGGACGACATTACCCGCACGCCACCGGTTTACCCCTGCCCGCGTTCGGCACGCCTGCAACAGCTGGTGCGCGGCGACGAAGGCTTTCTGCTGGCGCTCGGTTATTCGACCCAGCGTGGCTATGGCCGCACCCACCCGTTCGCCGGGGAAATTCGCAGCGGCTACCTGACGGTGTCCATCGTGCCGGAAGAGTTGGGCTTTGCCATTGATATCGGCGAAATCCTGCTGACCGAATGCGAAATGGTCAACGGCTTCGTTGATCCGCCGCAACAGCCGCCGCATTTTACCCGCGGTTACGGGCTGGTATTCGGTCGCGCGGAACGCAAGGCCATGGCGATGGCGCTGGTCGATCGCGCTCTGCAAACCGCCGAATACGGCGAGAGCGTCGCCAGCCCGGCACAGGACGAAGAGTTCGTGTTGGCCCATGCCGATAACGTGGAAGCCGCCGGCTTCGTTTCTCACCTTAAATTGCCGCACTACGTTGATTTCCAGGCCGAACTGGAACTGTTGAAACGCCTGCGGCAGGAATTTGCCGAGCGTCAGGAGGCGCGTCATGACTGAAGTATTGAGCGGTTATAACCCCGGCTACCTGGACGAACAGACCAAACGCATGATCCGCCGCGCCATTCTGAAGGGCGTGGCCATCCCCGGCTATCAGGTGCCGTTCGGCGGTCGTGAAATGCCGATGCCATACGGCTGGGGCACCGGCGGCATTCAAATCACCGCCAGCGTTATCGGCCAGCACGACGTGCTGAAAGTGATTGACCAGGGCGCGGACGATACCACCAACGCCGTCTCCATCCGCCGCTTCTTCCAACGGGTGACCGGCGTCGCCACCACCGAACGGACGCCGGAAGCCACGCTGATCCAGACCCGCCACCGCATTCCGGAAACGCCGCTGCGGGAAGATCAGATCCTGATTTATCAGGTGCCGATCCCCGAGCCGCTGCGCTTTATCGAACCGCGCGAGACCGAAACCCGCAAGATGCACGCGCTGGAAGAATACGGCGTGATGCAGGTGAAACTGTATGAGGACATCGCTCGCTACGGCCACATTGCCACCACCTATGCCTATCCGGTGAAGGTCAACGACCGCTATGTGATGGATCCGTCGCCAATCCCGAAGTTCGACAACCCGAAAATGCACATGATGCCGGCGCTGCAACTGTTTGGTGCCGGGCGTGAGAAGCGCATCTATGCCCTGCCGCCGTTCACCAAGGTGGAAAGCCTGGACTTTGACGATCACCCGTTCAGCATCCAGCAGTGGGAAGAGCCGTGCGCGCTGTGCGGTTCGCGCCACAGCTATCTGGATGAGGTGGTGCTCGACGATCGGGGCAGCCGTATGTTCGTCTGTTCGGATACCGATTATTGCCGGCAGCAGCTGGCGCAACAGCAAGAGGCGCAGCACTGATGACTTCCGCACTTTTGGACAGCGCCCCGCTGCTGTCGGTAAGCAACCTGACGCACCTGTACGCGCCGGGCAAAGGTTTTAACAATGTGTCATTTGATATCTATCCCGGTGAAGTGCTGGGTATCGTCGGCGAATCCGGCTCCGGCAAGACCACCCTGCTGAAGTCGATTTCAGCCCGCCTGGCGCCACAGCACGGACAGATCGTTTATCAGCCACAGGCCGGGCAACGGCACGATCTGTACGCGATGGCGGAAAGCGATCGCCGCCGTCTGCTGCGCACCGACTGGGGCGTGGTGCACCAGCATCCGCTTGACGGGCTGCGGCCGCAGGTCTCCGCCGGCGGCAATATCGGCGAACGGCTGATGGCAATTGGCCAACGGCACTATGGCGACATCCGCCAGCAGGCCGCGCAGTGGCTGGAGGACGTCGAGATCCCGGTGTCGCGCCTGGACGATCTGCCAACCACCTTTTCCGGTGGCATGCAGCAGCGGCTGCAAATCGCCCGCAATCTGGTCACCCACCCCAAACTGGTGTTTATGGACGAACCGACCGGCGGGCTGGACGTTTCGGTACAGGCGCGACTGCTGGATCTGCTGCGCACGCTGGTGGTGGAAATGCAGCTGGCGGCGGTGATCGTCACCCACGATCTTGGCGTGGCGCGGCTGCTGGCGCACCGTTTGCTGGTGATGAAACAGGGCGAAGTGGTGGAAAGCGGCCTGACCGACCGGGTACTGGACGATCCGCACCACCCCTATACCCAACTGCTGGTGTCGTCAGTGCTGGCATAACGGAGTGAAAACAACATGACGCTTAAAATCCGGGTTGAACACCTGAGTAAAACCTTTGTGCTGCACCAGCAGCACGGCACGCGGCTGCCGGTGTTGCATGACGCCAACCTGACGGTCAACAGCGGTGAATGCGTGGTGCTGCACGGCCATTCCGGCAGCGGGAAATCCACGCTGCTGCGGTCGCTGTACGCCAACTATCTGCCGGACAGCGGCCATATCTGGATCGAGCATCAAGGCCAATGGCTGGACGTGGTTCAGGCCGAAGCGCGGCAGATCCTGGCGGTGCGCCGCCATACCGTCGGCTGGGTCAGCCAGTTCCTGCGGGTGATCCCGCGCATCAGCGCACTGGAAGTGGTGATGCAGCCGTTGCTGGAGCTGGGCGTTGAGCGCGCCGTCTGCCGTGAGCGTGCCGAAGCGCTGCTCAGCCAGCTCAATGTGCCGCAACGCCTGTGGCCGCTGGCACCGTCGACCTTTTCCGGCGGCGAACAGCAGCGGGTCAACATCGCCCGCGGCTTTATCGTCGATTACCCGATTCTGCTGCTGGACGAACCGACCGCCTCGCTCGACAGCCGCAACAGCGCGGCGGTCGTGAAGCTGATTGCCCGGGCGCGACAGCGCGGCGCGGCCATCGTCGGCATTTTCCATGATGAACAGGTCCGCGCACAGGTTGCCGACCGGTTGCACGATATGCAGGCGCCACAGGCGCTGGAGGTTCCGTGATTATTAACAACGTCAAATTGGTGCTTGAGGATCGGGTGGTTAACGGTTCGCTGGAAGTCAGCGACGGGGTGATCCGCAGCTTCGCCGATGGCAGCAGTGGTCTGCCGCAGGCGCTGGACGGTGAAGGCGGCTGGCTGTTGCCGGGGCTGATCGAGCTGCATACCGACAACCTCGACAAGTTTTTCACCCCGCGTCCCAACGTGGACTGGCCGGCGCACTCGGCCATGAGCAGCCACGACGCGCTGATGGTGGCCAACGGCATCACCACGGTGCTGGACGCGGTCGCGATTGGCGACGTGCGCGACGGCGGCCACCGGCTGGACAACCTGCAAAAGATGATCGACGCGGTGATCCACAGTCAGCGCGCCGGCGTCAATCGGGCCGAACACCGGCTGCACCTGCGCTGCGAACTGCCCCACCACAGCACCTTGCCACTGTTTGAACAGCTGATGGATAAGCCGGGCGTATCGCTGGTGTCGTTGATGGACCATTCGCCGGGTCAGCGCCAGTTCGCGGCACATGAAAAATATCGTGAATATTATCAAGGCAAATATAACCTGAACGATGGGGAAATGGACGCGTTCGAACAGGAACAGATCGCCATGTCGGCACGCTGGGCAACCCCCAATCGTGAAGCGATTGCCGCGCATTGCCGGGCGCGCGGCATTGCCCTGGCCAGCCATGACGACGCCACCGCGGCGCACGTCAGCGAGTCCTGCGCTCTGGGTAGCGTAATCGCCGAGTTCCCCACTACCGAAGCCGCCGCCCGCGCGTCGCATCAGCAAGGATTACAGGTGCTGATGGGCGCGCCGAACATCGTACGCGGCGGTTCGCATTCCGGCAACGTGGCGGCGCACCACCTGGCGGCGCTCGGGGTGCTGGACATTCTGTCGTCCGACTATTATCCGGCCAGCCTGCTCGATGCCGCATTTCGCCTTGCCGCCGACCCACGCAATGGCTATGACCTGCCGCAAACGGTGGCGATGGTAACGCGCAATCCGGCGCGGGCGCTGGGGCTAGACGATCGTGGCACCATCGGCGAGGGGCTGCGCGGCGATCTGGTGCTGGCACGCCCGCACGGCGAGCATATTTACGTACAAAACGTCTGGCGCCAGGGCAAGCAGGTGTTCTGATGGCGTATCTCATCTATCTGATGGGCCCGTCCGGCGCGGGCAAAGACAGCCTGCTGGAGCGGTTGCGAGCCGACCCGCACGGCGCACCGCTGGTGGCGCACCGTTATATCACCCGGCCGGCGGCGGCCGGCTGTGAAAATCACATCGCGCTCAGCGAAGTGGAGTTTCTGCGCCGGCGAGCCAACGGCTTGTTTGCCCTCGACTGGCAGGCGCATCAGACCCATTACGCACTGGGGATCGAGGTGGATCTGTGGCTGCTGCAAGGGATCGATGTGGTGGTCAACGGCTCTCGCGCTCATCTGCCACAGGCGCAGCAGCGCTACGGCACGCAGCTGCTGCCGGTATGCCTGCAGGTCGATCCGGCCATTCTGCGCCAGCGATTGCAGCAACGCGGGCGCGAAGACGCCCAGCAGATAGAGCAGCGGCTAACGCGCGCGGCGGCCTATCAGCACGCCTTGCCGCCCGGCTGCCACCGTCTGGATAATAATGGCGATCTGGCCACCACGCTGGCGGCATTGACGGCGCTGCTGGCGCGGCATTCGCATAAGGAAACGTCATGCAATTAACTTTTCTTGGCACCGGTGGCGCGCAGCAGGTGCCGGCATTTGGCTGTGAGTGTCTGGTGTGTCGGCGCGCGCGGCGAGAAGCGGCCTTCCGGCGGCGGGCGTGCAGCGCCATGTTGCAATATAACGGGGAAACCAGCTTGCTGGATGCGGGATTGACGTCGTTGGAACGGCGATTTTCGGCGGGGCAAATTCAACGTTTTTTACTGACACATTACCACATGGATCACGTTCAGGGGCTATTTCATTTGCGTTGGGGGTGCGGAAATTCCATTCCGGTGTTCGGGCCGCCCGATCCTCAAGGCTGCGACGATCTGTTCAAACACCCCGGGATCCTCGACTTTCAGCCGCCATTGGCGCCGTTTGTCAGCGTGGAGCTTGGCGGCCTGCAGATCACGCCGCTGCCGCTGATCCACTCAAAACCGACCCACGGATATCTGATTCAAACGCCGGGCAAGGCGCTGGCCTATCTTACCGATACCGTCGGCCTGCCACCGCAGACCGCGCGTTTCCTGCAACATGTGTCGCTGGATCTGCTGGTGCTGGATTGCAGCCTGCCACCGCAGACGCAGGCGCCGCGCAACCATAACGATCTGACCCGCGCGCTGGAGATCCAGCAGCGCTTGCAGCCGCGCCGTACCCTGCTGACGCACATCAGCCATCAGCTCGATTTATGGTTGCTCGACAACCCCTTGCCTGGCGGCCTGGAATTGGCGTTTGATAATCTCAGCGTCAGTGTGTGACGGAGTGAAAACAGCGCAACTGGTTGGATTCTAATACCTTTACCCCGTTACCGGCGCTGAACGCCTGTTCCATCATGGTCTGCGCCACGTCTTTGGCGGCGATCGCTTTCCATTTGCCCGGCAGCAGATTGAACAGCGGCTGGGCGATACGCTCCATCAAGCGTGGCGTCGGCCTCTGGCCCAGCAGCATTGACGGCCGCACCAGCGTCAGGCGCGGCCAGCCCTGCTCACGCAGCGCCTGTTCCATTTCACCCTTGGTGCGATTGTACAGAAAGGTCGAGCGCGTGCTGGCGCCCAATGCGCTCACCGCCAGACAGTGCTGCGCCCCTAGCCGGCGGCCGGTCAGCGCGCTTTCCACCACCAGCGTATAATCCACATAGTGGAAATTGCCGTCGCTGCCGGCCTCGCGTCGGGTGGTGCCGAGACAGCAGAACACCATGTCGACCGGCTGATCCAGTCCGGTCAGTAATTGAAACAGATCGTCGCCGACCGGATTGTGCAATTTGTCATGTGGCGGCAACGGCTTGCGCGTTGGCGCGACGATCGCCGTTACTTGCCGATTGGCCTGCAACAGACGCAATAACTCACCGCCCACCAGTCCGGTAGCGCCAATAATCAGTACCCGTGCCATAAGCCCTCCCGTGCCGAGTTAGCTACTCGATTTCAGTATAAGTGATTTGCTGCTGTCACACCCTGTTACGTGTTGTGCATGGCGACAAACCGCGCCATGCCGCGGCCGGTGGGGTTTTCTGCCCGTTCGGGGTTGAGAATGACGCCCGGCGCCCCTAGCCTTATAAGACGGTCATTGATCAGAAGGAGGAAAATGTGAGCAAGAAAATTGCGGTGCTGATTACCGATGAATTTGAAGACGCCGAATTTACCTCTCCCGCCGACGCTTTTCGCCAGGCGGGGCATCAGGTGATCACCATTGAAAAACAGGCCGGCAAAACCGTTAAGGGCAAAAAAGGCGAGGCCAGCGTAACCATCGACAAATCGATCGATGAGGTACAAACCGCCGATTTCGACGCCCTGCTGTTGCCCGGCGGCCATTCGCCCGATGCGCTGCGCGCTGACGATCGCTTCGTCGAGTTTACTCGACAGTTTGCCGACAGCGGCAGACCGATTTTCGCCATCTGCCACGGGCCGCAGCTGCTGATCAGCGCCGATGCGGTACGCGGGCGCAAACTCACCACGGTCAAACCGGTGGTGGTCGACGTGAAAAACGCCGGTGCCGATTACTACGACAAGGAAGTGGTGGTGGATAACGATACGCTGGTCACCAGCCGCACGCCGGAGGATTTACCGGCCTTTAACCGTGAATCGCTGCGCATATTGGCGCAGTAATTATCCAGCCGGGGGCGCAGCCTGCGCCCCTTCATACCGTTAATCACGCTGCCAATACAGTTTTTTGCCAAAGCCCAGCGCATTGTCGGTCATTTTGACCTCCAGCAGATCGAGCTGCCACAGCGTCGCCTTCATTGCCTTGGCGATCGGGAAACGCCGGCAGTAGCGCGCACGCGCCAACGCCTCGTCGTCACCGCTCAGCTCGGTGACCAGGCCGCGATACTGCACGCCCTTGATCAGGGCGATGGTTTTTGGCCGTGGCGCAATGGTGCCCACCACGCTGGGGTTGTGTTGCATCAGCACCCCATGCCGGGTGTGCGGCTCGGTCATCAGCCACAGCGCCATGCGTTCGGCATCGAAGACGTAAAAACAATTGGCGCACCACATGTCGAGGCCATGGCCGGCGCACAGCGTCAATACGTGCTGCTTGCCAAGAAAGCGGCTGATGTGTTGTTGGTCTTCACTCTGTTCCACGCGTGTCTCCTTAGTCGCCTTGTTATCTTAACGCGCTTTATTGAAGCCAGTCACAATCGTCAGAAATTTCTTTATTACCAATAATCGAATAAAAATACATTAAAAACACATTTCCATTCAATTGAGATTAAAGATAAAAAATAACAAACAGAAAACAAGCGTGATTTATTCTGATGACATTCCTCGCGACTTGCGCTCGCTATTACCGTTACTGAGTTCGGTAATCGCGTTTATGCCATTTATTGGCCTCTGCGCCGTATCAATTTATTCACATACTGAATAGGTCATTTGGCAAGGTTATGCAATCATCTGCATAAAAAATGAATAGTTATTTAATTTAACGGCAGAATTAGTGACTGCAATCACATTTTTTGCCGTTTTCGGCGTTAAAATGACGCCATCGTTTCACTCATACCAGGTGGATGAAAATGGAAAACAACAATAGAAAATGGGCGCATATCAGGCGCACGACTCACTTAATGATGATGGCACACCGCAGTTGCTTTAGCTTCGCATTCTTCAACTACAGATAACTCTCCTCTTCGTTTCTTATTAGTTAATCGGAACGATCGCCGCTTTATTCGTTGATCCGCATTGTGCGACGGCTTCACTATGTCAATTATTCAATGACGTGGGTGGCACAGTGATTTCGTTTAATTAATAACAACACTATCCCATTTAAAAAATAAAACCGCGCAGTGCCATACAGGCATTGCCAAGGATCTGTATTTTTATTTTTACGGGAATATTTTTCAGTGAATCGTCGATTCGCTGCGGGATATTTCTGCCCAAAGGAAAACAAAATGAAAAGCTTGAAAATTGCCGCTAACCTTTCAACCCGAAGCTGCTTTGAAACCCACCGGGAAATCATTGATGTGCATCACACTGATTTTACCGATATTGCCGCAGTGGTACTTTCTGCCAACGATGTTCAACAGGGAATGGTGGCGAAAATAGCAGAACGCGGCTTGAATATTCCGCTGTTTGCCGCCATCTGCTGTGAAGAAGAGCTGGATAACGCTATCTTGCCAGCCCTGCATGGCGTCTTCGAATTGTGCGGCAAAAATACGCAGTTCTATGGCAAGCAGCTGGAAGCGGCGGCAGTAAAATATGAAAGCGAACTGTTGCCGCCATTCTTTAATACGCTGACCCAATACGTTGAAATGGGCAACGCAACCTTCGCCTGTCCCGGCCATCAGGGCGGTGAGTTTTTCCGTAAGCACCCGGCAGGCCGGCAGTTTTTTGACTTCTATGGCGAAACGCTGTTCCGTTCGGACATGTGCAACGCTGACGTTAAGCTGGGGGATCTGCTGATCCACGAAGGGGCGCCCTGTGATGCACAAAAACATGCGGCGAAGGTCTTCAA
Organism: Serratia odorifera; assembly: GCF_900635445.1. Lineage (NCBI taxonomy): Bacteria > Pseudomonadati > Pseudomonadota > Gammaproteobacteria > Enterobacterales > Yersiniaceae > Serratia > Serratia odorifera. The sequence continues at coordinate 979,767 of NZ_LR134117.1, forward strand.
CGCTGACAAAACCTATTTTGTGCTCAACGGAACCTCAGCCTCCAATAAGGTGGTGACCAACGCCTTATTGACGCGTGGCGATCTGGTGCTGTTCGATCGTAATAACCATAAATCCAACCACCACGGGGCGTTGATCCAGGCAGGCGCAACGCCGGTTTATCTGGAAACGGCCCGCAACCCGTTTGGTTTTATCGGCGGCATCGATGCGCACTGTTTCGAGGAACGCTATCTGCGCCAGCAGATCCAGGAAGTGGCACCGGAACGTGCTAACCAGCCACGGCCGTTCCGGCTGGCGATCATTCAATTAGGTACTTACGACGGCACCATCTATAACGCGCGCCAGGTGGTAGACAAGATAGGCCATCTTTGCGATTACATTTTGTTCGACTCGGCCTGGGTCGGCTACGAGCAGTTTATTCCGATGATGAAAGACTGCTCGCCACTGCTGTTGGAACTGACGGAAAACGATCCGGGCATCATCGTCACCCAATCGGTGCACAAGCAGCAGGCCGGCTTCTCGCAAACCTCGCAGATTCATAAAAAAGATAAACATATCAAAGGGCAACAGCGCTATTGCAACCATAAGCGTTTCAATAATGCCTTTATGCTACATGCTTCCACCAGCCCGTTTTATCCGCTGTTTGCGGCACTCGACGTCAACGCCAAAATGCACGAAGGTCAAAGCGGACAGCGTTTGTGGAAGGAGTGCGTACGGATTGGTATTGAAGCACGCAAAATGCTGCTGGATACCTGTCAGTTGATCAAACCGTTCGTCCCGGTGCAAATCGAAGGCCGGCCATGGCAATCATATGATACGGAAACCATGGCCGACGATCTGCGTTTCTTCAACTTCGTGCCCGGCGAGAAATGGCATGCCTTTGATGGTTACGCACAATCACAGTATTTCGTCGATCCGTGCAAACTGTTGCTGACGACCCCAGGGATCGACAGTGAAACGGGCGCCTACAGCCGTTTTGGCATACCGGCTACCATCCTTGCCAATTACCTGCGTGAAAACGGTATTGTTCCAGAAAAATGCGATCTCAATTCAATTCTGTTCCTGCTGACGCCGGCGGAAGACATCGCCAAGATGCAGCATCTGGTGGCGCTGATTGCACGCTTTGAACAACATATTGAACAGGATTCTCCGCTCAGTGAAGTGTTGCCGACGGTATATAAAAACCACCAGCAGCGTTATTTAAATTATACCTTACGTCAACTTTGCCAGGAAATGCATGATTTATACGTCAGCTATGACGTGAAAGAGTTGCAAAAGGAAATGTTCCGCAAAAAACATTTCCCACGGGTGGTAATGAATCCACAGGATGCCAATACACAATTTGTTCGCGGTAATGTGGAATTGGTTTCACTCGCCAAATCGGAAGGGCGAATTGCCGCGGAAGGCGCGCTTCCTTATCCTCCTGGCGTGTTGTGCGTGGTGCCTGGTGAAATATGGGGCGGTGCGGCACAGCGTTATTTCCTGGCTCTTGAGGAGGGTATCAACTTATTACCCGGCTTCGCACCTGAACTGCAGGGTGTTTATATCCAGCAGGACGAAGACGGCTGGCAACGCGCTTATGGTTATGTGATTAAAGATTAATTTCCCTTACAAGACGGTGAGCTTTCACCGTCACGATCGCATGATAAAAGAGAGAATGATCATGAGTAAGTCAAAGAACAAAATGGGCGTGGTTCAGTTAACCATTCTCACCGCTGTCAACATGATGGGATCCGGCATAATTATGCTGCCGACCAAGCTGGCCGAGGTAGGCACCATTTCCATCGTTTCATGGCTGGTTACCGCCGTCGGTTCGATGGCGCTGGCCTATGCCTTTGCCAAATGCGGCATGTTCAGTCGTAAATCCGGTGGCATGGGCGGTTATGCCGAGTACGCGTTCGGTAAATCCGGCAATTTCATGGCCAACTATACCTACGGCGTTTCCTTGCTGATTGCCAACATTGCCATCGCCATTTCTGCCGTTGGGTACGGCACCGAACTGTTCGGCGTTAATCTGACGCCGATTGGCATCTGCATCGCCACGATCTGTGTGCTGTGGATAGCAACCGTCGCCAACTTTGGCGGTGCCCGCATCACCGGGCAAATCAGCGGCATCACCGTTTGGGGGGTGATTATCCCGGTGGTCGGCATTTCGGTCATCGGCTGGCACTGGTTCAGCGGCGACGCCTATCTGGCCGCCTGGAACCCACACGCCGTGCCGACCTTTGAAGCGATTGGCGCATCGATTTCCATGACATTGTGGGCATTCCTGGGGCTGGAATCGGCCTGCGCCAATACCGACGTGGTGGAAAACCCCGAGCGCAACGTGCCGATCGCCGTGCTCGGCGGTACACTGGGCGCCGCGGTGATTTATATCGTGTCCACCAACGTGATCGCCGGCATTGTGCCCAATATGGATCTTGCCAATTCTACCGCGCCGTTCGGCTTGGCGTTCTCGCACATGTTCAACCCCACCGTCGGCAAGATAATCATGGCACTGATGATAATGTCCTGCGTCGGTTCGCTGCTTGGCTGGCAATTCACCATTGCGCAGGTGTTCAAATCCTCCGCCGACAGCGGCTTCTTCCCGAAAATTTTCTCGAAGCTGAGCAAAGCCGATGCGCCGGTCAAAGGCATGTTGACCATCGTTGTCATTCAGAGCGTGCTGTCCCTGATGACCATCAGCCCATCGCTCAACAAGCAGTTCAACGTGCTGGTCAATCTGGCGGTGGTCACCAACATCATCCCTTATATTTTGTCGATGGCAGCACTGGTGATCATCCAGAAAGTCGCCAAGGTGCCGGAAAACAAGGCGCGGATCGCCAACGTCATTGCCGGTATTGGCGCCCTTTACAGTTTCTACGCGCTCTATAGTTCGGGAGAGGAAGCCATGATGTGGGGAGCGATCGCCACCTTCCTAGGCTGGACGCTCTACGGCATGGTTTCACCACGTTTTGAAATGATGGATAAAAAAGGCTGATAATCGCCAGCATTAAAAAATGGGCGCAAAAGCGCCCATTTCAGCCTGTAACCGCAAGTCGCGGCGCATTTGGTCGGCAAGCGCTACATCGATGATATTTTTCTAAGCTGCCTGTACGGCAGTGAACCGTTGCAGCATAGCGCTAGCCACATGATTTTAAAACAACATCAGCGTTTGCACGCAAAAAACCCTTTTTTTAATCTGGCGGCCACATCTTCTATTAATCAATGGGTTACGCCAAAACGCAAAAATAGGGTCAAAGAGAGGGGGCAAATAAATCTGATAACCGCCAGCATTAAAAAATGGGCGCAAAAGCGCCCATTCTTGCGTTCGTGCCGGGGTGATTAGGTTAAATCCGCGCCGTTACTGGCGATGACTTTTTGGTACCAATAGAACGATTTTTTTCTGGTTCTCGCCAGCGTGCCGTTCCCCTGGTCGTCACGATCGACATGGACAAAGCCATAGCGTTTGCTCATTTCCCCGGTGGAGGCGGAAACCAGATCGATACACCCCCAAGAGGTATATCCCATCACCGGCACACCGTCTTCAATGGCGTCGGCCATCGCTTTGATATGCTCGCGCAAATAGCTGATACGGTAGTCGTCGTCAATTTCACCCTGCTGATTGAACTCGTCTTTCGCGCCCAAGCCGTTTTCCACCAGGAATAGCGGTTTTTGGTAGCGGTCATACATCATGTTCATGGTGATGCGCAGGCCAAGGGGATCGATGCCCCAGCCCCATTCGCTGGCGAGAATATGCGGATTCTTCAGCGACTTGACCACGTTGGCGGCGCTGCTGTTGTGCTCGTTCATCTCGGCCGATGCGCAGCGCGAAGCGTAGTAGCTGAAGGAAACGAAATCGACGCTGTTTTTGAGGATCTCGCTGTCGCCGGGTTGCATCTCGAGCGTCACGCCCTTTTCCCGCAGCAGCCGTTGCGTATAGGCGGGGTAAGCCCACGCGCCTGTACATCGATGAAAAACAGGTTTTCGCGGTCTTTTTCCAACGCCGCCCAGACATCTTCCGGCTTGCACGACCAGGGGTAAAAACTGCCGCCGGCCAGCATGCAGCCTACCTGATTGTGCGGATTGACCTCATGGGCAATTTTAGTCGCCAGTGCACTCGCCAATAATTCATGATGAGCCGCCTGATATTTCACCTGCTCCTGATGCTCGCCGTCCTCAAACACCAGCCCGGCACCTGAAAACGGGCTGTGCAGCAAGATGTTGATTTCATTAAAGGTGAGCCAATACTTCACCAGGCCATCAAACGCCTCAAAGCAGCTGCGGGCATAGTGGGTAAAAAACGCCACCATTTTACGATTACGCCACGATCCGTATTCCTGCACCAGATGCATCGGCACGTCAAAATGGCACAGCGTCACCAACGGTTCGATACCGTGCTTTTGGCATTCGCGGAATACATCGCGATAAAAGGCGATGCCTTGCGCATTGGGCTGCGTTTCATCCCCGCGCGGAAACAGTCGGCTCCAGGCGATCGAGGTGCGGAATACGCTAAACCCCATTTCCGCCATCAGCGCGATATCCTCTTTATAACGATGATAAAAATCGATGCCTACATGGCTGGGATAGAACTCATCCTCACGCAGCGTGAAACGCTGTTCCTGCCCCAGCTTTACCGCCAGCCGGTGAGCGCCATGAGGGATCATGTCGATCGTGCTCAGCCCTTTGCCGCCTTCACGGTAGGCGCCCTCGGCCTGGTTGGCAGCTAACGCACCACCCCATAAAAAGTCTGCGGGGAAAACAGATGCTGACATACTACACCTCTTGTTGATTATGTATTTTCATCATGGTCATACCGAGAGTGCCGGCGCGGTGGCGGCTTTTTCACTTTGCGCCTCCTGCTCAACGGGAATATCTTCAAACCCTAGCAGCAGCGTAAGAATAAACGACAGCACTACCGCCAGGATCATCACGCCAAACACCCAGACAATGGTCATCGGATTGCTCGGGTCGAAGAACTGCACGCTGGTGAACAGGCCCGGTGACGCCATCGAATGGCTAGCCAATCCGGCAATCCCGGCCACCCCACCACAGACAAAACCACTGATCAACGCCGCCACCAGCGGGCGCTTCAGGCGGACCGCCACGCCGTACAACGCAGGCTCTGAAATACCGGCCACGATAGCCGATGCCGCGGCAGCCAACGCCGTCTGGCGCAGTTCCGGATTTTTGGTGCGCCAGGCCACCGCCAGCGATGAGCCGCCCAGCGAAAGATTGGCGCCAATCTCTGACGGCATCACCATGCCTTCCTTGCCGGTTTCCGCGATGGTCTGAATAATGGTTGGCGTAAACACGCGATGCATGCCGGTCATCACCAGCAACGGCCAGAGACCGCCCATAATGGCCACCGATAACCACCCCAGATAGTTATGAATGGTATAGACCAACGCAGAAATACGCTGCCGATCCAGATACCCAGCGGGCCAATCAGCAGGATGGCGATCGGTGCCGCAATCAGCACGATCAGCATCGGTTTGAGGAAATTTTTCGTCACCGCCGGCGTAATGCGATCGACCCATTTTTCAATGTATGACAGCAGCCAGGTCATGCACAGCGCCGGGATGACCGTGTAGGTGTATTTTACTGCGGTGATCGATAAGCCGATAAATTCCACCTGCTGGCCCTGAGCGGCCTTGGCCATTAAATCGATAAAAGAGGGATGCACCAGCACCCCGGCAATGGCGATGGCCAACGACATGTTGGTTTTGAATTTTATCGGCGGCAGAAGCGGCCACCCATCACCGGCAGGAAGAAGAATGCCCCGTCACCGATCACGTTCAGCACGATCAAGGTTGAAGAGCCTGGGCTGAATACGCCGGTCATATCCAGGATCATGGCGAGCAACTTCACCATCGACCCACCGATAATCGCCGGAATCAGCGGTGACATGGTGCCAATCAACGCATCCAGAATACCGGCGCCGATGCGTTTCAGGGTGATTTTACCTTTTGGCGGCGAAGGTTGCTGCGCCACCGCCTGGTCGGGTAATAACTTCACCACTTCGGCATAGGCCTGTGAAACCGTATTGCCGATGATCACCTGACACTGGTTTTCACTTCTGACCACGCCCAATACCCCCGGCGATCGCCTTCAAACCGGCGCTATCGACCCACGCTGTCATCGTTAAGCACGAAACGTAAGCGCGTCATGCAATGCGTCACTGCCGCAATATTGCTCGCTCCCCCAACTGCTTCCACTATCGATCGTGATACCGCCGCATAATTCTTTGCCATGAGGATAACTCTCACAAATAGGTAACCGGTTCACACCGAGATTGATAATATTGACTGGCAATATCAATTTATATTTTTTATTTTTACCCGATTTGAGAAGTTGATCAACATACATGCCGCGCAATAATCTGCGCGATGCCCTGCTCAGGCGCGGTGGAATGTGTAGAATATGGGGGCAAGTCAGCAAGCCAGGAAAACGCCATGTCAACCATGCAGGAAGTAGCCAACAAAGCAGGCGTCTCAAAGGCCACGGTTTCACGTGTGCTGTCCGGTAAAGGGTACGTCAGCGAGGCCACCCGGGATCAGGTGTATAAAGCCATTGAAGCGGCAGGTTATCGCCCTAATTTGCTGGCACGAAATCTGGCGACCAATAAGTCGCAATGCATTGGCCTGGTGGTTACTAATACCCTGTATAACGGCAGTTATTTCAGCGAACTACTGTCCCAGGCGGCACAAAAGCTGGAAGATAATGGCCGGCAGCTGATTCTGGTCGACGGCAAGCACAGCGCCGAAGAAGAGCAGGAAGCGATCCAGTTTCTGCTGGATTTACAATGTGATGCGGTGATTCTCTATCCACGTTTCTTAACCATCGACGTGATAGACGAGATTATCGAGCAGGTTAAGCAACCGATCATGGTGGCGAATCGCCGGCTGAGAAAGAACCAAAGCCACTGCATTTGTTGCGATCACAAAGGTGCCAGTTTTAACGCCACCGCATATCTGATTGAGCAGGGCCACCGCGATATCGGCCTTTATTACCGGTTCGCTGGATTCTCCGACCGCCATCGAACGCTTATCCGGTTACAAAGAGGCCCTGACCCGGTTCAATATCCCCGTGCAGGAACGGCGCATCATCAAGGGCAAATGGACGCCGGCCTGCGGCGCCGCAGCGGTAGCCAGCCTGCTGCACGACAACATCCCGTTTAGCGCCTTACTGGCCAGTAACGACGACATGGCGATTGGCGCCATCAAGCAGCTGACCGATCGAGGCATTGCCGTACCGGCTCAGGTGTCTGTGATTGGTTTCGATAATATTCCAACCGCGGCCCTATCTGACGCCGGCCTTGACCAGCGTTAAAGATCCGGTCAGCGACATGATCAACGAAGTGATCAATCGGTTGATTGCCATGCTCGACGGCGGCTATTTGTCAAAAGACACGCTTTTTAGCTCGCAACTTATCGTCAGGGATTCGGTCGCCCATGGCCCTTTCTGGGGTGGCGATCGGCGCGGACTCGGCGAGGAATAACCGCATGTCACATGACGCTGGCAGTCCCCCTGGCATAACCTGGCATCTGTATATGCTGCGCCTGCCCAACGGCATGCTGTATACCGGCATCACCACCGATGTACCGCGGCGCTTGGCACAGCATCAGGCCGGTAAGGGGGCAAAATCGCTACGCGGCAAAGGGGAACTGACGTTGGTATTCCACTGTCCGGCGGGGGATCGATCGTTGGCGCTACGCCCTGGAGTATCGGGTTAAGCAACTGAGCAAACAGCAAAAAGAGAGGCTGGTGTCACACCCGCCCCTCTCGCTGGAACACCTGCTACCGCAGGTTAAAATCGATTGAACGGCGCGGCATAGGCAACCAGGCCGTTGACGCCGGTCAGCGCATCTTCCCCCAGCGGGTACACCTGAAATGCCTGCTCCGTTTCCGGCCAGCGGCAATGCAAGTCGTAGTCGGCAGCTCTTTTAAAGCCAAAGCGGCCGTAATACTCCGGCTCTCCCAACACGACTACTGCGGCGTAACTGAACTCGTTCAACGCGTCCAGCCCTTCGTAGACCAGCTTTTCACCCCAGCCCTTGCCGGCGCAGGCTTTCGTCCACCGCCAGCGGCGCCAGGCCAACCCCACTGCCGATCCTCTCCGGCCACCTCCGACCGGACTGGAAGGCGGCATAGCCAACCACGCCGCCCTCGTCATCGGTGGCCACAATACCCAGGGTCAGCAAGCCGTCCTCACGCAGTTGCTGCACCAAGTCGGCCTCATCATCTCCGCCGAAAGCGCGGCGCAGCAGATTGTCGATGCCAGCGGCGTCTACCGGAATTTCTACGCGTATCAGCATGATGCCATCACACGGTCAGACTGCACCGTGCCCTCCTGCATACCCGCTTCGATAAAGTCCGCCAACTGCAGCAAGCCCATGCGCAGCGGCGCCGGCATCGTGTCCAGTTCGATGGCGTCCATCAGATTTTTTACATACAGGCCCAATTCGGTGTCCCCTTCTATCCGCAGCCGACGCTGGAAGAACAGCGTGTCAGGATCCTGCTTGCGTGCCGCGATCAGCACCAGATCGTTGGCGTCGCCGCTGAAACTGACATCTGCCTGCGCGTGCTGGCTGACAACCAGCCGATCGTTTTCGACCGTCATAAACCAGTGTAGCGCCAGATCGCGCACTTCGATCTTCAACCAGCGCGATTCGAGGAATGCCAGATCGCCGTCCTCGAGCGCCTGGCGGAACTGCCAGCCCAGCACCTGTTGCAACAGTTGGCGTTGCAGAGCAAACGGCGTGAGTTTTAACGGTGCGCGCAATAGCGACGGCCCTTGACGCACAATGCGTGCTCGTAGTTTTTCCAACACGATCATCCACTCCTTTCAACTCGGTCTACGGTCATTTTGCCACAACGGTACCCAGCTTCAGCGGCCTACATCAACAAATAGTGCAATTCAGTGCGCGTCACACCGCCTATCAATACGCCAGAAACTGCCTCAAATCAAAACCTGTTAACCGCAGCTTCACTAAAATCGTCCACCCGATAACAAAAAATGCCGACGGAAAACACCGTGCGGCGACCATCATCACGGCGTAAAACCCGCTGGAGCAGGATAAGACCATGGAACTGCTTTGTCCCGCCGGTAATTTGCCGGCCCTGAAGGCTGCGGTCGATAACGGCGCTGACGCCGTGTACATCGGCCTGAAAGACGACACCAACGCGCGACACTTTGCCGGGCTCAATTTTACCGAAAAAAAACTGCAACAGGCGGCAGATTACGTACATCAGCACCGCCGCAAGCTGCACATCGCGATAAATACCTTCGCGCATCCGGACGGTTTTTCACGTTGGCAACGCGCCGTCGATATGGCCGCGCAACTGGGCGCCGACGCGCTGATCCTGGCGGATCTGGCGATGCTGGAATACGCCGCCGAACGCTATCCGCAGATTGAACGCCACGTTTCGGTACAGGCGTCCGCCACCAATGAAGAAGCGATTCGCTTTTATCAACGCCATTTCGCGGTACATCGCGTGGTGCTGCCACGCGTGCTGTCGATGCACCAGGTTAAACAACTGGCGCGCACCAGTCCGGTACCGCTGGAGGTGTTTGCCTTCGGCAGTCTGTGCATCATGGCCGAAGGCCGCTGCTATCTGTCCTCTTACCTGACCGGGGAATCGCCCAATACCGTCGGCGCCTGTTCGCCCGCGCGCTTTGTACGTTGGCAGCAAACGCCGCAGGGCATGGAATCACGGCTGAACGATGTGCTGATAGACCGCTATCAGGACGGCGAAAATGCCGGTTATCCAACGCTGTGCAAAGGCCGTTACCTGGTGGACGACGTGCGCTATCACGCCCTGGAAGAGCCCACCAGCCTTAATACCCTGGAGCTGTTGCCAGAGCTGCTGGCCGCCAATATCGCCTCGGTGAAGATCGAAGGCCGTCAGCGCAGTCCGGCGTATGTCAGCCAGGTAGCACGCGTCTGGCGACAGGCTATTGACCGTTGCATCGCCGATCCAACCGGCTATCGGGCCGACAGCGCCTGGATGGAGACGCTCGGCGCGATGTCCGAAGGCTCGCAGACCACGCTTGGCGCCTATCACCGCAAATGGCAATAGCAGGAGTGACCATGAAATATGCATTGGGGCCGGTACTCTACTACTGGCCAAAAGACGACGTTGAAGCGTTTTATCAGCAGGCAATCCACAGCAGTGCCGATATTATTTACCTGGGCGAAAGCGTCTGTACCAAACGGCGGGAGTTGAAGGTCGCCGACTGGTTGGCGCTGGCACAGGCCATCGCACAGTCCGGCAAGCAGGTGGTGCTCACCACGCTGGCGCTGTTGCAGGCCCCCTCCGAGCTCAACGAGCTGAAACGCTATGTCGAAAACGGCGAGTTTCTGATTGAGGCCAACGACCTTGGCACGGTGAATATGGCGGCAGAACGCGGCTTGCCGTTTGTCGCCGGCCACGCGCTCAATTGTTATAACGCCTACACGCTGCGCCTGCTGCACAGGCAGGGCATGATGCGCTGGTGTATGCCGGTCGAACTGTCGCGCGACTGGCTGGTCAATCTGCTGGCGCAGTGTGAAACCCTGGGCTTTCGGCAGCAGTTTGAGGTCGAAGTGCTGAGTTATGGCTATCTGCCGCTGGCCTATTCGGCGCGCTGCTTCACCGCCCGCTCGGAAAACCGTGGCAAGGATGAGTGCGAAACCTGCTGTATCAAATACCCGCAGGGCCGCAGTATGCGATCGCAGGAAAATCAGCAGGTGTTCGTGCTAAACGGCATCCAGACCATGAGCGGCTATTGCTACAATCTGGGCAACGAACTGCATGGCATGCAGGGATTGGTAGACATCGTACGCCTGTCGCCGCAGGGAGTAGACACGCTGGCGATGCTCGAGCGCTTTCGTGCCAATCAACGAGGCGACGCCCCGCTGACGCTGACCAACGATGCCGACTGCAACGGTTACTGGCAGCGCGTCGCCGGGCTGGAGCTGGTGCAATAAGCTGTTCATCACGGAATTTGGCAATGCTTGCAGGCTACGCACAAGCATTGCCACGCCGTTTTGGTTCCGCAGTCGGCACCGGTTGATGTTTTAAAACATCGCTGGCAGCACCCAGGGTAAAATCCTTTTCGGCCGACAGCAAAGGGGGTTACCAACGACGGCGCTCTACGCCATTGCGCCAACGCTAGGCTCGTCGCCTACGGAACAGGTTGCGCAGCGCCACGCTGTTGCGCATCAAGCCAACGGCAATGCCAATGGCGGTATACAGCGCCCCCAACAGCAGCAGCATTGCCACGTCGCCCCACACGTCACGCAGCGGCACGCCCATCTGGTTCACGCCGGCTATCGCTTTGGTCGCCCAGGTCGAGGGAATCATTGACGAAATGGCGCGCACCCAGCCCGGCATCGCCTGTAGCGGCCAAATGGTGCCGGAAAGATAAAACACCGGCGTGGTGATAAACGACAGCGTCAGGTAAATCATTTCCACGCTGCGCAGGCATTCGGTCACCAGCTTGCCCAGCCCCAACACCGCCAGCAGGAAGGGGAACGTCAGCAGCAGTATCTCCGGGATCGCCGCCGCCTGCCGGTATCCCAGCACCCACGGCCACAAGACAAACAGCACGATCGACAAGAACAGCCAGATCGGCAGCAATGCCGACAGTCCGCCAAGATACACCGGCAGAGAGGGCTTGCCGCCCGGTGCGCTTTTCAGCGCGATGCTGACGCGCACGCTGGCGATCAGCAACGAGTGCTGTAGCAACATCACCAACAGGCCAGGGAAGATAATTGCCGCAAAACTGATGCCAGGGTTAAACAGATCCAGCGTCTGGCCCTGAATCGGCGTCAACACCACCTTAGCCTGCCGTTCGCTAAAGCCGTTTCGCAACAGCAGCTCGGTATTGTATTCATTGAGCAACTGCTGGTAAGCGGCAACCACGTCCTGTTGAATCTGCCCATTGGCCAACCGGTTGGTGGCGTCACCGAACACCGGAATAACCAGGCTTTCCCCGTGCAGGATTTTCTTTTCGAGATCCACCGGCATGATGATGATGGCAAACAGTTCGCGCCAGCCCAGATCGCGCTTGGCATCGTCCAGATTGTCATAGATCTTGATAGCGATTTTTGAGGTGGCATCCAGCTGGCGGATCAGCTGGCGGCTGGCGGTGCTGTGATCCTGATCGACCACCGCCACCGGCAAATCCCACACCGTGCGGTTGGCGTAAACCATACTCATGATGCACAGCGACAGCACCAGCATCAGCCACATCGGCCGTTCCAGCATGCCGATCAGCACCCGGCTAAAGGTCTGCCAGAAACTTTTCATGCCGCACTCTCCTGTTTCGCCAGACGTTTCAACAGCCGGTTACGCACCAGCAATGCCGTCACCAACGGATACACCAGCAACAGGGCACACACGCCGAAAATCGCCCGCGCCGGCACCTGGCGCAGGAACACGTCGAACATGGCATACAGCGCATGGGTCAGGGGTTCGATATTGGAGATAATCCGCGCCGGCAACGGCATTGACAGCTCCGGCACCGCCATCCCCGAAAAGGTCAGCGCGATACTGACCAGGATGCCGATCAGGCTGTAGGCGGTAATGGCGCTGCCGGTAAAGGTATACAGCAGCAAACCGACGCTCTGGGCGGCAATCACGTAAAAGAAGCCGATCAACAGCATAAACAGCGGGTTGCCACTGACGCGCGCGTCGAAAATCCCCACCAGCGCTGCGATCTCCACCATCAGCAGCGTAGTGAAACAGAGGGTATACGGCGCCAGTTTGCCCAACAGCGCCAGGCTGAACGGCCGCGCTTTCAGCAGGGATTTGCTGCGCGCCAGGACGTAGATCATGCAGGTCACGACGAACAGCTGCAGCAGGTGAATGGTGGCGGCAAACTGCTGGTAATAAATATAACTGCCGCTGGCATTGAACAGACTGCCGTAATTGAGCGTGACGTTGGCCAACGGCGGCAGCGTTTTACCCATTTCACCGGCGATAATCGAGCGGTAGTTGCCGTTGGTTTCGCTTATCAGCCCGGCGAAATCCTGCGTGGAATACAGCCCAGCGCCGTAGAACAAACGCGTTGTAATACAGCACGATGCTCGGCTGTTTGCCCGCCAGCACATTGGCTTCAAAATCCGGTGGCACATACAGCAGCGCGTAATCCTGCGCGCTGCGCAAACGGCGCAACGATTCATCCATGCCGCCGTCATAGGCCGCGACATGGGCGTGAGAACCGGCATCCAACTTGCGCACCAGCGACTTCGACAGCGGGCTGTGATCGCTGTCGACCACCGACACCGGCAAGTCCAGCAGCGTGCCCTCGGAAAAGTTGCTGCTGATCAGACCGAACAGCAGCAGCGGGAACAGCCAGCCGAGCCAGTGAATTACCGGGCTGCGCAGAGCAATGCGGCACTCGCTGTCGAACGCGTGGCTGAAGCAGCGCCAGCAGGCCCTCAGTCTTTCCATTGCCATAAGGTACTCATCCCCGGTCGCAGCCCTTCAACCGGCTGCGCCGGATACAGACGCACCTCGAAGGTTTTCAGATCGAAATCGCCGGTGGCGCGGGTGGCGCGCTTGGTGGCGTAATCCCCCAATGGCGCGATGTAACGAACCTCGGCCTCGATGGTTTTGTCTTGCAGCGCCGGCACGCGCAGCGACACTTTATCGCCTTTGCGCACATGGGCCAGGATGTCTTCCCGCAGGTTGAAGACGAAATAGGCATCTGGCACGCGGATCAGCGTCAGCAGCGGGCTGGAGGCGTTAAGCAACTCCCCCACTTCCGCCGGGATCGGCCCCACTTCGCCATCCACCGGCGCTTTGACCTGCAGATCGTCGGTTTGCGCCTTCACTTCCAGCAGGTTTTCTTCTGCCGCCCGCAGCGCCGCCGCGTATTGTTGCCGCAGTTCAATACGATCGCCGTTAATGCCTTCATCCAGATTGGCCTTCGCTGCCAACACCTGTTGATAGGCGCTATCCCGTGCGCGCCGCGAGTTATCCAGCTCGGAGCGGGAAACATATCCTTTGGCGGCCACGCTCTGATTGCGATCGTAATCGCGCTGCGCATTGCGCAGTTCGGCCTGCGCTTGCGCCAGACTGGCACGCAGATTGCGGATGCTTTCTTCACGGGTACCGTGCAGCGATTGCTCAAGCTGCGCCTTGGCCTCATCGCGCGATGCCTGTGCGGAACGCAGTTGCGCCATCAGTTCCGGGCTGTCGAGCTGAATCATCAGTTGCCCGCTTTTGACATCGTCGCCCCGCTCAACCAAACGTTCAATCACTCGCCCTTTGGCTTTGGAAGCCACGATTACTTCCGGTGCGTCCACTTCACCCTGCAATAACAGATACTGGTTGTGCGCGCGGAACAGTACCGCCATGGCGATAACGATCACCACCAGCAACAGGGTAAATAAGGTCTTTTTTTTCATGCACTCGGCTCCCTGAACGGTACGCGGCGGGGGGAAAGGTAACGGTCCATATTCGCTGAATCTCCTAACATGTCATTTCTGAAGCAAGGATATCACAAGCACGGATATCCCCTTTTATAACCGCAATTTGAATTATGCTTTTAACGTTAACTTGCAGATTGCTGCACTCGCCCTTTACGCGATAACACTTTAGCCAATGGACGAATAACATGACTGAAACCACACGGGTACCGCTTTCGGTACTGGATCTTTCCCCGATCCCGGCCGGCGCCAAACCGCGCGATGCATTCCACAGCTCTTTAGATTTAGCACAACATGCTGAAAAGTGGGGCTTCCAACGCTATTGGTTAGCGGAACATCACAATATGACCGGCATCGGCAGCGCCGCCACCTCGGTATTGCTGGGCTACCTGGCTGCCGGCACGCACAGCATCCGCCTCGGTTCTGGCGGAGTGATGTTGCCAAACCATGCGCCGCTGGTGATCGCCGAGCAGTTTGGCACGCTGGAATCGCTGTATCCCGGACGCATCGATCTGGGGCTGGGCCGCGCGCCCGGTACCGATCAGCGCACCATGATGGCGCTGCGCCGTCACCTGTCGGGGGAAGTGGACAACTTCCCGCGCGACGTGCAGGAGCTGCAACATTACTTTGGCGAAGTGCAGCCGGGCCAGGCAGTACAGGCGGTGCCGGGGCAAGGCCTGCATGTGCCAATCTGGCTGTTGGGATCCAGCCTGTACAGTGCGCAGCTGGCGGCCAAGCTGGGGCTGCCGTTCGCCTTTGCCTCCCACTTTGCGCCAGACATGCTGTTCCAGGCCTTGAAGCTGTACCGTGAAAACTATCAGCCATCCGAGCGCTGGCCGCAGCCACATGCCATGGTATGCGTCAACGTGGTGGCCGCCGACAGTGACAACGATGCGCGTTTCCTGTTTACCTCGATGCAGCAACAGTTCATCAACCTGCGCCGCGGCTCGCCAGGCCCGCTGCCGGCACCGGTCGACAATATTCATGCGCTGTGGACCGCCGGCGAACAATACGGCGTTGAACAGGCGCTAAGCATGTCGATCATTGGCGATCAAACTACCGTACGCCACGGTCTGCAAACGCTGCTGCGGGAAACCGAAGCCGATGAAATCATGGTTAACGGCCAGATCTTCGATCACCAGGCGCGTCTGCGTTCGTTTGAGATTGTGTCGACGGTCAAAGACGACCTGCGCAAGGGCTAAACAATCGGGCGCCGCACGGCGCCCTGATTTTAGCGTTGAATAAGATAGCGAATGGTTGGCCCGTCCTGCTGAATATCCAGCACCTGATAGCCATGATTGCGCGCGTCGAGCGGAATATTGTTGATCGACTGCGGGCAATCGCTGATCACTTCCAGCACCTCGCCCGGCTTGAGTTGCGGCATTGCCTCCAGCGTGGCGACCGCCGGATAGGGGCACGGCTCGCCCAGCATGTCCAACCGGTAATCCGGCACTATCGTTGATTGTTTCATGGCACACTCCTCAGATTAACCACCTGCGCCTGCGGTCTGGCGCGGAAAAAGCGTTTTTCCCACCACAGCATGGCGATGAACGCCAACCCCAGCAGCAGGTAGGTGACCAGCAGGCCGCCAAGCGGGCCGAAGGTGTCCAGCAAATTGACCTTGTCATAGTCGGTGGCCAACGCCGGGGCCAGATCGTCCCAATAATAGGCCAGCAGCGTCGCCCCGATGATATTGCCAAGCCCGACCCACCAGTAATGAATTTGCCCTTCGACCGCGCGGTACATCCAGCCGGTTTCGCAGCCGCCCGCCAGCACAATGCCAAAACCAAACAGCAACCCACCCAGCACCGCGTTCGGGCCGGCCCACATAATCTTGGGCGATACGCCAAGCTGAACATAGCTGAAGATGCCTATCGCGCTGACCGCCATCCCCAGAATAATCGCCTTGGCCATGTGGGTGCGGCCGGTGATCCACAAATCACGGAACGCCGAGGTGAAGCAGATCTGCGCACGCTCAATCAACAGACCGAAGCCGATACCAAACAGCATGGCGATGCCGAGCTTCGGCGCGTCAAACAGCGTCCACAGCGACCAGGCCACGGCCAGCAGGAATACCAGCATGCCGAGCCGAAAACGGCGACGTGCCTGCTGCGGTTGCTGCGTCAATGGTACCGCCGCGCGCACCTTCTGCAATTTCACCGGGATACGAAACAGCGGCAATAGGGTAAATTTGGCGCCGAAGTACGACCCCACCGCGGTCGCTAGCGCAAAGAACCAGGCGTGCAGCGAAAACTGCGGAATACCGGTAAAGAAGGCGGCAAGGTTACACCCCATCGCCAAACGCGCGCCAAAGCCGGCAATGATGCCGCCCAACAGCGCCTGCACGATACGAATGCGGTGCTGCGGCCGTCGCAGCTTAACATTGTTGGCCCACAACGCGGCGGCAATGCAACCGGCGAACATGCCGATAATCATCCGCCCATCGATGCGTTGTAGCGGCGTCCCCTCAAGGCCGATAAGTTTGAAGTACCCCCATTGTTCCGGGTGAAAGCCGAGCCACTGCAACAGGTGACCGCCCCAACGGGTAAATTCACCGGTCACCGCCCAGAAGGTGCCGGTCAGGCCGAAATAATAGGTGGCAAGGATCCCTGCGGCGATCACCGCCGGTAGCGGCGCCCAAAAGCGCACCAGGTATTGCGATTTGAATTGCTGCCAGCTCATGGCATCTCCTATGCATCACATCCATGAATAATAACCAGATGAATGATACGTCATTAACCGCAGCAATCCCTCTTTTCAGACGTAAAAAAACCAGCCCGAGGGCTGGTTTTCATCATGACTTAGCGCGAACGATAAATCAGTGCTTATGCGTCACCGAAACGACGACGTGGAGTGGCTGGCGCTGCATCGTCACGACGCGGTGCGCGGTCACGGTTGAAGTTACCACCGCCACGACGTTCGCCACCGGCTGCATTTCCGCCTTCACGACGCTCGCCGAAAGAACGACGCGGTGCGCCTTCACGACGTTCGCCGTTGAAAGGACGACCGTTGCCGCGACGTTCGCCACCGGCGTTACCGCCTTCGCGACGCTCACGACGTTCATGCGGCTGAGCATCGCCCAACAGTTGCATATTCATCGGCTTGTTCAGAATGCGGGTGCGCGTGAAGTGATTCAGGATCTCGCCCGGCATGCCTTTTGGCAGTTCGATGGTGGAGTGGGAACCAAACAGCTTGATGTTACCGATGTAACGGCTGCTGATGTCGCCTTCGTTGGCAATCGCACCAACGATATGACGCACTTCCACGCCGTCATCACGGCCCACTTCGATGCGGTACAGCTGCATTTCACCCACGTCACGACGTTCGCGACGCTGTGGACGCTCACCGCCGTCACGGCTATCACGACGACGGTCACCGCCGCGATCGTCACGGTCGTTGAATTCACGACGTTGACGCGGTTTGAACACCGGATCCGGTGGCAGGATCAGTGGACGTTCGCCCTGTGCCATCTTCAGCAATGCTGCTGCCAGCGTTTCGATGTCCAGCTCTTCTTCCGGCTGCAGTTTAGCCAGCAACGCGCGGTACATATCCAGATCGCTGCTTTCCAGCTGCTGCTGAACCTTAGCGGCGAACTTGGCCAGACGGCGTTGACCCAGCAGTTCTGCGTTCGGCAGCTCAACCTCAGGGATCGTCAGCTTCATGGTGCGTTCAATGTTGCGCAGCAGGCGGCGTTCGCGGTTTTCCACGAACAGCAGCGCACGGCCAGCGCGGCCAGCACGACCGGTACGGCCGATACGGTGAACGTAAGATTCGGAATCCATCGGGATATCGTAGTTGACTACCAGGCTGATACGCTCAACGTCCAGGCCACGGGCCGCAACGTCGGTAGCAATCAGGATATCCAGACGACCGTCTTTCAAACGCTCCAGGGTCTGCTCACGCAGCGCCTGGTTCATGTCGCCATTCAGCGCGGCGCTGCTGTAACCGCTGCGCTCCAGCGCTTCGGCCACTTCCAGCGTGGCGTTTTTGGTACGCACGAAGATGATGGCTGCATCAAAGTCTTCGGCTTCCAGGAAACGCACCAGCGCTTCGTTTTTACGCATGCCCTGTGCAGTCCAGTAGCTCTGGCTGATGTCAGGACGGGTAGTGATGCTGGATTGAATGCGCACTTCCTGCGGCTCTTTCATAAAGCGGCGGGTAATGCGACGAATCGCTTCCGGCATAGTAGCGGAGAACAGCGCGGTCTGATGTTCAGCCGGTATTTCCGCCATGATGGTTTCTACGTCTTCGATAAAGCCCATGCGCAGCATTTCGTCAGCTTCATCCAGCACCAGACCGCTCAGGTTAGAGAGGTTCAGGGTGCCGCGTTTCAGGTGGTCCAGCAGACGGCCCGGGGTACCCACTACGATTTGTGGGCCCTGGCGCAGGGCGCGCAGCTGCACGTCGTAACGCTGGCCGCCGTACAGAGCCACAACGTTAACGCCGTTCATGTGTTTGGAGAAATCGGTCATCGCTTCGGCAACCTGAACCGCCAGTTCGCGGGTCGGGGCCAGCACCAGAATCTGTGGTGCCTTCAGGGAAGCGTCGAGGTTATGCAGCAGTGGCAGCGAGAACGCCGCAGTTTTACCGCTGCCGGTTTGTGCCATACCCAGCACATCGCGACCGTTCAACAGGTGAGGAATACACTCAGCCTGGATCGGTGACGGTTTTTCATAGCCCAGATCGGTCAGGGCGGAAATGATAGGAGCAGACAGCCCCAGGTCAGCAAAAGAGGTTTCAAGCTCAGTAGTCATGTACACGTGCCTCATTAATAATGGCAGCCAGTCTACATAACTCGTCGAGAAAATTTTCAGTCATTTTCATTGAAAAGTGTGAACCGGCTCAAATTAGATTATAAAACGAACAAAAAAGCCCTCACCCGTGAAGGCGATAGCTATGGTCGGTTAAACCAAGGTCTATCAGGCTGTTAGATGTTCGTCAGCTATTGCTGGTCCGATTCCGATAGGTCGTCTTGTTCTTGGCCCAAAAGCGCCAATTCCAACAATGCATAGCGGTGCTCAACAAAGTTATGAACGTTGTTAGCCACCGTCAGTTTGAACAGCGCCGAAGCGGTGTCCTTGTCCCCCAGACTCAGGTAGTGTTTACCCAAATAGAAGTCAGTTTCACTGAGATGCTCAGCGAGCGAAGTGTTATCCGTTGCATCCGCCTTGAGGCTTTCCATCAGCGTTTTTTCGCTGATCTTACCCAGGTAGAATTCGACAATTTTCCATCCCCATTGCCCTCGGTCCGCTTTGTCGTAACGCTGTTGAAGCGCTACGTCAGCCTTCTTGGGATCGATTTCTCGTTCCACAAGATACAGCCACAACGAACGGAAGGGATCATTTGGGTCGTCTTGATAAAACGCCAGCAGATCATCCTGCGCCAACGGGAAGCGACCGCCATAATACAATGCGATGCCCCGGTTTAAACGCGCGTAATTGTAAGTTGGATCAAGCTCTAGTACAGAATCAAACGCTTCATAGGCAGCATCAAAATTGCCCGCCTGCGTTAAGTAAATGCCCAGGTAGTTGAAAACTTCCGGCATATCGGGACGTATCGCCAGCGCTTGTGAAAAGTCATTGCGCGCCAGTGCACGTAACCCAAGACTATCATACAGCACACCGCGCTCATATAAAAGCTGCGCGCGCTCATCGTCCGTCAGTGCCCGACTGGCAAGTATTTGTTCCATGCGCGCCAGGATCACTTCCTGCTGCAACGTAGGCTGCAACGGGATAGCCAGAACGTCATCTTTACGCCAATCATTGTTGCTGCATCCTGCCAGCATGAGCGCTGTCGCAACGTAACACCAGCGTAAGAAAGGCTTCATTTCCCACTCCCGAAGACAAACATTGGATGAACGTCCTGTCCTCCGCTTGCTAAAACGCGGGCTTCCTACCCGCGCGATACGAACAGCTCCCAACCCCAGGGGCGGGGAGCTGTCAAAACTGCTTTACAGTTATTCTGCTTCTGGTGCAGCAGGAGCATCCGCTTCAGGCGCGGTAGCTTCCTTGATGCTCAGGCGCACACGGCCCTGGCGATCAACTTCCAGCACCTTGACCGGCACTTCCTGACCCATCTGCAGATAGTCGGTCACTTTCTCAACGCGCTTGTCAGCGATTTGTGAAATGTGAACCAGACCTTCTTTACCGCCGCCGATCGCCACGAAGGCGCCGAAATCAACGATACGGGTCACTTTACCCTGATACACGCGGCCCACTTCGATCTCTGCGGTGATCTCTTCGATGCGGCGAATGGCAAACTTGGCCTTCTCACCGTCGGTAGCAGCGATTTTAACTGTACCATCATCTTCGATTTCGATGGTAGTGCCAGTCTCTTCAGTCAACGCACGGATGACTGAACCGCCTTTACCGATCACATCCTTGATCTTGTCCGGATTGATCTTGATGGTGTGGATGCGTGGTGCAAACTGAGAAATATCGCCACGCGGAGTGCTGATAGCCTGTTCCATCACGCCCAGGATGTGCAGACGCGCGCCCTTGGCCTGGTTCAGTGCCACCTGCATGATTTCGCGGGTGATACCTTCAATTTTAATGTCCATTTGCAGCGCGGTGATACCATCACGGCTACCAGCCACTTTAAAGTCCATGTCACCCAGGTGATCTTCGTCACCCAGAATGTCGGACAGAACCACAAAGTTGTCCTGCTCTTTCACCAGACCCATGGCGATACCAGCAACGGCAGCCTTGATCGGCACACCGGCGTCCATCAGCGCCAAAGAGGCACCACAGACCGAAGCCATGGAAGAAGAACCGTTGGATTCGGTGATTTCAGACACCACACGCACCGTGTACGGGAAATCTTCTGGTTTAGGCATCATAGCCAATACGCCGCGTTTCGCCAGGCGACCGTGACCGATTTCACGACGTTTAGGCGAGCCCACCATACCGGTTTCACCCACGGAGTATGGAGGGAAGTTGTAGTGGAACAGGAAGCTGTCGGTTTTTTCGCCCATCAGCTCGTCCAGGTTCTGCGCGTCACGTGCGGTACCCAGCGTCGCGGTAACCAGCGCCTGAGTTTCGCCACGGGTGAACAGCGCGGAACCGTGGGTGCGCGGCAGTACGCCGGTGCGCACGTCCAGACCACGGATCATGTCTTTTTCGCGACCGTCGATACGCGGTTCGCCACGCAGTACGCGGCTACGCACTACGTTTTTCTCGACGCTGCCCAGGATGTCCTGGATTTCGCCAGCGTCCAGGGACTCGTCCTGCGCCAGCAATGCGGCAATCACGTCTTCTTTAATCGCATCAACCTGAGCATAACGCTGCTGTTTTTCGGTGATGTGATAAGCGTCACCCAGACGGCCTTCCGCCAGTTCCGCTACGCGGGCGTGCAGCGTTTCGTTAACCGCTGGCGCCTGCCAATCCCACTTCGGTTTGCCGACTTCGGCAACCAGGGAATTGATGTTTTCAATCACAACCTGCTGCTGCTCGTGGCCGAATACCACCGCGCCCAGCATTTGATCTTCGCTCAGAACGTCAGCTTCGGATTCAACCATCAGTACCGCGCCTTCGGTACCGGCAACCACCAGATCCAGACGGCTTTCTTTCAGCTCGTCGGTGGTCGGGTTCAGCACGTACTGGTCGTTGATGTAACCGACGCGTGCTGCACCGATTGGGCCGCTGAACGGAATACCGGACAGGCTCAGGGCGGCAGAAGCACCGATCATCGCCACGATGTCCGGGTTAACCTGCGGGTTGACCGATACTACGGTCGCAATCACCTGCACTTCGTTCAGGAAGTTGTCCGGGAACAGTGGGCGGATTGGACGGTCAATCAGACGCGAGGTCAGGGTTTCGCCTTCGCTTGGACGGCCTTCACGACGGAAGAAACTGCCTGGGATACGGCCGGCCGCGTAGGTACGCTCTTGATAGTTAACGGTCAGTGGGAAGAAGCTCTGACCTGGTTTGGCTTTTTCTGGCCTACAACGGTAACGAATACCGCGGTGTCATCCATGCTTACCATGACGGCAGCAGTGGCCTGACGTGCCATCATACCGGTCTCGATGGTGACGGTATGCTGGCCATACTGGAATTTGCGAATAGTCGGTGTCAGCAAAATTTTTTCCTTAGATTAGGCGCGCAATCGTATTGACGACTCGACACGCCGGTGACTCACTGATCTTCACACTACATCCTCGCGACTAATGACAACCCTTATCTCATGCGCGAGATAAAGTCTCTCATTAGCCGCGCGAACCTCTGTACCGGAAGATCCTCAACAATACATTAACCTGATTTGCTTATGCTTCCTAGAAGAAAGGGGCCAAAATAGGCCCCTTTCCACTGAAACTTGTTCGATTAGCGACGCAGACCCAGACGCTCGATCAGGCTGGTGTAACGTGCTACATCTTTACGCTTCAGGTAGTCCAGCAGCTTACGACGCTGAGAAACCATACGCAGCAGACCACGACGGCTGTGGTGATCTTTTTTGTGCTCTGAGAAGTGGCCTTGCAGATGGTTGATCTGCGCAGTCAGCAGGGCAACCTGAACTTCGGTAGAACCGCTGTCGTTAGTACCACGACCGAAATCAGCTACGATTTTAGCTTTAGCTTCAACACTTAGAGACATTGTCATACTCCAGATTATAGATAATAAATACAGGCGCCGATCTCTAATTCAGCAACCCAATGCATAAGCTGCGCCATTCTACTCTGATCCCCATCATCCTTCAAGCAACAGGCAATGTGCGCAGCAGCAACGCCAGACGAGGCGTTGTTAACCAGTCAGTCGAAATGCTCGACAACCAGCCGTTTTGGCGCCACCCGCCCGTCGTCGGCAATCTCACCGACGCCGATGAATTTATGCTCATCGCCTTCGGTGATACGTACCATACCGTGCGCTGGCGCGCCGGCAGCCTGAACCGGCTGCCCCTGCTTGACGTAGCCCGCCACCGCTGGCAGCAGGTTAACTTCCGGGAAGTTTTCCACCGGACTGTCCATCGGCATCAGCAGCGGATCGAGCAGTTCACCCGGCGCGATGCCTTCGGCCTGCGCCTGTTCCAGCAATGCGCTCAGCTGTTCCAGCGTCACCATGCGTTCGATCGGATATTTCGCTACCTGCAAACGACGCAGATAAATCACGTGCGCGCCGCAGCCCAGCAGTTCGCCGAGATCGTCGGTAATGGTGCGGATGTAGGTTCCTTTGGAGCAGTGGATTTCCAGCTCCAGCTCATCCCCTTCCCAGCGGATGAACGTCAGTTCGTACACCGTGATGCTGCGCGCCTCACGTGGCACTTCAATGCCCTGACGCGCGTATTCGTACAGTTTCTTACCCTGATACTTCAGCGCGGAATACATCGATGGCACTTGCTGAATGTTGCCGCGGAAGGTGTCCAATGCCGCGTCGAGTTGCTCGCGGGTCACGTTGACCGGGCGCTCTTGCACCACCTGGCCGTCCGCATCCGAGGTATCGGTGCGCTGGCCCAGACGGGCTATCACCCGATAACGCTTGTCGGAGTCGAGCAGAAACTGGGAAAACTTGGTCGCTTCGCCCAGGCAAATCGGCAGCATACCGGTCGCCAGCGGATCGAGCGCGCCGGTATGGCCCGCGCGATTGGCGTTATAGCAACGTTTTACTTTTTGCAGCGCGTCGTTGGAAGACAGCCCCTGCGGCTTGTCCAGCAACAAAACGCCGTGAATGTCACGGCCGCGGCGACGAGGGCGACTCATTAAGCCTCCTCGTCATCACCGGAAGCAGTGCGACGCTCGGCGTCGTTCTTCACTACGTTAGTCACCAGGTTGGACATGCGCATGCCTTCAACCAGCGAGTTATCGTAGGCAAAGGTCAGTTCTGGCACCACGCGCAAACGCATGGCCTTGCCCAGCAGGGTACGGATATAACCGGACGCGTCTTGCAGCGCCTTGATGCCGTTGGTGACCAGATCGGGATCGTGGTTTTCGGTCAGCACGTTCAGGAAAGTCACATAAACTTTGGCATAGGCCAGATCGCGCGACACTTCCACGCCGGAAACGGTCGCCATGCCGACACGCGGATCTTTGACTTCACGTTGCAGAATGATGGCAATCTCTTTCTGCATCTCTTGCGCGACGCGTTGGCCGCGGCTGAATTCTTTTGCCATTTTGGATTCTCCAGACAAATCGGGGGGCACAAGGCCCCCCAGAACAGATGTTACCCATTGGGTATCAGCAGATATGCGATCGTTAAGCGATGGTGCGTTGGATCTCGATGATTTCGAATACTTCGATCATGTCGCCGACGCGCACGTCGTTGTAGTTCTTCACGCCGATACCACATTCCATGCCGTTACGGACTTCGTTAACGTCATCTTTAAAGCGACGCAGGGATTCCAGCTCGCCTTCGTAGATAACCACGTTGTCGCGCAGTACGCGGATTGGGTTGTGACGCTTGATGTTACCTTCGGTAACCATACAACCGGCGATAGCACCGAATTTCGGTGATTTGAACACGTCACGCACTTCGGCCAGGCCGATAATCTGCTGTTTGTATTCTGGTGCCAGCATGCCGCTCATCGCCTGCTTCACTTCGTCAATCAGGCTATAGATGACGGAGTAGTAACGCAGATCCAGGCTTTCAGCTTCGATGACACGGCGCGCAGAGGCGTCGGCACGAACGTTGAAGCCAATGATGATGGCATTGGAAGCCGCTGCCAGCGTGGCATCGGTTTCGGTGATGCCGCCAACGCCGGAACCGACAATCTTCACTTTCACTTCGTCGGTAGACAGCTTCAGCAACGAGTCGCTGATCGCTTCGCAAGAACCCTGTACATCGGATTTCAGTACGATGTTCAGTTCTGAAACTTCGCCGTCGGTCATGTTGGCGAACATGTTTTCCAGCTTGGATTTCTGCTGACGCGCCAGTTTGACTTCGCGGAACTTGCCTTGACGGTACAGCGCCACTTCACGCGCTTTCTTCTCGTCACGCACCACGGTCGCTTCGTCACCCGCTGCCGGAACGCTGGACAGACCAAGGATTTCCACCGGGATGGATGGACCGGCAGAGACCACTTCACGGCCCAGTTCATCACGCATCGCACGCACACGGCCGTATTCGAAGCCGCACAGCACGATGTCGCCCTTGTTCAGCGTACCTTCCTGTACCAGCACGGTGGCAACCGGGCCACGGCCTTTATCCAGGAAGGATTCGATGACAACGCCGCTCGCCATGCCGCTGCGCACCGCTTTCAGTTCGAGGACTTCAGCTTGCAACAGGATAGCGTCGAGCAGTTCATCAATACCGGTACCGGCTTTGGCAGATACGTGTACGAACTGCGCTTCACCGCCCCACTCTTCCGGCATAACGCCGTACTGGGACAGTTCTTGCTTCACGCGATCCGGATCGGCTTCTGGTTTGTCGATTTTGTTAACCGCAACCACCAATGGCACCTGAGCCGCCTTCGCGTGCTGGATGGCTTCGATGGTCTGCGGCATCACGCCGTCGTCCGCCGCCACAACCAGAACCACGATATCGGTCGCCTGAGCGCCGCGAGCACGCATCGAGGTAAACGCAGCGTGGCCCGGGGTATCCAGGAAGGTGATCATGCCACTGTCGGTTTCAACGTGGTAGGCACCGATGTGCTGGGTAATGCCGCCGGCTTCGCCCGATGCCACTTTGGTGGAGCGGATGTAGTCGAGCAGCGAGGTTTTACCGTGGTCAACGTGGCCCATGATGGTCACTACCGGAGCACGAGGCTCGGCAGCGGCAGCACCGGTATCACGATCGCTCATCAGCGCTTCTTCCAGCTCGTTTTCACGACGCAGGATAACCTTGTGGCCCATCTCTTCGGCAACCAGCTGTGCGGTTTCCTGGTCGATGACCTGGTTGATGGTGGCCATGGCGCCCAGCTTCATCATGGTTTTGATAACCTGAGAGCCTTTTACCGCCATCTTGTTGGCCAGTTCGGCAACGGTAATGGTTTCGCCAACGATAACGTCGCGGTTAACCGCCTGCGCTGGCTTGTTGAAGCCCTGCTGCAGCGTGCTTGGCTTACGCTTGCCTTTACCACCACGGGTAACGGCGCGCGCTTCTTCGCGATCGGCCTTGGATTCGGACAGCTTGCTGCCTTTCTTCTGCTTGGTGGATTTGCCACCGCGAGTACGGGCGCGACGGTCACCTTCAACCTTGGCGTCATTCTCGTCTTCTGCGGCACGCGCATGCTGGGAGGTGGTAACGTGATAGTCGGCAGTTTCAACAGCGGCGCTTGCCGCGTCGGCTTCAGCCCACTTCTCGCCGTTTTCTTCCGCCATGCGGCGCGCTTCTTCAGCAACGCGTTTGGCTTCTTCTTCCACCTTACGGCGCACTTCTTCTTCCGCTTTACGTTTCAGTTCAGCGGCTTCGGCTTCGCGTCGTGCTTTTTCTGCCTGAGCTGGCTTGGTCATTTCGTCGGTATGTTGATTGGTCACTTTATCTTTTTCCGCTGCATCACGCTTAGCTTTTTCAGCGGCCTCACGTTTGGCTTGCTCTTCGGCTGCGCGCTTCGCTTCTGCTTCGCGTTTCGCTAGCTCTTCCGCTTCGCGCCGTGCCTGCTCTTCCGCTTCACGCTGTGCCTGCTCTGCCGCTTCCGCCTGTTGGGCTTCTTGCGTATCGCGATTTACATAAGTGCGTTTCTTGCGGACCTCAATTTGCACCGATTTACTTTTACCGCCGGTGCTCGGGATATTCAAGGTGCTGCGCGTTTTGCGCTGCAACGTCAGTTTACCTGGCGCGCTGCCGTGTTCACGGTTCAGGTGCGCCAGTAGGGTTTCTTTTTCTTGCTGGGTGACAGAGTCGGTCTCAGACTTGTTGATCCCTGCATCAGCAAACTGCTGTACCAGGCGATCAACCGGAGTCTGAATCTCTGCTGCCAGTGATTTTACGGTTACATCTGTCGTCATGCTGTTCCTTCCTGCTACAGTTTATTACGCGTTGTCGCCAAACCAACAGATATTACGTGCGGCCATAATCAGCTCGCCGGCTTGCTGATCGCTAAGCCCTTCAATATCAGCCAGATCGTCAACACCCTGCTCGGCAAGATCTTCCAGCGTACAAACCCCACGCGCGGCCAGTTTAAAGGCCATGCTGCGCTCAAGACCCGGCAGGTTGAGCAAGTCATCAGCAGGTTTTTGGTCGCCCAGGCTTTCTTCTTGAGCCAGGGCCAGCGTGGTCAATGCAGCTTTGGCGCGATCGCGCAACGCTTCAACCATATCTTCATCGAGACCGTCGATTTCCAGCAGCTCTTTGATTGGCACATAGGCCAGCTCTTCCAGCGTAGAGAAGCCTTCTTCAACCAGTACGGTGGCGAATTCTTCGTCGATATCAAGATATTTGGTGAAGGTATCAATGGCGGCATGAGCTTCGGCCTGATGCTTGGCTTGCAGATCGTCCGCCGTCATCACGTTCAGTTCCCAGCCGCTGAGCTGAGAGGCCAAACGCACGTTTTGGCCGTTACGGCCAATCGCCTGTGCCAGATTGCTGGCTTCAACGGCGATATCCATGGTGTGCCGATCTTCATCAACCACGATCGAGGCAACGTCTGCCGGGGCCATGGCGTTGATGACGAACTGGGCCGGGTTGTCGTCCCACAGCACGATATCAATACGTTCGCCGCCGAGCTCGCTCGAAACGGCCTGAACGCGTGCGCCGCGCATCCCGACGCAGGCACCGACCGGGTCGATACGCTTGTCGTTGGTTTTAACGGCGATTTTGGCGCGAGAACCCGGATCGCGGGCTGCCGCTTTGATTTCAATAACTTCTTCGCCAATTTCCGGCACTTCGATGCGGAACAGTTCTTTCAGCATTTCCGGGCTGGAGCGGCTGACGAACAGCTGTGCGCCGCGTGCTTCCGGGCGAACCGCGTACAGAACGCCGCGGATACGGTCGCCTGGGCGGAAGTTTTCGCGTGGCAGCATGTCTTCACGGCCAATCACCGCTTCGGCGTTGCCGCCGAGATCCAGCGCGATGCTGTCGCGGTTAACTTTTTTCACCACGCCGGTGACGATTTCACCTTCGTGCTGACGGAAAGCGTCGACCACCATCGCACGCTCGGCTTCACGTACTTTCTGTACGATAACCTGCTTGGCGGTCTGGGTGGTGATGCGGTCAAAGGTAACGGATTCGATCTGGTCTTCGACGTATCCGCCCAGCTCGATGCTTGGGTCTTCATACTGAGCCGCTTCCAGCGTGATTTCACGCGTAGGCTGGGTAACTTCGTCAACGGCGACCCAGCGACGGAAAGTATCGAAATCGCCGGTTTTGCGATCGATGCTGACGCGCACGTCAATTTCCTGCTCGTATTTTTTCTTGGTTGCGGTGGCTAATGCGGTTTCCAGCGCTTCAAAAATCTTCTCACGCGGAAGGGATTTTTCATTGGAAACAGCTTCAACAACAGCCAGAATCTCTTTATTCATCCTAGTTGCCTCATCCAAACTTTAAAAGTGGGGTACCAGGTTCGCTTTCTGAATATTGCTCAGCGCGAACACTTCATCTTTCCCATCCACAGTAACCGTGATCATTTCGCCTTCGACAGACTTGATGATGCCCTGCCACTTACGGCGGTTCTGTACCGCCATGCGCAGGACCAGGCTGACTTCTTCACCGAGGAAACGAGTATAGTGTTCTGCGGTGAACATCGGGCGATCAAGGCCAGGAGAGGAGACTTCCAAGTTGTAAGCGACCGTAACCGGATCTTCGACATCCAATACGGCGCTGACCTGGTGGCTGACATCAGCACAATCATCAACATTAATGCCGTTTTCACTATCAATATAGATGCGGAGCGTGGATTGGCGCGCACGAATAAATTCTATGCCTACAAGCTCAAAGCCCAACGCCTCTACCGGTGCCGAAAGCATCTCTGTCAATTTTTGTTCTAATGTGGACAAGCCCACCCCCAAGACATAAAAAAAGGGCTTAATAGCCCAGTGATTCTGTTGCCAAATAACAAAAAACCCCGAAAATTCGGGGCTTTATGCAACTGGACCCTGTTTGCCGCAATGCGGCTTCGGTACAACTTTCTGACAAGTGTCATTTTCAAATGTTGTTCGAGAAAAGCGGATTCAATCGAAAAGTGTATTTGAAAATAAACACTTAAAGGAAAGTGGTTGCGGGGGCCGGATTTGAACCGACGACCTTCGGGTTATGAGCCCGACGAGCTACCAGGCTGCTCCACCCCGCGTCCGAAAACGTGGCAAATACTACGCTGATAATCGCAAAAATGCAAGTTATCTCTGGGATATTGGTACCGAGGATGGGACTCGAACCCACAAGCCCGTTAGGGCACTACCACCTCAAGGTAGCGTGTCTACCAATTCCACCACCTCGGTACTGATTCTTACTGCAACGGCCGTTTGCATTGCTGCCAACCACCGTTTAAACACGTTTACTGCTGACGGCTTATTGCGGGATATCGCTGCTCGGCTTGGCTGGTGCTGCCGGCGCGGTAGTCTGCTCGGTTTTAACCGGCTGACCCAGGTTTTCCCACTCGCTGCCTTTTTGGCTCTGGTTGCTGCTCAGGTTGCCCAGGATCAGACTAATGACGAAAAACAGCGTCGCCAAAACAGCCGTCATGCGGGTCATGAAGTTACCGGAACCGCTCGAACCGAACAATGTGCCAGACGCACCTGCTCCGAATGAGGCTCCCATATCAGCGCCTTTACCTTGCTGCAACATGATCAGAGCCACAAGCCCGATCGAAATCAGCAGGAAAATTACCAGAAGAGCTTCGTACATAGTTGTACCCGTATCCTTGCGGCTTCACCGCGTGCCAAATGCTTCTCACCCCAAATGCTTCTAAACGAAGTCGCAGGCGTTGTTATCAACGGCCTACTGAAGCGGGTGTGAATACTAACCAAAGCCGTCAAACCGTGCAAGGGCAATTTGCTGCGGCAGGCGCGTTTGCGGAAAAAAACAGCAAACGCGCCACGTCCAGTGGCTCAAATATTCGACAAGGCAGTTAACCGCCTGTTTTAACCCGCAGATTTTACCGCTTCGGCGATGCGGTTGGCCAGTTCGGTCACCTGTTGTTCATCTTCGCCTTCCACCATCACGCGGATCAGCGGCTCGGTACCGGATTTACGCAGCAGCACGCGGCCGCGCCCCGCCAGTTCAGCTTCCACCGCTTCGGTCACTTGTCGTACCGATTCCGACTCGAGCGGGTTGTGCTCGCCGGTGAAACGGACGTTAACCAGGATCTGCGGCAGTAATTTCATGCCGCTGCACAAATCGTGCAGGCTCATGTTGTTGCGCACAATGGCGGTCAATACCTGCAGACCGGCCACGATACCGTCACCGGTGGTGGTCTTGTCCAGCAGAATCACGTGACCGGAGTTTTCCGCCCCGATGCGCCAGCCCAGCTCTTGCAGTTTTTCCAGCACGTAGCGGTCGCCCACCTTGGCGCGCGCAAACGGAATGCCCAACTGCTTGAGCGCCAGTTCCAGCCCCATGTTACTCATCAGCGTGCCGACGGCACCGCCGCGCAACTGGCCCTGACGCAGCCCTTCGCGGGCAATGATATACAGGATCTGGTCGCCATCGACCTTATTGCCCAGGTGATCAACCATCATCACCCGGTCGCCGTCGCCGTCAAATGCCAGTCCGACGTGCGCCTTTTCGGCCAGCACCCGCTCTTGCAGTTGACGAACGTCGGTTGCACCGCACTGTTCGTTGATGTTCATGCCGTCCGGCTCACAGCCGATGGCAATCACGTTAGCGCCCAGCTCACGCAGTACGCTCGGCGCGATGTGATAGGTGGCGCCGTTGGCGCAGTCCACGACGATCTTCAGCCCCTTCAGGCTCAGCTCGCTTGGGAAGGTGCCTTTACAGAATTCAATGTAGCGACCGGCAGCATCAATAATGCGGCTGGCCTTGCCGAGCTCCGCAGACTCGACGCAGGTCAGCGGTTTTTCCATTTCAGCTTCGATGGCTTCCTCAACGTGATCCGGCAACTTGGCACCATCGATCGAGAAGAATTTGATGCCATTGTCATAATACGGGTTGTGCGACGCGGAAATGACGATACCGGCTTCGGCACGGAAGGTACGGGTCAGATAGGCAATCGCCGGGGTTGGCATCGGGCCGGTAAACGACGCGGACAGCCCTGCCGCCGCCAGGCCGGCCTCCAGCGCCGATTCCAGCATATAGCCGGAAATACGGGTATCTTTGCCGATGATGATTTTGCGTGAGCCATGGCGTGCCAGCACTTTCCCTGCAGCCCAGCCGAGCTTAAGGACGAAATCCGGCGTGATCGGACTGTCACCGACCTTGCCACGGATGCCATCGGTACCAAAATATTTACGCTCGCTCATGTCTCTACTGTCCCTTAGCTGAAAGTGTTGCCTCGACGACGCGCATCGCCTCGACGGTTTCTTTAACGTCATGTACCCGGATGATCTGTGCGCCTTGCATCGCCGCGATCACCGCGCAGGCCACGCTGCCGGTAACCCGCTGTTCTGGCGGCACGTTCAACAATTGCCCAATCATCGATTTACGCGACATGCCCACCAACAGCGGTAGGCCGAACTGGTGAAATTCGGACAACCGTGCCAATAGCTGGTAATTATGCGCCAGATTCTTACCGAAACCGAAGCCCGGGTCGAGCAACAATTTCTGTTTTGCTATGCCCGCCGCAGTACAACGCGCGATATGCTGCTGGAAAAAGGCCATCACGTCGCCCATCAGGTCATCATAGTGCGGCGCCTGCTGCATGTTGCGCGGCTCGCCCTGCATGTGCATCAGACATACCGGCAGGCCACTGTCGATCGCTGCCGTCAGCGCTCCCGGTTCCTGCAAGGAACGCACATCGTTGATCAGATGCGCACCGGCGTTGGCGGATTCACGAATCACCCCCGGTTTGGAGGTGTCCACCGAAATAAACACCTCAAAGCGCCGGGCAATCGCCTCAACCACTGGCACCACGCGCGCCATCTCTTCGTCCTCGCTGACCTCTGCCGCGCCTGGTCGGGTCGATTCACCGCCCACGTCAATCATCGTCGCGCCGGCAGATATCAATCCATGGGCATGCAACAAGGCATCATTCAACGTGTTGTGTTTGCCGCCATCGGAGAAGGAATCCGGGGTAACGTTGAGAATGCCCATCACCCGCGGATGGGAGAGGTCGAGCGTCATGTCGCGCACGGTTAACTGCATCGTTGTTCTACCTTACTGTTGCTGTTCCACTGCCTGTGGGCAATAAAAAACCCCGGCATGCCGGGGGTTTGATGTTATTACACAGTCGATGTTACTTGTCGAGCTGTTCAGACATGGTATTGCCTGGATTTGGCGTGCGAGGATCATCAACCGGCGTCGGGGCTTTTGGTGTGCCGCCGTTGTCGGAGTTGTTGCCTTTGCTCGCATCGTCCCAACCCGCTGGCGGACGCACGTCCTTACGGTTCATCAGGTCGTCAATCTGCGGCGCGTCGATGGTTTCGTACTTCATCAGGGCATCCTTCATTGAGTGCAGGATGTCCATGTTTTCCATCAACAGCGAACGCGCGCGGGTGTAGTTGCGTTCGATCAGGGATTTGACTTCCTGGTCGATGATACGCGCGGTTTCATCAGACATGTGCTTCGCCTTGGCCACGGAACGACCCAGGAACACTTCGCCCTCTTCTTCGGCATACAGCAGTGGCCCCAGCTTCTCGGAGAAGCCCCATTGGGTCACCATGTTGCGCGCGATGGAGGTCGCGACCTTGATGTCGTTCGAGGCACCGGTAGACACTTTTTCCGGCCCGTAGATGATTTCTTCCGCCAGACGACCACCGTACAGGGTAGAAATCTGGCTTTCCAGCTTCTGACGGCTGGCGCTGATCGCGTCCCCTTCCGGCAGGAAGAAGGTCACACCCAGCGCGCGACCACGTGGAATAATCGTCACCTTGTGCACCGGATCGTGTTCCGGAACCAGGCGGCCGATAATCGCGTGCCCCGCTTCGTGATAGGCGGTCGACTCTTTCTGCGCTTCGGTCATTACCATCGAGCGACGTTCCGCGCCCATCATGATTTTGTCTTTGGCTTTTTCGAACTCGACCATCGACACCACGCGTTTGTTGCCACGGGCAGCGAACAGCGCAGCTTCGTTGACCAGGTTGGCCAGATCGGCACCGGAGAAACCCGGGGTACCGCGAGCGATAACCGACGCGTCGATATCTGCCGCCAATGGCACGCGACGCATGTGCACCTTCAGGATCTGCTCACGGCCACGCACGTCCGGCAAGCCGACTACCACCTGACGGTCGAAACGGCCTGGACGCAGCAACGCCGGGTCAAGCACGTCAGGACGGTTGGTTGCCGCGATGACGATGATGCCTTCGTTGCCTTCAAAACCGTCCATCTCAACCAGCATCTGGTTCAGCGTCTGCTCACGTTCATCGTGACCGCCACCCAGACCGGCGCCACGCTGGCGACCGACGGCGTCGATTTCATCGATGAAGATGATGCAAGGCGCGGCTTTCTTCGCCTGTTCAAACATGTCGCGAACGCGGGATGCACCCACACCGACAAACATTTCCACGAAGTCGGAACCGGAAATGGTGAAGAACGGTACTTTCGCCTCGCCGGCGATGGCTTTCGCCAGCAACGTCTTACCGGTACCCGGAGGGCCAACCATCAGCACGCCTTTCGGGATCTTGCCGCCCAGTTTCTGGAATCGGCTCGGTTCGCGCAGGTAGTCAACCAGTTCGCTCACTTCTTCTTTTGCTTCGTCGCAGCCGGCAACGTCGGCAAAGGTGGTCTTGATCTGATCTTCAGTCAGCATACGGGCCTTGCTCTTGCCGAAGGACATCGCGCCCTTGCCGCCGCCGCCCTGCATCTGCCGCATAAAGAATATCC
This sequence comes from Serratia odorifera, assembly GCF_900635445.1. Classification (NCBI taxonomy): domain Bacteria; kingdom Pseudomonadati; phylum Pseudomonadota; class Gammaproteobacteria; order Enterobacterales; family Yersiniaceae; genus Serratia; species Serratia odorifera. Next base: position 1,013,963 of record NZ_LR134117.1, read on the forward strand.
AGACCCCAATCAGCAACAGCATCGGGAACCACGAAATGAAGATAGAAGCCAGCAAACTCGGTTCTTCCGGCGGTTCACCGACAACTTTCACATTCTTCGTCAGTAACGTATCCAACAGCTTGGGATCGTTGACGGGGATATAAGTCGTGTATCGGTTACTATCTTTCTTGGTAACGTTGATCTCACGTCCGTTGATTCGCGCTTCGCGAACCTGATCTTGGGTCAGTTCGGACATGAAGGTAGAGTAATCCACCCTACGGCCATTCGACTCGCTGGGCCCAAAGCTCTGGAATACAGACATCAACACTACCGCGATGACTAACCAGAGAATTAGGTTTTTCGCCATGTCACTCAAGGGATTAACCTCATATTACAACTGTGTTAACAAACAGCGTTAGGGTACTACAGTTTGCGCCCTGTCGCTACAATGTACACTTCGCGCGAACGGGCGCGGGAAGCGTCTGGCTTACGAATCTTAACCTTCGTAAACAGGGAGCGAATTTCCCGTAGGTACTCGTCAAAGCCATCTCCCTGGAACACCTTCACCAGGAAACTTCCGCCTGGTGCGAGGACATCACGACACATTTCCAGTGCTAATTCCACCAGATACATCGATCTTGGAATATCGACCGCCGGGGTGCCACTCATATTCGGGGCCATGTCAGACATGACCACCTGAACCTTGCTTTCACCTACACGATCCAACAGCGCCTTTAATACCAGTTCATCACGAAAGTCGCCCTGGAGGAAATCGACGCCAACGATAGGATCCATTGGTAAAATATCACAGGCGATGATCCGCCCGGTACCGCCGATCTGGGTAACGACATACTGCGACCAGCCACCTGGCGCCGCCCCCAAATCCACTACCGTCATACCCGGTTTAAACAGTTTGTCGCTTTGCTGTATTTCATCAAGTTTAAACCAGGCACGAGAGCGCAGCCCTTTTTTCTGCGCCTGTTGTACATATTTATCGCTAAAGTGTTCTTGAAGCCAGCGACTGGAACTCGCCGAACGCTTTTTATTTGCCATCTCGTTTTCCAACTATCCTAAAAAGAGTCTTATGTCAGGTTCGCTGCTCACGTAGACTCTCATCGGTGAAGACCGATTTGGTGATACACATGAGATGGCGGTAGAATGTACCGTTTTCAATCCCAACTTAAGCAAAAAAGACAATGAATCTGAATAATAAACAAAAACAGCACCTGAAAGGCCTGGCGCATCCGTTAAAACCGGTTGTCATGCTGGGTAATAACGGTCTCACCGAAGGGGTGCTGGCTGAAATTGAACAGGCTCTGGAGCACCACGAGCTGATCAAAGTAAAAATCGCTGCTGAAGATCGCGAGACCAAAACCCTGATCGCCGATGCTATCGTGCGTGAAACGGGTGCCTGCAACGTGCAGGTTATCGGTAGTACGCTTATTCTTTACCGCCCTTCCAAAGAGCGCAAGATCAGTCTACCGCGTTAATTGACGCCAGTTTAACGAAAAGGTGCCATGCACCTGCGTCAGATAAAAGGCCGCCATGCGGCCTTTTTCTTTTCTTTACAAAACCCTGCCGAACTTCTGACCAGCCTTGGTCAATCAGAGGTATTCCACCTTCAGGATTTCGTAGTCCACGTCGCCGCCGGGGGTTTTGATCACCACCACGTCGTCCTGTTCTTTACCGATTAAACCACGCGCCATCGGCGAATTGACCGAAATCAGATTTTTCTTGAAATCGGCTTCATCGTCGCCAACGATGCGGTAGGTCACTTCGTCTTCGCTATCCAGATTCATCACCGTAACGGTGGAGCCAAAAATCACGCGGCCGGTATTGGGCATTTTGGTGATATCAATCACCTGGGCGTTGGACAGTTTGGCTTCGATTTCCTGGATACGACCTTCACAGAAACCCTGCTGCTCACGCGCCGCATGATATTCGGCATTTTCTTTCAAATCGCCGTGTTCGCGCGCTTCCGCAATGTCAGCAATGATTTTCGGGCGGCGCACGCTCTTCAAATATTCAAGTTCTTCGCGCAGTTTTTCAGCGCCAAACAAGGTCATCGGAATCTGTTTCATAATTTCACTACCTCTAAATCTTTCCTGTTCAAATAACCGTCATCCTGACGTATTCGTATGAAAACACGGATGGCTACCGCCAGCCGCCTCCAGGCGATAAACAAAAGAAGCCTGACTCGGAACTGTTGCCCAAGTCAGGATCGATTTTGCATTTTGATACGCATTTTAGCGTAGAGTTCCTTGAGGGTCATCGTTTACTTTTTCCCTGAATGCGCCGTAGTATGGCGGCACGTTACCCAGCAGCTATTCCGAGATTATGCGTTTTTCACGAATTGTCAGTGCATTGGCTTGCGCATTTGTTCTAAATGTAAATGCGGCCCCGGTTGAAGATTACACACAATATTTGCCTGATGGGGCCAACCTTGCCCTGGTAGTTCAGAAGATCGGCGCACCGGCGCCGGTCATCGATTATCACTCTCAGCAAATGGCCCTGCCCGCCAGTACCCAGAAGGTGCTGACCGCGCTGGCAGCCCTGTTGCAGCTCGGCCCGGACTATCGCTTCAGCACCACGCTGGAAAGCCAGGGCAACATCAACGACGGCGTGTTACAGGGCAACCTGATTGCGCGCTTCGGCGGCGATCCGACCTTTAAACGCCAAAGCCTGCGCAACATGGTCGCGGTGCTGAAAAAACAGGGCGTGCGGCAAATCACCGGCGACGTACTGGTTGATACCTCGGTGTTCGCCAGCCATGACAAGGCTCCGGGCTGGCCGTGGAACGATTTGACGCAGTGTTTCAGCGCCCCGCCGTCGGCGGCCATCGTTGATCGCAACTGCTTCTCGGTATCATTGTACAGCGCACCGAAACCCGGCGACATGGCGTTTATCCGCGTTGCATCCTATTATCCGGTGAACATGTTCAGCCAGGTGCGTACCCTGGCCAAAGGCTCGTCAGACGCGCAATACTGCGAGCTGGACGTGGTGCCGGGCGAGCTGAACCGCTTTACCCTGACCGGCTGTCTGACGCAGCGCAGCGACCCTTTGCCGCTGGCCTTCGCCATTCAGGACGGCGCCAGCTATGCCGGCGCGATTTTAAAAGACGAACTGACGCAGGCCGGTATCCAGATTGACGGTCATCTGAAGCGCCAGACACAGCCAGGCATCAGTGGAACGGTGATCGCGCAGACCCAGTCAGCGCCGTTGCACGATCTGCTGAAGATTATGCTGAAAAAGTCCGACAACATGATTGCCGACACTGTATTTCGTACCATCGGCCATGAACGCTTCGGCGTACCGGGTACCTGGCGGGCAGGCGCCGACGCCGTGCGTCAGGTTCTGCGCCAGAAAGCGGGAGTAGATCTTGGCAACAGCATCGTAGTGGACGGCTCTGGCCTGTCGCGCCACAATCTGCTGGCGCCGGCCACCATGATGCAGGCATTGCAATACATCGCGCAGCACGACAGCGAGCTGAACTTTATTTCGATGTTACCGCTGTCCGGTTACGATGGCACCTTGCGTTATCGCGGCGGTCTGCACGAAGCCGGCGTCGACGGCAAGGTATCAGCGAAAACCGGGGCGCTGCAAGGCGTGTACAACCTGGCCGGTTTTATCACCACCGCCAGCGGTCAGCGTCTGGCCTTCGTACAGTATCTGTCGGGCTATGCGGTGCCACCAGAAGACCAGCGACAACGTCGTATCCCGCTGGTGCGTTTTGAAAGCCGGCTGTACAAGGATATTTACCAAAATAACTGAGTAGCACAATAACCGAGGCCCAGGGTGAAGTTACTGATCGTTGAGGATGATGAACTGCTGCTACAGGGTCTGGCCATGGCGTTGGCCAGCGAAGGCTATGCCTGCGACAGCGCCCTGAACGCCGCCGAGGCCAATGCGTTGATCGTCAGCAGTCAGTACAGCATGGTGATCCTCGATTTGGGCCTGCCGGATTTGGACGGCGCCAGTCTGCTGCGCCAGTGGCGCCGTCAGCATATCGATCTGCCGGTGCTGATCCTCACCGCCCGCGACGCGCTGGAAGACCGCGTCGACGGCCTGGACGCCGGCGCCGACGACTATCTGGTCAAACCGTTCGCATTGGTCGAACTGAAGGCGCGGGTACGCGCCTTGATTCGCCGCTATCAGGGCCACAGCGACAACCTGTTGCAACTCGATGACCTGACGCTAAACCTGTCCAGCCAGCAGGTGTATGTACAGCAACAGCCGGTGGACGTCACTCCCAAGGAATTTGCCATTCTGTCGCGCCTGATGATGCGCGCCGGGCAAACGGTCAATCGCGAGCTGTTGCAGCAGGATTTGTACACCTGGAACGACGACCTCGGCTCCAACACCCTCGAAGTACACGTCCACAATCTTCGCCGCAAGCTGGGTAAGGATCGTATCCGCACCGTGCGCGGCATTGGCTACCGTCTGGAATCCCTACCATGATCAGCATGCGCCGTCGTCTGCTGCTGATGCTGGCGTTGATCCTGTTGGTCACCCAGTTGATCAGCGCTTTATGGCTATGGCATGAAAGCCGTGAGCAAATCGGTTTCCTGGTCGATGAAACGCTGACCGCCAAGGTTCGTACCGAGCGGGTCGACAACGAAATCGCCGAAGCCATCGCTTCGCTACTGGCACCGTCGCTGATCATGATGATGGTGACGCTGTTGGCGTCGTTCTGGGCCATCAGCTGGATTATCCGGCCGCTCAACCAATTGCAAACGCGTCTGGAGCAGCGTTCCGCCGATAACCTGTCGCCGCTGCCCGTCAACAGCGACAGTCGCGAAATGGTCGCGGTCACTACCGCGCTCAATCAGCTCTTTTCGCGGCTGGACAATACCATCCAACAAGAACGGCTGTTTACTGCCGATGCCGCACATGAGCTACGCACGCCGCTGGCCGGTATCCGCCTGCATCTGGAGCTGATGGAACAGCAGGGCGTCAAGGAAAGCACCTTGCTGATTGCCCGTATCGATCAACTGATGCACACGGTCGAACAGTTGCTGATGCTGTCACGTGCCGGGCAGAACTTCGCCGGCGGCCACTATCAGCGGTTCGACTGGGTGGATAACGTTATCCAGCCATTGCAGGAAGAATTGACCGAGTTGGCGGCGCAGCGCCAGCAGCGCCTGGAGTGGCAATTGCCGCCCGTTGCGCCGACCCGTGGCGATCCGGTGCTGTTACGGCTGCTGTTGCGTAACCTGGTGGAAAACGCCCATCGCTACAGCCCGCAGAACAGTAGCATTCAGGTACGGCTGACGCCGCAGGCTGAGGGGCATCTGTTGCAGGTGATCGACGCAGGGCCGGGGATCAAGGAAACCATGATCGGGGAAATCACCCAGGCGTTTCGCCGTATGGATCAGCGCTACGGCGGCAGCGGCCTGGGCTTGAACATCGTCATCCGCATCGTACAGCTGCACCAGGGGCGTTTGACGCTGGAAAACCGTAGCGACAGTCACGGGCTAAATGCCCAGTGCTGGCTGCCGAACGACGCGCTGAAGCCTTGATAACCCCGCCGACGCGCAAAAGAAAGGGCCCTGCATCACGCAGGGCCCTTTAATCATGACAACCGGTAATTATTTCTTGTAGATGAACTCGACGCCTTCGTCGTCTTCTTCATCCCAATCATCATCCCAGTCATCGTCCGCTTCGGCTTCCACTTCAGCGATCTGTTCACGGTGGTAGTCATCCCACATGAACTCCACTTTTTCCGGCGCGCTTTCTTCGATCGCCATCGCTTTAGGCTGGGTGTTGATAAAGTTCATCACATCCCAGCACAGTGCGTTGACGCCGGCGCGGTTGGCGGCGGAGATCATGTAGTACTTGCCTTCCCAGCCCATGCCTTCAACGATGGCCTTGGCACGCTCGGCGGCCTCTTCCTCATCCAGCAGGTCGACTTTGTTGAACACCAGCCAGCGCGGCTTTTGCGCCAGATTTTCGCTGTACTGGTTCAGTTCGTTAACGATCACGCGGGCGTTTTCAACCGGATCGGATTCATCGATCGGCGCAATATCCACCAGGTGCAGCAATACGCGGCAACGCTCCAGGTGCTTCAGGAAGCGAATACCCAAACCGGCACCGTCGGAAGCGCCTTCGATCAGCCCCGGAATATCGGCCACGACGAAGCTTTGTTCGTTGTCCATACGCACCACGCCCAGGCTTGGCACCAGCGTAGTAAACGGATAGTCCGCGACCTTCGGCTTGGCGGCGGAAACCGCGCGAATAAAGGTGGATTTACCGGCATTCGGCAGCCCCAGCATACCGACGTCAGCCAACAGTAACAGCTCCAGCAGCAGATCGCGCTCTTCGCCCGGCGTACCGTTGGTTTTCTGGCGCGGTGCACGGTTTACCGAGGATTTGAAACGGGTGTTGCCCAGGCCATGCCAACCGCCCTTGGCGACCATCAGACGCTGCTCGTGGCGCGTCATATCGCCGAGGATCTCGCCGGTGCCCTGATCTTTCACCCGGGTGCCCACCGGAACCTTGATGATAACGTCTTTACCGCGCTTCCCGGTACAGTCACGGCTCTGACCGTTCTGGCCACGCTCCGCGCGGAAAGATTTTTCAAAGCGGTAATCGATCAGCGTGTTCAGGTTTTCGTCCGCCAGCAGATAAACGTCGCCGCCATCGCCGCCGTCACCGCCATCTGGGCCGCCGTTCGGAATATATTTTTCGCGGCGGAAGCTGACGCAACCATTACCACCATCACCTGCAACGACCAAAATCGCTGCTTCATCTACAAACTTCATTTACCGTCTCCGTAAATCATTCACCGGGTTGCTTTAGAGGAGCAACCAGGCGGGGTTCTGCCCGTCGCGGCCACCACCGGTGACCAATTGCGGAAAACATGGCGCCGGCGACCACCACGAAAGCACCGACATAACCGACGACATTGAGCGTCGGTGCGGTGAATACCTGTGGCCAGGCCAACGCCAATAAATCTGAAAACAGCAGGGTAAACAGCGGAGTAAGCGTTACTAACGCACTCACCTGCGCAGCCTGCCAGCGCGCCATGGCTTCCGCCAGCGCACCATAGCCAATCAGCGTGTTGGCACCGCAAAACAGCAGACAGGCCAATTGCCAACTGCTGAGCTGGAAAATAACTGCCGGCTTCGCCAATGGGAACAACGCGATTGCACATAAAGTGTACAACATTACCAGGATCTGCGGCGAGGCCAATCGACGCAGCAAGACTTTCTGCGCAACGCCATAGGTGACCCAGACCATTGCCGCACACACCCCCAACAGCACGCCAAGCGTGTAATCCGTCAGGCGGGTGAAGATTTCGATCAGGCTGACGTTAAAGAACAGCATCAACCCGCAAATCAGCATCAAGGCGCCAATCACCTGGGTAATACGCATCCGCTCTTTTAAAATCAACACGCTGGCAAACATCATGCCGACCGGCGACAGCTGGCCGATAACCTGCGAAGCCGTCGGGCTGAGGTATTGCAGCGAAGAGCTGAAGAACACAAAGTTCCCCAGCAACCCGGCGGTGGCAATCACCAGTAACAGCAGCCAGCGCGGTTGGCGGAACATCTTGAGCGGCGGCAACCTGCCGCGCACCGCCAGAATCAGACCCAACCCGATGGCCGCCATGGTAAAGCGATACCAGACGACGGTAAACGGCTCCATCACCTGCAACACTTCCTTCATGGCGATCGGCAATGCCCCCCAGCAAACCGCCGTGGTCACCGCCAGAAAAATGCCAATACCGACCTGCTGTTTTGTTTCCATTCGTGATTTTTGCCTGCGCGCTGTCGGGCCGCTGCACAGCCCTATACCCTCATCGCAAGAAGCGTCAATTCGGTCGTAGACCGATTGATACGGCGTACCAACCCGTGGCCCGCAATCGCCTAAAGCGAGTTTCGGGCGCTGTTGGCGCGCCTGCAACCTGAATATGCCGGGTATAAATGTAAAAAGCCCCGCAACGAATTGCGGGGCTTACATCTATTTAGTAAGGCTCGGAAAATTATTCAGCGTCGATGCTGATGAATTTACGATTGCTCGGGCCTTTAACTTCGAATTTGACTTTACCGTCTTTCAAAGCAAACAGAGTGTGGTCTTTGCCGCAACCCACGTTGGTACCAGCGTGGAATTTGGTGCCGCGCTGACGAACGATGATGCTGCCTGCCAGTACTGCTTCGCCGCCGAAGCGCTTAACGCCCAGACGTTTGCTTTCAGAATCGCGACCGTTACGAGTCGAGCCGCCAGCCTTTTTGTGTGCCATTAATCCGCTCTCCTAACTTAAGCGCTGATGCCGGTGATTTTGACGTCAGTGAACCACTGACGGTGGCCTTGCTGCTTACGGTAGTGCTTACGACGACGAAACTTAACAATCTTAATTTTCTCGCCACGACCGTGAGCAACGACTTCAGCTTTGATCTTGCCGCCATCGACGAAAGGAACGCCGATTTTGATATCTTCGCCATTAGCGATCATCAGAATCTGGTCAAACTCAACCGCTTCACCAGTTGCGATGTCCAGCTTTTCCAAGCGAACGGTCTGACCTTCGCTTACTCGGTGTTGTTTACCACCACTTTGGAAAACCGCGTACATATAAAACTCCGCTTTCCGCGTGCTCAACCGTGTAGTACAGAGCGCGCTATAAATATTCACAATAGGGCGCGAATTCTACGCAAAAATACAGCACATGACAAGAGCAGAATCCGGCCTGAAGCAGAAAAAAGAAGAAAAAAAGCACAGTTTCTTTCCTGGCGTTTATCTGAGGCGTTTTTCAAGTACAATCAAGGAACAGTTACCGCCATGTACCGATGTGAGCAGCGATCTCAACGCGGTGAAGAGAAACACAGCTGAAAACAATACAATGAATCTAGAACAAATTACCGAGTTAACCGCGCAGGATATGGCGGCCGTGAACGCAACAATTCTTGAACAGTTGAATTCCGAAGTCACGCTCATCAATCAGCTTGGCTATTACATTATCAGCGGTGGCGGTAAACGCATTCGCCCGATGATCGCCGTACTGGCAGCTCGGGCGTTGCAGTATCAGGGTGATAAGCACATTACCGTTGCTGCGCTGATCGAGTTCATCCACACCGCTACTTTACTGCATGACGATGTGGTCGATGAGTCCGATATGCGCCGCGGCAAGGCAACCGCCAACGCGGCGTTCGGCAACGCCGCCAGCGTGCTGGTGGGCGACTTCATTTATACGCGCGCATTTCAGATGATGACCAGTCTGGAATCGCTGCGGGTGCTGGCGCTGATGTCGGAGGCGGTCAATGTGATTGCCGAAGGCGAAGTACTGCAATTAATGAACGTGCACGATCCGGACATTACCGAAGAAAGCTACATGCGGGTGATCTACAGCAAGACCGCGCGCCTGTTTGAAGCTGCCGCACAGTCTTCCGCCATTTTGTCCGGCGCCACAGAGGCACAGGAACAGGGGCTGCAGGATTATGGCCGCTATCTCGGCACCGCTTTCCAATTGATTGACGACTTGCTTGATTACAGCGCTGACGGCGTCACGCTGGGCAAGAACACCGGCGACGATCTAAATGAAGGCAAACCGACGCTGCCGCTGCTGCACGCCATGCACCACGGTAATGCGCAGCAGACGGCGATGATTCGCGGCGCCATCGAGCAGGGCAACGGCCGGCATTTGCTGGAACCGGTGCTGACAGCCATGGAACAGTGCGGTTCGCTGAGCTATACCCGCCAGCGGGCGGAAGAAGAAGCAGACAAGGCTATCGCTGCGCTGCATGTCCTGCCGCAATCACCGTTCCGTGACGCGCTGGAAGGCCTGGCGCATCTGGCGGTGCAACGGGATTTCTAGCAACGGGGTTTCCCTATCGTTTCTCAGGCTCGCTATCCGGGCCTGTCATCGCATCAGCGGTAGCCTCATCGCTGATGCGCGCCAACAGGCTGCCAATGCCTTCCCGCATCAAAAACGTCAATAACCGTTCGCGCTCGCTTTCCGTCATGCGGCGGAAACATTCGATCAACACCACCAACGAATCGTTGCGTTCAACCTGATAACCGGCTGGCTCTTCTTGCAATATCAGTAAATTACGCGCCGACAATGGCAGACTGTCGATGTGATACTCCACCGCCTTACCCTGGACACCCTTGCGACGACGGCTAACCCATCCCTCACGGCGAGCCATTTGATTGATTCCCTGTGGTGAGGACGGTAACCCTGCGATGCCTATCAGCTCCTTGGCGGCAAACCACTCGTTTTTCATAACCTTTTTCTCTGGGAAATTATGTGGTCAACGCATTTTTAGGAAACCATTCCGCCATTTTCAGAAAACAATGGTATTCTGGTTTCCGTCTAAGCGTTTCATGTTGTGCGAACGATTAATACATGCCTGTTAGTTATACCACTAACGGAACTTTGACTAATCAAAAAAAGGAATGAAAACATGAATTCAAGGAGTCAGGATTGGCATCCGGCAGACGTTATTGCCGCATTACGCAAGAGAGGCACTACGCTGGCAGCGGTCTCGCGACGCGCCGGTTTAAGCTCGTCCACCTTGGCAAATGCCCTGTCGCGCCCATGGCCGAAGGGAGAATGGCTGATTGCCGATGCGCTGAGCATCCATCCGGCGGAAATCTGGCCGAGCCGCTATTTTGATCCCGATACTCATCAGCTGCTGGATCGCAAATCGCGGATGAAATCGTAATTGCGGGCAAAAAAAAACCGCCGGAACGCTGTCCGGCGGCCTAACAAGAGTTTACTCAGAGCAAGCGATCACTTGTTGACGAAAGTCTCGCCCAGCTCGATATCTTTGCGCAGCGTGTCTAACATCTCTTCCAGCGCTTTTTGCTCGAACGCACTCAGGGTACCGATGTCTTTGCGTTCTTCCACGCCGTTTTTACCCAGCAGCAGCGGTTGTGCAAAGAAACGGGCATATTTGCCGTCACCTTCTACATAGGCGCATTCCACCACCCCTTGCTCGCCCTGCAGCGCGCGTACCAGCGACAGACCGAAACGTGCCGCAGCCTGGCCCATGGACAACGTAGCAGACCCGCCGCCGGCTTTTGCTTCAACCACTTCGGTACCTGCGTTCTGGATACGCTTGGTCAAGTCCGCAACTTCCTGCTCGCTGAAGGTAACGCCAGGGATCTGGGACAGCAATGGCAGGATGGTCACGCCCGAGTGGCCACCGATTACCGGCACGTTCAGTTCTTCCGGCTTTTTGCCTTTCAGCTCGGCCACGAAGGTATTGGAACGAATGATATCCAGCGAGGTGACGCCAAACAGTTTGTTCTTGTCATACACACCGGCTTTTTTCAGCACTTCGGCCGCGATGGCAACCGTGGTGTTCACCGGGTTGGTGATGATGCCGATGCAGGCTTTCGGGCAGGTTTCCGCTACTTGCTGGATCAGGTTACGCACGATGCCGGCGTTGACGTTGAACAGATCGGAGCGATCCATCCCTGGTTTACGCGCCACACCAGCGGAAATCAGTACTACATCCGCACCCTGCAAGGCAGGTTTTGCGTCTTCGCCGGCAAAGCCTTTGATGTTCACTGCGGTTGGGATGTGGCTTAAATCGACGGCAACGCCTGGGGTTACTGGGGCAATGTCGTAGAGGGAGAGTTCAGAACCTGAAGGAAGCTGGGTTTTGAGTAGAAGGGCGAGGGCCTGGCCGATACCGCCAGCAGCACCGAGAACTGCAACTTTCATCCTATACTCCTTTATTATCTTAAATATAAAAGCGCCGTGAATTTCTGGGTACGGACCTTAGATTATTACACCTTTTAAAACAATCTCTTAACAGTTGGATTGAGAGCTGGCGCAACAAAATGGCCTCGATCGCGGACATTTTAGATTAAATAGCTTACGCATTAAGGGCATAGCGCACACTAATCGAAAATAGTGCGAGGTTATTCACGAGCAAGTTAACCGGCCGTTACATTACACCCTTACACAACATCAGAACAACATCATTTTAATAACATTTTCTTTACCGGGGAGGCAGCTTTCCCCCCTGGGTGAAATGGGCATATTCATGAGATACGGATTTTGTTAAAATGCCGCCCTTTCCTTATTGTCCGGGCTATTTTGATTTTTCCGGACACTGCCTTATTGCATAAAAATTCATTTATATGCATAATAATGAACTCTATTGTTAACATTCACCGGTGCAAAATGCGTAATCCCGCAAAGCAGGAAGATCTGATCAAGGCGTTTAAAGCGTTATTGAAAGAAGAAAAATTCAGCTCGCAAGGCGAGATCGTTTTGGCGCTGCAGGAAGAAGGCTTCGAAAACATTAACCAATCCAAAGTGTCGCGCATGCTGACCAAGTTCGGCGCGGTGCGTACACGCAATGCCAAAATGGAAATGGTTTACTGCCTGCCAGCCGAACTGGGCGTGCCGACCACCTCCAGTCCGCTGAAGAATCTGGTACTGGACGTCGACCACAATGATGCGGTGGTCGTTATCCATACCAGCCCGGGTGCAGCACAGTTAATTGCCCGTTTACTCGACTCGTTGGGCAAATCCGAAGGCATACTGGGCACCATTGCTGGTGATGACACCATTTTTGTTACCCCGGCCAACACCTTCAGCGCGCGTCAACTGTATGAAGCTATCCTGACGCTGTTCGAGCAGGAACTGTGATCGCCATGGCTAATAAAATGCGGCTCTCCGCCGCGTTTTGTTAGCTTTTGCTTAACCACCGCTTTACGTTGCCGGCACATTCCCCCTCTCGACTACCACGTATAACGCCGCACAACACCCCACCTGCGACACATTTCCATGACATTTATCCGTAACTAGTGATACCTGCTATTAATTTCCGCACTTTTGGTCAAAAGCACTTAGCTTGTTGAAATTACATCTAATTAACAATAAAAGTGTGTTTTATGAGCGCTTTTTATTCCATTTGGATATAAAAAATAATCAATATTATGCGTAAGTTTCACAAGAAACTGTTAGCTAACTATTAATTTTTCGCGTTACTAGATGTATACTCATTTCCGTGACGTAAATCACAGTTCATGCGAACTGACAAAAGAATTCGAAGAGGCAAAATCATGAAAGTTAAAACTACAGTAATGACGTTAGGCGTTCTATCCATGCTTTCTTTCGGTGCATTTGCAGCACAATCCGTTAGCGCAGATCAGGCAACCAAACTGCAATCCGCAGGCACCATTACCGTTAGCGGCGTTGCCGGCGCACCGTCTGATATTCGCGCAGCGCTGTCTGCCAAAGCGGATGCCCAAGGCGCGACCGCTTACCGTGTGATTGAAGCGCGTAACGAAGGCAACTACCACGCCACCGCAGAAATCTACAAGTAAGTCAGCAGTACCGGCATTACCCGACAACGGGCAATAAATCTCTGGAAAACAGCAGTACCTGTCACGGCCTTCAAGAATAAAAAACGCTAGCAAGCCCTTCCTGGCCGGGATGGATACCTCAAGGACCACCAACATGAACATGAAAATCACTCTCGCTGCGGTCAGCCTGCTCTCAGCCGTCAGTTTCGGTGCCAGCGCCGCTACGCTGGTGGACAATGCACAAGCCAGCAACATGCAGACCATCGGTACCATTACTGCCAGCGGTGTGACCGGCTCCCCTTCCGACATTCGTCAGGCGCTGTCTGACAAAGCCGACAAGCAAGGCGCCAAAGCCTATCGCGTTATCGAAGCCTACGAAAATGGCAACTGGCACGCGACGGCCGAAATTTACAAATAACAATTCAGAGAACGCGTTACCGAACTGATTACCCTCGTCACTGCCACTGCCGAGTTTGACGTCAACGCGAATTCTTTGAAGAAACCCCTCGTCGTCCTATCCGACGAACCCCATTGCCCCCGCTCGCGGGGGCTTTTTTATGGGTGTAAAAAAGGGCCGCAAGCGGCCCTGTCATTACGATCGTCGGGGTGACGGCGCCCCCCCGATTGTCTGTCAGTAACCTTGCGGTGCGGCCGGCTTGTTGGCCAGTGCCGTCAACAGCTTGTCGTGAATACCGCCGAAACCGCCGTTGCTCATCACCAGAATATGGTCGCCCGGCTGTGCCGTTTTCACCACCATCTCTACCAGCGTATCCACATCGGCGCTCCAATGGGCCGGCTGTACACAGGCTTCGGCCACTTCCGCCACCTGCCAGGGAATATGGTGTGGCTGGAACAGGAACACTTCGTCGGCCCGCCCCAGCGACGGCGCCAGTTCGTTCTTGTTGATACCCATTTTCATGGTGTTGGAGCGCGGTTCCAGCACCGCCAGGATGCGTGCGGTACCGCCGACCTTGCCGCGCAACGCCGCCAGCGTTGCCAGGATCGCCGTCGGGTGATGGGCGAAATCGTCATACACCGTGACGCCATTGGCTTCGCCGCGCAGTTCCAGACGGCGACGCGCGTTGATAAAATCATTCAACGCGCGGCAGGCGTCTGCCGGCAGCACACCAACGTGACGCGCCGCAGCGATGGCCATCAGGCCATTATGCATATTGTGTTCACCCACCAGCGTCCAGTTGACCTCGCCCACCGTTTCGCCGTTGAGCTGCACCTCATAACGGCTGGCATCGGCGGTCAGTTTATTGGCGCGCCAGACGCCTTCTTCGCCTACCAGCTCCTGTTCGCTCCAGCATCCCATCGCCATCACCTGTTTGAGGTGCGGATCGTTGTCCGGCAGAATGATCTTGCCTTTGCCCGGTACCAGGCGTACCAGATGGTGGAACTGCTTCTGAATCGCCTTCAGATCGTCAAAGATATCGGCGTGATCGAACTCCAGATTGTTCATGATCAGCGTTCGCGGACTGTAGTGCACGAACTTCGAGCGCTTGTCAAAGAAGGCGCAGTCGTATTCATCCGCTTCAATCACGAAGAACGGGCTGCCGCCCAGGCGAGCAGACACCTCAAAGTTGCCCGGTACGCCGCCGATGACGAAGCCCGGTTGATAACCACAGGCTTCAAGGATCCAGGTGGCCATACCGGCGGTGGTGGTCTTGCCATGGGTGCCAGCGACGGCCAGTACCCAGCGATCGCGCAGCACATGATCGTGCAGCCACTGCGGGCCGGATACATAGGGGATCCCCTGTTCCAGCACCGCTTCCACGCACGGGTTGCCGCGCGTCATGGCATTGCCGATGATCACCATGTCCGGCGCCGGATCCAACTGTGCCGGATCGTACCCCTGGATCAAATCGATCCCCTGGTTTTCCAACAGCGTGCTCATCGGAGGATAGACATTAGCATCGGAACCGGTAACCTCGTGTCCAAGCGACCGAGCCAACATGGCCAGCCCACCCATAAAGGTGCCGCAGATGCCAAGAATGTGAATGCGCATAGGTTTCTCATTTGAGTACGTCGAATGTGCGCTTATTCTAACGCTCAGAATCGTCCAGAAGAAATGGATTTGCCTATGAATGGCGCAATGCTTTGGGCTACACTGCTGAGCGAAAACGTTGGCGGTTTGTTAACAAACCGCTATCCATCCGTAGATTCAGGGATTGTGTCATGAAAACGTTAGGCGAATTTATCGTCGAGAAACAGCACGACTTCTCTCACGCCACCGGCGAACTGACTGCATTGCTTTCCGCAATCAAGCTGGGCGCTAAAATCATCCACCGCGACATCAATAAAGCGGGTCTGGTGGATATTCTAGGCACCAGCGGCGTTTCCAACGTACAGGGCGAAGTTCAGATGAAACTGGACCTGTACGCGAACGAAAAACTGAAAGCCGCATTGAAAGCGCGCGGTGAAGTTGCCGGGATTGCGTCCGAAGAAGAAGACGAAATCGTGATTTTCGACGGCGAGCGTGCTGAAAATGCCAAATATGTGGTGCTGATGGATCCGTTGGACGGTTCGTCCAACATTGATGTCAACGTCTCTGTCGGTACTATTTTCTCTATCTATCGTCGCATCACCCCCGTCGGTACGCCTGTTACCGAAGAAGATTTCCTGCAACCGGGCAGCGCCCAGGTCGCAGCCGGTTATGTGGTTTATGGCTCCTCCACCATGCTGGTGTACACCACCGGTTATGGCGTACACGCCTTTACCTACGATCCGTCTCTCGGCGTATTCTGCCTTTCTCACGAGAAAGTGTGCTTCCCGGAATCCGGCAATATGTATTCGATCAACGAAGGTAACTACATCAAGTTCCCGCTCGGAGTGAAGAAGTACATCAAATACTGCCAGGAGCAGGATGAAGCCACTCAGCGCCCGTATACCTCACGCTATATCGGTTCACTGGTTGCCGACTTCCACCGCAACCTGCTGAAAGGCGGCATTTATATCTACCCAAGCACCGCCAGTCACCCGCAAGGCAAACTACGCCTGCTGTATGAATGCAACCCGATGGCGTTCCTGGCCGAGCAGGCCGGCGGTAAAGCCAGCGACGGTAAAAACCGTATTCTGGATATTACCCCGCAGAAACTGCACCAGCGCGCACCATTCTTCGTCGGCACCAAATCCATGGTGGAAGACGCGGAACGCTTTATCGCCGAATACCCGGACGAATAAAGCCCCATTCAGGGCCGGCTCGTCCGGCCCGATATTCTCCCTGACGATCATGTCAAGCCGCGCTACCGCACGCCGCCGTCAACGCCGAACGGCCCTGCGCGAATGCCCAATTACACCTTGAACACCGACATGCTCTGCGCCAGCGCCTGCGCCTGTTCTTCCAGTGAACGCGTTGCCGCGGCGGATTCCTCCACCAGTGCAGCATTCTGTTGCGCCACCTGATCCATCTGCGCCACCGCGACGTTGACCTGCTCGATACCGCTGCTCTGCTCGCGGGTCGCCGCTGAAATCTCGCGCATCAAGGCCGTAACCCGTCCGACCTCATCGGCAATGCCGTTCATGGTTTTTGCGGCAGACTCGGCCATTTGCTCGCCTTCCTGCACCCGATTTTGCGATGCTTCAATCAGCCCCTTGATCTCTTTGGCCGACTGCGCGCTGCGCTGCGCCAGGCTGCGCACTTCGCCGGCCACCACGGCAAAACCACGGCCCTGCTCGCCGGCACGCGCGGCTTCCACTGCCGCATTCAGCGCCAGGATATTGGTCTGAAACGCGATACCGTCCATCACGCTGATGATATCGGCAATGCGGCGCGAACTGTCGGTAATCGCCTGCATTTTATCTTTGACCTGACCGACCACCTGGCTGCCGCGATCGGCAATGTCAGACACGCTCAGCGCCAACTGGTTGGCCTGCTGGGCATTTTCAGCGTTCATTCTGACCGTCGAGGTCAGCTGTTCCATACTGGCGGCGGTTTCCTCCAGCGACGCGGCAGACTCTTCGGTACGTTGCGCCAAATGCACGTTACCGGCAGCCAATTCACGCGATCCAATATCAATCTGACTACTGGCGTCACGCACTTTGCTCACCGACAGCGCCAGCGATTGCTGCATGCGCTGCATGGCATGTGCCAGGCGCCCCATTTCAGTGGTGCCGCCGCCGTGAATGTTGCGAGTCAGATCGCCATTGGCAATCTGTTCCAGCTCGGCGATCGACACATCCAGCGGCCGCAGAATGATCACCCGCAGGGCGAACCAGGCCACTATTGCCAGCAGTACGCTGAGTACGCCGGCCGCCACGATCAACACAATTTGCGTACTGGCATTGCCTTCTGCCTCGTCCACCCGCTGCTGGCCGACCTGCATGGCAAAGCTGCGAAACTCGCCAAGATCGTTTTCAAACGCAATGCTCAACGTTGAGATGCGCGTTTCCTGAATGGCATAATAACCGGCGATATCACCGGCCTTGATGGCGTCTGCCATTGGCCTCACGCCCTGTTCCTGATAGGCCTGATAGCTGGCCTGCAGGCGTTTGGATAACGCTTTACCCCGTTCGGTCACCGTACCAACGCGGATAAAGCGCGCCATCTCCTGCTGCGACTGGTTCAGATAACCGTAGATACGGCCTACCGTAGCGTCAGACACCTCAATCTGGCCGGTTTCGCGCTGGCGTACCGCCAACGATGCTGCGGTACGTGCACGCAGCGTCAGGTTGGAACTGTTGGCCAGCGACCCCAGCTCTTCCCCCAGGATCTGGTTCAGCGTATGCAGTGAACGCGAGCCCTGATTAATGGCGTTTACGCCGATCACGCTGACCATAATCAGCAATACCGTCATCAGTCCCAGCAAGGCAATCAGCCCGGCCTTGACCGTAATCTTGTTTAACATGTGTTCTTCCCGGCTTTAGACAATAGGTGTGGTAGAGGCAGAGGCAAGACACGGCGCACGCACCGTTATTATTTATTGGTTTTATCGGCGCCAAAGGGAAAAACTTGACGGCAACGGCGGATTATTCTGGAAATTCATGCTAAAGGAGGCGCGCGCGGTTACGCTGATGAAAAGGGCAGGAAATCGCAAAAGAGTCCGCTATAATACCCGGCACTCCATTTCTGGTTTGATTAAAGGAAACCGACATGAGCTTGAATCTGGTCCCTGCTGGCAAAGACCTGCCGGAAGACATCTACGTTGTTATCGAAATCCCGGCCAACGCCGATCCGATCAAATATGAAATCGACAAGGAAACCGGCGCACTGTTCGTTGACCGTTTCATGTCTACCGCGATGTTCTATCCGTGCAACTACGGTTACATCAACCACACTCTGTCACTGGACGGCGATCCGGTTGACGTCCTGGTGCCAACCCCGTACCCGCTGCAGCCTGGTTCCGTGATCCGCTGCCGTCCGGTTGGCGTGCTGAAGATGACCGACGAAGCCGGTGAAGATGCCAAACTGGTTGCGGTACCGCACAGCAAGTTGACCAAGGAATACGATCACGTAAAAGACGTGAACGACCTGCCAGAACTGCTGAAAGCCCAGATCGCTCACTTCTTCGAGCACTACAAGGATCTGGAAAAAGGCAAATGGGTGAAAGTGGAAGGCTGGGCCGATGCCGCCGCCGCCAAAGCCGAGATCGTTGCCTCCTTCGAGCGTGCCAAGAAGTAATTCTTCGCCCTGCCGATAGATGAAAAAACACCGCTCAATGAGCGGTGTTTTTTTATTACGCTTCGTCGTGACGCTTCAGCCAGTCACCGCTTTCAATCAGCGGATATCCCTCTACGCTGTGTCGATACAGGTAGATCCACGCAGTGCCATAAGGCGTCTGAATCAGCTCGCGCTTATAGTCCTTGGTGTTGCTTTTCAGTTCGTCAAGCTCTGCCAGAATCGATGAGTTGATACGATACACCTCACAATGTATCGTGCCCTCTCCAGGGATCGCCGCCGGGTAATGGCCCAGATTATAAATCTGATAACCATCGAGCTCATGCTCGCCTAACCATTGGGCGTTAGTCATCCAATGGCTGTTTCCCTGTTTGCGTCGTAAACTGCCGTAGACAATTATTCGCATCGCTAAAACTCAAACTGATAGAGCAAATCTAGTGCCTGGTCGAGACCGGACACCGCTTCCAGATACAACTTAGGCATCAGGCGGTAACGCAACGTCAGCGTGGCCAGCGAATCGAAAATGCCCACCCCATATTTTACTTGTAAGCCAGGGAGGACATAGCCGCTCACGACAACCTGGGAGCTATCACCCACTCCCGCAGTATCAAGGGCCAAATTACTTACGCCAAACGCCTCGCCGATTTTACCCACAAGTTGACCACTTTGTGCAACCCCCAGACCCACTAACATTGACGTCATGGCGTTGCCGTCGGCACCGGAACTGCTCAAACCCTGGCCGCGCAGCAGATAAGACAATGCTTCCTGTTGCGATTTGGCCGGATCGGAGAATACCTCCAGCTTGGGCGCATCCGCCAGCCCGGTGACGCGCACGCCGGCGGTAACGCCGTCTTCGGTGGCTTCCGGGTTACGAATCGCTTCCATGTTGAGCAGCGGCTGGTCCGGGGGCCCGGAGAACATCAGTTGCCCTTTGCGGATGATCAGATCCTGACCATAAGCATGGAAGCGGCCTGCCGGGATGTCAATCTGGCCATTCAGCCCCAGCCCGCGCTTGTCCTGCACCACTTTCAAATCGCCTTTCAGCCGCGCTTTCAGGCCAAAGGCGTCCAACCGAACATCATCACCGACGTGAATCATCAGGTTGCTGTTAATCGGTATCGACGCGGTTTTCGGCTGAATCGGCTTCAGCTGCCGATCCAGCATCACTTCGTCAGACGAAACGCCCACCGCGCTTTCCGGCAGTTCCTGCACCGTAATGCGCGCCCAGGGAATATCGACGTTGCCGTTGAGCGAGAACAATTGCGGCGTCGCTTCGAACACCAGATCGGGAGACACGTCGAGACGGACCATCGGCGGTACCGTCACCCGTAACTTGTTGCCCTTGGCGGCAATGCGTGCGCGCCAGGCGTTGATATCGCTCCAGTCGGCATCGCCGGTCATGTTCAACTGGCCCTGAGTGGTGGTGATCAAGCCGTCTAGCGTCGAATTCATGCCGTTAAAGTTGATCGCCAGGCGGCCGTCAGTCATGTCGAACGGCATCCAGCTACCGTCAATATCCACCTTGTCCAGCGCCAACCGGCCAAACACCAGCGGTTTTTGCGCATTGCCACCCAGCCGCAGATTAGCGTTCAACATACCGGCGGCTTTCTCACCCTGCATCAGCGCCGGGTTAATCAGCGCCAACGAGATATTGGTGATATTGACGTTGCCACTGAGATTGCGTCGCGTCTGCGGGTCGGTGACCTGCACATTGCCGTCAAACTGGCCGTTATTGTTCAACTTGATGCGCCAGTCGGCCTGCGCCCGGCCATTGGTGATGCCAGCATTAAGATTGAGCGTATCAAAGGCGATCGGCAGCGGGTTACCCTGCACCTGCTGCACCACTTTCACCCCGTTGCCCACCAGCGCCACCTTGGCCTGTGGCAGCGCAGCGCCCGGCTGCCAGCTAACGTCGGCGCGGCCGGTAAACACGCCGCTCAGCGCGGTGTCCGGGCCAAGGAACGGTTTGATCATTTTCAGATCGAACCGGTTGAGCACCACGCTGGCCTGGCCACTGGCGCCGGCCTCAATGGTTTTCGGCACGCACAGCTCGGCATCCGGATTTTGCCAGCAGTGTGGCCCGACGCTGATTTTTTGCTGCGTATTGAGGTAGTCGAGCGCAATAGCCCGCGTCAGACGCCATTCACCAACCGGCGTATCAAAGCGGGTGTTGTTCATGGTGCCACGCCAGCGTTGCTGCTGGCGATCAAAACTGCCGGAAAGTGCCAGTTGACCAGATACCGGTTTGCCGTCGATCTTCAACTGCAACGCATGCTGTTTTTCGCTGCCTTTGGCATCCAGCGTCAGCAGGTTTACTTCCAGCGCGTCCTGCTTGAGCTGCTCTACCCGCACCGCCAGCTGCCCCTGGATCTGATCGGTGGAGCGCACGTCGCCGTCCACCTTCACCCGCCGGATATGCAGTGCCTGCCATTGCAGGCCGGAGGCGGTCAAATCCGCCAATAGCTGTGGCGCCTGCAGATTACCACGCAGTTTCAGCTGGCCTTTTGCGGTACCACCGAGCCCCGGCAGCGCGCCGTCCAACTGAGGTGCGTCAATATCGGCATCCAGATTCCAGCTTTTCTCATCCAGTTGCCCTTTCACATTCAGTCTGTTACGCCCTAACGCCAGATCGACTGCGGGGATTTTCCATTGCCCGGCGGCGTTGCCGCTGAGTGAGCCGCGTGCCGATACCTTGTTTTGCTTGACGTTGCCGTCCAGTTGCAACGTCGGCACCTGCAGTTGCCAACTGCCGCCGTACAGGCTACCGCGAGTGGTGATTTTGCCGTCGAGCTTCGCCGGCCACTCCGGCCACTGCTTGGCGGTATTGATGCCGCTCAACTGCAACTGTGACGTCCAGCTGATGGCCTTGCTCCAGTCCACCAGCGCGGTCAGATCGGCATGGCCCTGCAACGCCGCCAGTCGCAGACGTTGTAGTTTGAACTGCTCGACGTTACCTTTACCGTCCAGTGTCAGCACTGCCGGTGGCAGATCCTGGCCTTTGATATTGGCACGCGTCGACAGTGCATAATCGGTGGCCTTGCCGTTGAAACGCAGGCGTAAACCATCAACCTGGTACTGCGCTTCACCGCTAAGCGGCCATCTCAGCCGTTTGCCTTCCAGCGTCAGCGCCAGCGGTAAACCAGCCTCCGCCAGTTGCGTTTGCAGATCCAGCTGCGCCCCCACCGGCCCGGACAGATTCATCGCCACGCTTAACGCCTCACGCAACGCGCCACCGACGTTCAGCTTCACTTTTTCGCCCTTCAGCGGCTCCACGTTCAGCGTGCCGTTGGCGACCATCTCCACCGGCCACTGGTCTTTCAACGTCGCCTGCCCGTGGGCGAACAGCGTGCCCTGCGGGGATTTGACGTCGAACTTATCCAGTTGCAAATGGTGATCCAGCGTGCTGGCCTGCAACAGCAGGCTGGTGATCAGCACGTCGGTATCGCCGGTCAGGCGCAGCTGCTCGCCGCGGATCTCCTTCACCGTGATATCCAGCGGCAGGCGAACCTCCGGCAAATCCGGCAACAGCGGCTTGGCAAACAGCGCCTTCAGCGTTTCCCCCAGCGGGGTTTCCTCTGGCTTTGGTGCCGGTTTCTCTGTCTCAAGCGCACGATCGCCGACCTGCCTGGCTACCTCAACCGCCGGTTGCATCGCCTCCGGCAACGGGTTTTGCGGCGTTTTTGGCAGCGCGATCAGCAAGGCACCGATCCGGGTCGGCATCAGGGTCAATGCGCGCTCCTGCCATTGCGCACCGGTGCTGAATTCACCCAGCGAAATGGCGGTGTCGTCAACGCTGACCTTGACATTGTTCAGCGCCAGTTTGCGCAGGGTAATCGGGTACGGCGTACTGAGATTGGCGGCCGGCTCGTCACTGTCGGCGACCGGCTCCGATGGCGTCATTTCGCTGGTCTTCACCACCACGTCAACGTCGTCGGCGGTCAGCGCATTAACGCACAGCGAGCTACGCTTGAAACAGGACAGATCGAGCGAAAGGTGGAATTGACCGACGTTGACCGTCACCCCAGGCATCTGATACTTGACGCCCTTCAGCGTCAGATCGCGCCAGCCGCCGGTGACGCTGGCAATGTCCAGCCCCGGCACCCAGCGCGCCGCCGCGTTCAGGGTCATATGCAAACCGCTGGTGGTGCCCAACAGGAACGCCACGCCACCCACCAGCAACAGCAGCACAATCAGAAATCCAAGACAGATCTTTTTTACCAGGCTCATAGTTCAGGCCCCAAACCGATATAAAACTGCATCCCGTGGGTTTCCTTATCCCCGACCGGGGCGGCAATATCCAGTTTTACCGGGCCAACCGGCGATTGCCAACGTACGCCGACGCCAGCGCCGGTTTTGAAGTTGCTCTGTTTGATGTCGTTCACCGCTTCGCCGGAGTCGACGAACACCGCGCCCCACCACTTGCCGGTAACGTTATATTGATATTCCACCGAGCCGGTCAGCATTTTTGACGCGCCGGAGAGTTTGCCGTCCTCGTCACGCGGGGAGATGTTCTTGTATTTGTAGCCGCGAATGCTGCGGTCGCCACCGGCGAAGAAACGCAGATCGGGCGGGACCTTGTCAAAGTCGTTGGTTTCGATCCAACCGACCTGGCCACGTAGTACAAAGCGATGCTTGTCAGCCAGCGTGCGGATCCATACGTTTTGCGCCTGCATCAGCGCAAAATCGACGCCCGATCCCCAGGTGGTGTCGGAAACGTCGATCGAGTAACGCTGTGAATCTCCCCAGGTCGGCATCAGGCCGCCGCGCGAGCGGGTGCGGCTGACGCTGACGCCCGGATAAAGCAGCGCAGTGGTGTTGGTGACGTTACCCTGGGTAAAGTGGTCGAGCCGCCCGGTCAGGTTAATGGCATGCTGCCAGCCGCTGGACAGATCCCAGTTGCGCGATACCACGACCTTGGTACTGTCGGATTTGGTGTCGTTCCAGTCTTCGTGCTTATAACCGCCCTGTAACAGGTAATACTGTTCCAGCGGATTTTTCAGCAACGGGATTTTGTACGACAGATCCAGCTGCTGCTCCGGGCCGGACAGATACAGGCTGGTTTCCAGGCTGTGGCCGCGATCGTTGAGCCAAGGCTTCTTCCAGGTACCTTTAATACGTGGCCCGACGTCGGTGGAATAACCGACGCCGGCTTCGATGATATTGCGTTTGCGCGGCGTGACCAGCGCATCTAGCGGCAAAATCTTGTTCTCTTTGGCGTTGTCGAAATCTGGGGAAACCACCACCGAATTAAACCAGTTGGTCGCCGACAAACGGCGGTTCAGCTCGGCCAGATCCTGCGAACTGTAATAGTCTCCCTGATGAAAGGGCACCAGATTTTGCAGATAGTCTTCGCGGATTTGCGCGCCCTGAAAGCTCACTTTGCCAAAGCGATAGCGTTCGCCGCTGTTAAAATCAATGTCCCAAAACGCTTTATGCAGCTCTTCAGAAACGCCGAGCTGGCTTTTGGTCAATTCCGCGTCGAAGTAGCCCTTGCGCAGGGCCAGGCCGGTAAGCGAACCTTTGAAGCCGTCATACTTGCCGTGGTTAAGAATTTCACCGATGGTCGGCCGGCCTTTTTTGACCAACGCCAGATAGTCTTCGTCTTCCCTGGCGCCGCCTTGCAACGTGATGTCGGCACCGGCGATGCGCACCGGTTCGCCCGGGCTTACCTTGGCGTGCAGCACCGGGCGCGAAAGTTTGGGGTTGTTGTCGAGGGTAAAATCAATGGTCGGTTCATAATAGCCGAGCGCACGCAGCCCCTGCTTGATGGCATCCGCCACGCGAGCGCGGAAACGCCCGCCGTCGCTCACCTCTTCCGGGGTGATCGATGACAAACGAACGCGAACGTTTTTTTCCAGCTCCCCACTAAGGCCTTCCACCTGCAACCGGATATTGGCCGACAACGCCGCTGGTGCGACAAACAGCGCGCATAAAACGCAAAGGGCACGATATCGTGGCACGCGTTCTCCTTAATTATTTTACTTTCCTGTCAATGTCGCCGTGCTGACGCCGACGCATTATTGGCTTTTTGCGCTCAAAATACTGCGTTAAGCTTATACATAATCGCAACATGGGGCTTATTGTGAGCAAAGAAGCGGCGAGTTACAACTCACACAGCCCGTGTTGGGTAAATTCTTACTGTGACAATAGGAGTCAACCGTGGTGCCTTATACCGATCAATCCAATATCCTCAATAAAGCCGATGCGCTGCCTGGCCGCACCACACCGATGCCGGTGGCCCCGCTCAATATTGTTACCCAGCACTCGATGACCCAGGTGCCGGAAGGCATGGAAGTGGCCATTTTCGCCATGGGCTGCTTCTGGGGCGTCGAGCGCCTGTTCTGGCAGCAACCCGGTGTTTACAGCACCGCAGCCGGCTACAGCGGCGGATATACCCCCAATCCAACCTACCGCGAAGTGTGCAGCGGCCAGACCGGCCATGCCGAAGTGGTGCGGGTGGTGTTCGATCCCGCCGTTGTCAGCTACCGCCAATTATTGCAGGTATTCTGGGAAAACCACGATCCGGCACAGGGAATGCGTCAGGGTGGTGATATCGGCACCCAATACCGTTCGGCGATCTACACCCTGTCGCCAGAACAGCAGGCACAGGCGGAAAGCAGCATGGTGCGCTTCCAGCAGGCGATGGACGCCAGCGGCGACCGGCGCACCATCACCACGGAAATTACGCCGGCGCTGCCGTTCTACTATGCAGAAGACGATCACCAGCAGTATCTGGAAAAGAATCCAGGCGGTTACTGCGGGCTGGGCGGCATCGGCGTCTGCCTGCCGCCACAGGGCTAAAGCGTTAATTTTTAACCGCTGGCGGGCTTCATCGGGCTACTGCTATACTATCCAGGCCGCGCTTGCGGCCTGTTTTTTCGCGAGGCATAACAGATAGCCGATGCGGTTGAACCGGCGCAGCATGCCGCGCTGCAACAATTCTTTTGACAATGTATTACCCTTCCTCAAGAGCGCCGTCATCCCGTCGGCACGTATGGATAGATTATGTTAAACAGTATTTTACTGATTCTTTTTCTGATCGCCGTGAGCGCATTTTTCTCACTGTCGGAAATTTCTCTGGCTGCGTCGCGCAAGATCAAACTCAAGTTGATGGCCGACGAAGGTAACATCAATGCCGCCAAGGTGCTCAAGCTGCAAGAAACGCCGGGGCTGTTCTTTACCGTGGTACAAATTGGCCTGAATGCGGTCGCCATTCTCGGCGGTATCGTCGGCGATGCGGCGTTTTCACCGTCCTTCCAGGTGCTGTTCGATCGTTTCCTGCCGCCAGAGATGTCTGAGCAGGTCAGCTTTATCTGCTCGTTCGTCCTGGTCACCAGCCTGTTTATTCTTTTCGCGGATCTCACCCCGAAGCGCATCGGTATGATTGCACCAGAGACGGTTGCCGTCCGGATCATCAACCCGATGCGTTTCTCCATCGCCATTTTCCGACCGCTGGTATGGTTCTTCAACGGCATGGCGAACCTGATCTTCCGCCTGTTCAAACTGCCAATGGTGCGTAAGGACGACATCACCTCTGACGACATCTATGCCGTGGTTGAGGCCGGCGCACTGGCCGGCGTATTGCGTAAACAGGAACACGAGCTGATAGAAAACGTGTTCGAGCTGGAATCGCGTACCGTGCCGTCATCAATGACTTCGCGTGAAAGCGTGGTCTACTTCGATCTGCGCGAAAGCGAAGAAAGCATCATCGCGAAAGTGTCGACGCATCCGCATTCCAAGTTCCTGGTATGTGACGGCCACATCGATCAGGTGGTGGGCTATGTGGATTCGAAGGACCTGCTGAACCGTGTACTGGGTAATCAAAGCCTGGTATTGAGCAGCGGCGTACAGATTCGTTCGGCGCTGATCGTGCCGGATACGCTGACGCTGTCCGAAGCGCTGGAAAGCTTCAAGGCCGCCGGCGAAGACTTCGCGGTGATCCTCAACGAATACGCGCTGGTGGTGGGTATCATCACGCTTAATGACGTCATGACCACGCTGATGGGCGATCTGGTCGGCCAGGGGCAGGAAGAGCAGATCGTGGCGCGCGACGAGAGTTCATGGCTGATTGAAGGCGGTACGCCGATCGACGACGTGATGCGCGTGCTGGATATCGACGAGTTCCCACAGGCCGGCAACTACGAAACCATCGGCGGCTTTATGATGTATATGCTGCGCAAGATCCCGAAACGCACCGATTTCGTCAAATACGCCGGCTACAAGTTTGAAGTGGTGGATATCGACAGTTACAAGATTGACCAGCTGCTGGTCACCAAGTTGAGTGATAAGCCGGCGGCGGTACTGCCGAAGGCGCCGGACGAAAACCTGACGGCCTGAGTTGGACGGAAACATCAGCGGCCCCGTTGGGGGCCGCAATTACATCTGTTTTTACTGCAACTTACCGCAACGACTGGCGTTTCAACCCATTTCAGATTGCAGCAACAATACCTGTCGGTTAACTTCGGACATCACGCTGAGATGGCGTTTGTCGCGAACCTTCGGCACCAGGATTTTACCCTTGTCGAACTCAAATGCGCCGACATCCTTGATATACAGCCTTCCGCGGAACAGGGTTTTCACGTACTTTGCAACTTTCAATGGGTTATAACGCTGGAAGATTCTCATTCTTTTACTCTCCTCCCGTTGGACCATGCGCTCCGCGAGCCGCTAAAGTGGCAGCCTCTAACCAGAGAGCGCAACATGATTGCATGGGTGTAGACCTAGTTAAGACCATTTTGTTCACTTTCGCTTGGGCATCTTCACTGGATTTACACTTTTTGACAGAATTGTATATGATAATTTATAACCTTTTCAGAATATCCCTTCAAAATACAGGCATTAAGCGTCTGAAGGGAAAACTGAGAACCCGCTAACAGGACAGACCTCCGATCACCACCTATGCTTTAGGCTCTGGAGACTGTCTTCATCGTTCCCCCTACAAGGAGAAAGCATGAAAAAAAGTAACATGCTAATTGTATCCCTGCTGTTTGCTCCCTTATTGGCCTGCGCGCACAACTTTCAAATCCAGCAGCGCGTTGCGCCAGTCGGCGTCAGCGATCGGGGAGAGTTAAACTACGCCAATGATGATTTTAGCTACAAAAACTGGAATAGCGGGCAGCTCAGTGGAAAAGTGCGAGTGATCCAGCATATTGCCGGCCGCAGCTCCGCCAAGGAAATGAACGATCCGCTGATTGAAGCCATCAAGCAGGCCAAGCTACCACGCGATCGTTACCAAACGACGACAATCGTCAATACCGATGACGCCATGGTCGGCACCGCGATGTTTGTGCGCAGCAGCATTGAAGACAACAAGAAAGAATTCCCGTGGTCGCAGTTCATCGTCGACAGTAACGGCAACGTACGTAAAGCCTGGGATCTGCAAGCGGGCGGTTCAGCGATTATCGTGCTGGATAAACAAGGCAAGATTCAATTTGCCAAAGACGGCAAACTGACGGCAGAAGAAGTGCAGCAAGTGATGAACAAGCTGCACCAACTGTTGGCTGACTGATCAGAACAGCGAAACCCGGAAGCCGGGGTTGAGGAATGATTCACGCGGGGTATAAAGCAACGGCTTGCCCTGCCAATCATGAATCTGCGCCCCGGCGGCCACCGCCACCGCATGCCCGGCCGCGGTGTCCCAGATATTGGTCGGCCCGAAACGCGGGTAGAGCTGCGCCTTCCCTTCAGCCACCAGGCAGAACTTCAGCGAGGAGCCGACCGCCACCGTCTGGTGCACGCCGAGCTGCTTTAAATAATCCTTCAGCTCGTTGTCGCTGTGCGAACGGCTGACCACCACCAGCGGCGGCGTCCCCTCTTTGACGCGAATGGCCTGGCGTTGCCCGTTCTCTTCCTTCCACGCCTTGCCGCGTTCGGCCAGGTACAGTACCTCCAGCGCCGGCGCGTAGACCACGCCCATCACCGCCTGGCCATCTTCGATCAACGCAATATTGACGGTGAACTCGCCGTTGCGCTGTAAAAACTCCTTGGTGCCATCGAGCGGGTCAACCAGCCAGTAACGCGTCCAGCTTTGCCGTTGTTCCCAAGCGGGAGGATCTTCTTCCGACAACAGCGGAATGTCCGGCGTCAGCGCCGCAAGGCCGCTCTTGATGATATGATGCGCCGCCAAATCGGCTGCCGTCACCGGTGAGTCGTCTTTTTTCTGCGCGACATCAAGCGGTTGCTCGCCGTTATACACCGCCATGATCGCCGCGCCCGCATCGCGGGATAGCTGGCAAATTTGCTCTAACATCATGCACCTCTGTTTATACTTCCGTGGGAAATTTTCCCCTGTCATAGCTAGCAGACTAGTTTTTTTTACGTGGAATATCCATCCCCACCGCTTAACCCACGGTAATTCCTCGCATCTTGTTCCGCCCAACTGTGAACTTCCCCGCGTTACTGCCGTTGATTTTCTGCCACACTTCACAGTTTATTGAGAACACCTAACGTGATTGCATCAACCTCTGCGATAACAAACTAAAAATGGCATGGAGAACCGTCATCATGATCAAGCGACCACTGTCGTTGTCCGCCCTCGCCCTGTTGGTCTGCGCCTCGGCGCAGGCGGCTACGGTCGATTTGCGCGTGCTGGAAACCAGTGACCTGCACAGCAATATGATGGACTTTGATTACTACAAGGATAAACCCACCGAGAAATTCGGCCTGGTTCGCACCGCCAGCCTGATCCAACAGGCGCGTCAGCAGGTCACCAACAGCGTGCTGGTCGACAACGGCGACATTATTCAAGGCAGTCCGCTGGGGGATTACATGGCGGCCAAGGGGCTGAAGGCCGGCGACGTTCATCCGGTCTATAAGGCGATGAATACGCTGGACTACGCGGTAGGCAATATCGGCAATCACGAATTCAACTACGGCCTGGATTATCTGAAAACCGCCATCGCCGGCGCCAGATTCCCGTACGTCAATGCCAACGTCATCGATGCAACAACTCAAAAGCCGCTGTTCACCCCGTACATCATCGTCGATACGCCGGTGACCGACCGCGATGGCCAAAACCATACCCTGCGCATCGGCTATATCGGTTTTGTACCGCCGCAGATCCTGGTGTGGGACAAAGCCAATCTGCAAGGCAAGGTGACGGTTAACGACATTACCGAAACCGCCAGGCGCTACGTGCCGGAAATGCGCCGACAAGGGGCCGATCTGGTGATCGCCATTGCGCACTCCGGTCTGTCCAGCGAGCCGTACAAAGCCATGGCGGAAAACTCGGTATATTATCTCAGCCAGGTGCAAGGCATCGACGCCATTATGTTCGGCCATGCGCACGCGGTGTTTCCTAGCCAGGACTTTGCCGCCATCAAAGGTGCCGACATTGAGAAAGGCCTGCTGAACGGCGTACCGGCGGTCATGCCCGGCCAGTGGGGCGATCACCTCGGCGTGGTCGATTTACAGCTGAATAACCACGGCGGCGCCTGGAAAGTGACGCAGGCCAGCGCGCAGGCCCGGCCGATTTACGACAATCAGGCTAAAAAATCGCTGGCGGCGGAAGACAGCACACTGTTGAAAGTACTGGCACAGGATCATCAGGGCACCCGCGAGTTCGTCAGTCAGCCGATCGGCAACGCCGACGGCAATATGTACAGCTATCTGGCATTGGTACAAGACGATCCGACGGTTCAGATCGTCAATAACGCGCAGAAGGCCTATGTCGAGCACTACATTCAAGGCGATCCGGATCTGGCAGACTTACCGGTGCTCTCCGCAGCGGCACCGTTCAAGGTCGGCGGACGCAAGAACGATCCGGCCAGTTTCGTTGAAGTGGAACAAGGCCGGCTGACCTTCCGCAACGCCGCCGATCTGTACCTGTATCCGAATACGCTGGTGGTGGTCAAGGCCAGCGGAAAAGAGGTCAAGGAATGGCTGGAATGTTCTGCCGGACAGTTTAACCGCATTGACGTCAACAACCGCCAACCGCAGTCGTTAATCAACTGGGACGGCTTTCGCAGCTACAACTTCGACGTTATCGACGGCGTTGACTATCAGATCGATGTCAGCCAACCGGCGCGCTACGACGGCGAATGTCAACCGATCAATCCGCAGGCCGAACGCATCAAACAGCTGACGTTTAACGGCAAGCCAATCGATCCGAACGCCATGTTCCTGGTGGCGACCAACAATTACCGTGCCTACGGCGGCAAGTTTGCCGGCACCGGTGACCGGCACATCGCCTTTGCCTCACCGGATGAGAATCGTTCGGTGCTGGCAGCCTATATCAGCGCCGAAAGCCAAAAGCACGGAGCGGTGCATCCACAGGCCGATCACAACTGGCGACTGGCCGCGTTCAGCAGCCCTCACCCGCTGGATATTCGCTTCGAAACCTCGCCGAGCGACAAGGCCGCCGCGTTTATCAAACAAAATGCCCAGTACCCGATGCGACAGGTTGGCAGCGACAGCATTGGCTTTGCGCTTTATCAGATTGATTTAACAACGAAGTAATCAAATTATCAGGGCGCGGATCAGCGCGCCCTGCACCACTACCTCCATTTAGCCATGGCGCGCCCTTTAAATTGCATTTAAAATGCATGTTATAAGAATTATTCATTTCAGAGGACGTCATCATGGATTACCACAATCACACTCTCGGTGCGTTGGCCATTGCCATTCCCGGTGCCAGCAAGCTGTTTCGCGATCATGATTTAGATTTCTGCTGCGGCGGTAAACGGACGCTGCAACACGCCGCGCAACGCAAATCGCTGGATCTGCAGCAACTGCAATCGCAGTTGGCGGCGTTGGCCACCGGCGAATCGAACGCACGTGACTGGCGTCAGGCGCCGCTGGCGGAGATTATCGATTACATTCTGCCGCGTTTTCATCAGCGTCACCGGGAACAGTTGCCGGAGCTGGTGCTGATGGCGGAAAAAGTCGAGCGGGTACACGGCGATAAACCGGCCTGCCCACGCGGTCTGGCCAAGCAGCTAATGCTGATCCGCCAGGATCTGGACAATCACATGATGAAAGAGGAACAGATCCTGTTCCCGATGATCGTCAACGGCATGGGTCGGCAGGCGATGGGGCCAATTGCGGTGATGGAGCATGAACACGCCGAAGCCGGCGAGCAGTTGGAGGTATTGAAGTTTCTGACCAATAATCTGACGCCGCCGGCAAACGCATGCACCACCTGGCAAGCGCTGTATCGGGGCATCGATCAATTTATTGCCGATCTGATGGAGCATATCCACCTGGAAAATAATCTGCTGTTTCCGCGGGCGCTCGGTGGCGAATAAAAACAGGGCGCCGCTGGGGCGCCCTGGAGAGGAAACCGTGTGTCTTACAGGATTTCCAGCAGTTCGACCTCGAACACCAAGGCGCTGAATGGCGGGATCGAGGCGCCGGCACCGCGTTCACCGTAAGCCAGGTGATGCGGGATGTACAACTGCCATTTGGAGCCGACCGGCATCAGGGTCAACGCTTCGATCCAGCCTGGGATAACGCCGCTGACCGGGAATTCTGCCGGTTGGCCGCGCTCTACCGAGCTGTCGAACACATCGCCGTTGATCAGGCGGCCGGTATAATGCACACGCACGCGGTCCTGACGGGACGGGATTGGGCCATTGCCCTGCTCCAGTACCGAGAACTGCAGGCCGGATTCGGTCAGCGACACGCCGTCACGCTTGGCGTTTTCTTCCAGGAACTGCTGGCCTTCTACCGCCATCGCCTGCTGACGCTCGCGGCGCACCGCATCCGCACGTTCGTGGATTTCACGCAGCGCACGATGCACCACATCAACGGGAACCGCTGGCGCATTCCCTTCCAGCGCGTCACGCAAACCCGCCAGCAACGCTTCCGGTTGTAAACCTTCCAGACCGGATTCCTGCAATTGCTGGCCGACCTGTAAACCAATCCCGTAGCTTGCTTGCGCTTCAACGCTGTCAAATGAAGGGGTTGTCATGGGTTTTCCTTTAGTCTGTAAAAAGTCGAAGGCGCAGCATAACAGTGCCAGAAAGCCGGGTAAAATCTTGTGTTGATAATGATGACTTTTGTCGTGGAAAAAGAAACAATGGCAATCTGTTAACGCCCGTTGCCACACGCGCCGCTGCCGATCGCCGCTGCCTGTCACATCAAGCAGTTAGCGGTCTATACTGAAGGTGTCGTCGGTTTGGCGGTACGCCATCAGTACCGTGGCATTTTTACGCAGTCTGAAGAGAGGTCACCATGGGCAGAATCGCGCCCAGGAGAAGGAAAACCACCCGCGTCTACCAGCCGTTGCTGCGTACCTGGCTGAATTTCAGCCAGCGTCTGAAGCCCGGCACAGCCCCACGGACGCCCGAGGATCCGGATTCGGAGCAACTACCTGAACACGGTAAAGGACATGGAATCAAAGCGCTGTTGCTGAAAATCTGGCATTTGCCGGACGGTTTCCGCTGGCTGGAACCCCTGCCTTACTTTCACCGCCGCTGGGTGATTATCTTTGGCATTATACTGTTGCTGGCCCTGCTGTGGCCCTATTCACCGCAAAACAGCGGTCATCCCTATCCGGTGAGCACCCCGCAGAATGCGTCGTCGCCAATGCAGGCCGATCTGCAAGGAGAAGCCGGCAACGACGCCGCAGTGCCGCAGGAAACGCCAGCAGGCAACTGGCAGCGTTATCAGATCCAGCCGGGGCAAACGTTGGCGCAGCTGTTCCGCGACAATAACCTGCCGGTGAATGAGGTGTTCGCCATGGCGCAGGTCGAAGGCAACGACAAGCCGTTAAGCAACCTGCAAGCCGGCCAGGAAGTGCGCATTGAGCGCGACGCCAACGGCGTGATAACCGCGCTGTCGGTCACCGCCGCGGATAACAGCCAGGCACTGTTCCGTCGTCAGGCCGACGGTAGCTATCGACGTCAGCGCTAGTTCCCGAGCTGCTGATACAGGAAGTCGCGCAGCACCACCCCTTGGTTGTGCTGCGTATCCTTGCTGCCATACAGTAGGGTCAAGCTCTCGCCCTGGCGCAATAACGCCGCCAGCGGCTGCCAGGCGCTGTTTTCGGCCAATTGCCGACGGTAGCGCGTGACAAACTCTTGCCATTGGTCGGTGTGCTGGTGAAACCACTGGCGCAATGCATTGTCCGGTGCCACTTCCTTCAGCCATTCCACGCCGGCAAGACGTTGTCGGCTAATGCCGCGCGGCCAGAGTCGATCGATCAGAAAGCAGTACTGTGGCGCCGGGCCGTTAAAATCATACACTCGCTGTAATACGATATTCATGCTGTCCCTCCTGGCTGATGCATCAGAGGCAGGGTAGCGCGTTTTTGCCGCCGCAGAAAAGCAAAACGCCAGCACGAGGCTGGCGTTTTAACCGGATTGACAGAGGCTTTAATTAAGCTTCTGCAACCACAACTACATTCAGCTGTGCGAACACGTCGCTGTGTACCTGGAAGTGCACTTCGTGCTCACCAGTGGTACGCAGAACGCCGTTCGGCAGGCGAACTTCGCTCTTGGCAACTTCAACGCCAGCCGCAGTAACTGCGTCAGCGATGTCGCGGGTGCCGATAGAGCCGAACAGTTTACCTTCGTCGCCTGCTTTAGACGCGATGGTTACTGAAGCCAGTTCGTTGATCTTGGTTGCGCGCGCTTCGGCAGCGGCCAGAACGTCAGCCAGTTTGGCTTCCAGTTCAGCACGGCGTGCTTCGAAGAACTCAACGTTTTTCTTGGTAGCAGGAACAGCTTTGCCCTGTGGTACCAGGAAGTTACGAGCGTAGCCCGCTTTAACGTTAACTTGATCACCCAGGCTGCCCAGGTTTGCTACTTTATCAAGCAGAATAACTTGCATTACCTTATCCTCTCAAAGTCGTTAATGGACAGTGGCCGATTACTGATGACGATCAGTGTACGGCAACAAAGACAGGTAGCGCGCGCGCTTGATAGCACGGGCGAGCTGGCGCTGATATTTTTGCACGAGTACCGGTAATACGGCTCGGGACAATTTTACCACTTTCAGTGATGTAGTTTTTCAGCGTAGCGATGTCTTTATAGTCAATCTCTTGAACGCCTTCCGCGGTGAAACGGCAGAACTTGCGACGACGGAAATAACGTGCCATTTGGCTAGTCTCCAGAATCTATCAATTCAATCTGCTCGGCATGCAGTACCAGTTTGTTCAGCCCGTTGCGCCCTTGATGGCAACTGACGAAGCCTTGCACGGTAATCTGACTGCCGACCGTTAATCTTTGAGTTAGTGCTTGTGACTGTTGTCCGCTGACAACCACGGGCATACGGCACCATGCCTGTCTGCTGAATCCGGCTTCCACCTGCGTTGATTTGTGCTCAAGCACAAACTGGCAATGGGGGATCCCGGAAGGACTCACTTTTCGAACCGGCGGCTTGCACACTGTGCCAGACAACACCAGACGATTAGCCGTCACGGCGGCAATTACTCTTCAGAATCCCCAGCATCTGCATCATCTGCGGTTTCGTTAGCGAAGTCTTCGCGGCGATCGCCACGACGTTCGTCTTTCGCTTTAACCATCGGAGATGCTTCGGTTACCGCGTGCTTAACGCGCATAACCATGCTGCGGATAACGGCGTCGTTGAAGCGGAAGTTAGTTTCCAGCTCATCGATCGCTTCCTGCGGGGCTTCAACGTTCAGCAGAACGTAGTGAGCCTTGTGCAGTTTGTTGATCGGGTAAGCCAGTTGACGGCGGCCCCAGTCTTCCAGACGGTGAATCTGACCTTGCGCGTTAGTGATGGTAGCACTGTAACGCTCGATCATGCCCGGAACCTGTTCGCTTTGGTCAGGATGGACCATAAAAACGATTTCGTAATGACGCATCGAATTGCTCCTTACGGATTATTCAGCCTCCTGTCAGGGTCAGCCGTGGCCCATGGAAGCAAGGAACGTGATTTTTGTACGGCTGAAAAATGACGCGTAATCATACTGGCGAAGGGGGGGAAACTCAAGGACCCGGTGGGATTTATTCGCAGTTATTGGCGCTCGAAGGCAAAAGCGCACGATTTGCTATCGGCCGAATATATGGATACGGATCCACTAGTTTTGAAAATCCTTCAACAAAATCATCATCGCCAACGCCATATCGTTCATTTTTTTTGAAAGTTGTCATCAAATCCCTGCGCTTTTCTATCTGGCAGAAGCCACTAGAATTAACCATATCCGCCGCCAAACAAGCGACGAAAAGGATTTGAAGTCATTCAACAGAGACAAATAACTTCTTGCCATCCGGGCCGCCGTCGTCTGGCGCTCCGGGCAAGTCAAGAGAGGCACTTATGAAACGCATTACCCTCGCCACCGCCGTGGCCTTGCTGCTTTCCGCCAACGCCATGGCCGCCACTGAAATCACCGCGCACCAGGCAGATCAGCGCCAAAGCATCGGTTTCGTTACGCTGAACCATAATGTGGTATCACCGGATGATGCTTCTTCCCCAGGTCAATGATATCGCCGAACAGCGCGGCGCCAGCGCCTATCGCATTATCGCCCTGCATCAACCGGGCAGTACCGCGTCGATTCACGTCAGCGCCGAACTGTATCGCTAACAGAAAAGTGCCGTACCAGGGAACCAAGCCGCACTGAAAAGCGGCAGCTTAACGACAGTAACACGCTCT
Source organism: Serratia odorifera (assembly GCF_900635445.1). Lineage (NCBI taxonomy): Bacteria > Pseudomonadati > Pseudomonadota > Gammaproteobacteria > Enterobacterales > Yersiniaceae > Serratia > Serratia odorifera. The sequence goes on from NZ_LR134117.1 coordinate 1,050,382, forward strand.
CACGCCCCCTGTTCGCAGGGGGCTTTTTTACAGGTTATGCGTGAAGAATGCGACGGTCGCGGCCAGCGCCGCTGGCGTGATGCGGTGCGCCACCCCAGGCTCGGTGTCCAGCGTCAGGCGCTGATCCCAACCGCTTTCGCGCAGCGCCTGCGCCAAGCGCAGGCTTTGTGACGCTGGCACCAGATCGTCCGCTTCGCCATGCCATAGCAACAACGGCCGCCCGGACAGCGTTTCCAATTGATGTTCAACGCCGTAATCCGCCAATGGCGCCACCCGCTCGGCATGCCGCGTCGGCGACAATACCTGTCCACGCTCATCCAACGGCGGGAACAGGGTTTGCGACAGCGAAGTGAAATAGCCGGCGCCCATCAGGCTGGCCGCAGCGGCAATCCAGGGATAACGCGTCAGCGCGCCCAGGGTGGTCATGCCCCCCATCGACGCGCCCGCCACGCCAATGCGCGTACCGTCGATCACGCCACGCTCGGCAAAATGCGCCTTTAACGCCGGCAGTTCATCAATGTTACGCCGCAGAATTTCCCAAAAATGCGCCAGCCGTTGCGCGGCATCGCCGTGATAACGTTCGCCGTGCAGATCGGCATCCGGCAATATCACGCGAAAGCCGGCCTTGGCCAACGCATAACCAAAATAGGCATAGACCTCTTTCGACGAGGTATAGCCGTGGTAGAAAAATACCGTCGGTAATGGCTGTTGGTATTGCCCGGCCGGCACCGCGTGGATCAGCGCAATATCGCCCACGCGTTCGTCATACAGTTCAATCATGCTTTGCCCCTTCCCACCCCATGCCCCATAGTCTACATAATGCTATCCGCGCTGCGCAGTCGGATCGCACACCGCTCTATGATGGCAAAAAAACGTCATACGCATTAGCTCATTATGTTCCACTATATACTTAAGCATTACACTGACGACTTTCCGCTGCGCATTCTGAGGTCACGATGAACATAGCACGCTGTGCCGCCATGCTGCTGTTGCTTGGGCTGTTGTCCGGCTGCGGCATCCTCACCACCACGCCGAAGCCACCGCCGCCGCCGATTGCCGGACAAGCGCAGGAAATTACCCGGGCGCAAACTGCCGGGCTGGAAAAGATCACTACCGTCAGCGCGCTGGTTTATGGCAGCCCGATGAATGTGGAAGACGAGATTCAGCGCAAGGCCACCGCCGCCGGGGCGCGCTATTACATGATCATCATGAATAGCGAAACCGTGGTGCCGGGACAGTGGTATTCACAGGCAATTATTTATCGCTAGGCGCAGAGGGGCTGCGAGTTAATAGGTCATGCAGGCGGCGTTCAATACCCCGCCGCTGACCGAGACGCCGCCCAGGAAAATGCCGGCTGCGGTATGGTTCGCTTCGATTTTCTCGCTGATGCGCGGCATATACAACTTAACCGCGGTAAAGATCAGCAATTGCACCACCAGCGCCACACACCCCCATAACAGGTAGTCCAACAGGCTGATCGAGTTGATCGCCGCACTGGCCAGCGGGATAACATAGCCCAGACAGGCGCCGATAAAACCCAATGCCGCCGCCTGATTATCCTGTTTGATCAACGCCCATTCATCATGCGCGGTGATGCGGGTATAAATAAACAGGAACACCAGCACCATGGCGACCCCGCTGAAAAAGTACGAGGCAAACGCCGCTAATAAGTTGATTATTTCCATATTTTTACCCGTTGGTTGTGGTGGTGTGAGGATCCGAAGCCTACTTATGCCTAGCCGCCCACCGCTCTGTCAAGCAGCGACTCGCACAATGTGTCGGGTAACGCCCGCTGCCCGCGTTCGTCCAGCATCGACTGGCACCAGGCTTCGGCTATCGGCGGCGACGCATAACGCAACAACTGCGCTGCAGCGAACAGAGTAAACAGTCGGCCAGTCAGGGCACGAGCCTGCGTTTCCTGCAGTTTTCCAGTCTGCTGCAACAGCTGTCGCCATTGACGATCGTAATGACGATTCTGTCCTTTCACCTCTGCCAGCTCCTGGTGCACCGCCTCCTGCACCAACGGACTTTTTGCCCAGGCGCGCAGCACGTCCAGGCACATGATATTACCCGAGCCTTCCCAGATGCTGTTGACCGGCATCTCGCGGTACAGACGCGGCAATTCGCTGTCCTCGCAGTAACCGATGCCGCCAAGCACTTCCATCGCTTCGGCAACAAACGGGATGCCTTGTCGGCAAACGTCAAACTTGGCCGCCGAGGTCATGATACGGCATAGCCCCTGCGACAGCGGCTCCTGCTGACTGCCGTAGGCGCGCGCCAGGCGCATCAGCGCTGCCGTTTGCCCCTCCAGCCGCAGCGCCATGCCCGCCATCACCTGACGCATCAGCGGCTGCTGGATCAACGTCTTGCCGAACGCCTGGCGCTGATGGGCGTGATAGAGCGCCACCGACAGCGCGCGGCGCATTAAGCCGTGGCTGCCGAGCGCGCAGTCAAAGCGTGTCTGGCTGCCCATCTTGAGTATTTGGCGTACACCATCGCCTTCATCGCCCAGCAGCCAGGCAGTAGCATCCTGAAACTCCACCTCGCTGCTGGCGTTGGCACGGTTGCCCAACTTGTCTTTCAGCCGCTCCAGACGCACCGCGTTGCGGGTGCCGTCCGGCAGGATACGTGGCAGGAAGAAGCATGACAGCCCGCCTTCGGTCTGCGCCAAAACCAGATGCGCGTCGCTTTGCGGCACCGAGAAAAACCATTTATGCCCTACCAGGCGATATGCTTCGCCATCGCCGCGTCCGGCCAGCGGCGTCGCGCTGGTGGTATTGCTCAATACGTCCGAACCGCCCTGTTTTTCAGTCATACCCATGCCAATCAGCAGCCCGCGTTTTTGTCCGCCGGGCAGCAGATGGGCGTCGTACCGATCGGAAAGCAGCGGCGGCAGCCAGTCCCGAAACGGCGCTGGCAGGCTGCGTTGCAGCAGCGGAATGGCACCATAGGTCATGGTTATCGGACACAGCGTGCCAGCCTCCACCTGCGCATGCAGTATGAAACGCGCAGCGCGCGCCGCCACCGAGCCAATGCGCGCCTGCTCCTCCCAAGGCAGATTATGTACGCGGTTGGCCACCAGTCCCTGCATCAGAATGTGCCAGGCGGGGTGGAAACGCAGGTCGTCCAACCGTTGCCCACTGGCGTCATAGCGCAACAGTTCCGGCGGATTGGCATTGGCCAGTCTCCCCAGCTCCAGCGACTCCTGGGTGCCAAGCTGCTGCCCCAGCGAGGCTAATACGTCGGCATCCCAACCGGCGTGCTCACGTTGTACCGCTTCACGCAGCGGGGTATCGGACAGAAACAGATTGCTGTTGCCCAGCGGTTTGGGCTGGTTAAAAACCGTATGTGTAGTCCAGACCATTGGCGTGCTCCCTTGTAAGGCATCAGGAGTCATTATGGTCGATGGCACGATTTCTGCCGCAGGCGAGATCACAAGATGGGGGGTAAAACCAGGGCCCGGCCACCGTCGGCGCCGGGCCCGAAGATTAACTGCGCTGACGCACCGCTTCGAACAGACAGATGCCGGTGGCCACCGACACGTTGAGCGAGGAAACACTGCCAGCCATCGGGATGCCGATCAGTTCGTCGCAATGTTCACGGGTCAGACGACGCATACCTTCGCCTTCCGCGCCCATCACCAGCGCCATCGGGCCGGTCATTTTGCTTTGGTACAGCGTGTGATCGGCTTCGCCGGCGGTGCCGACCACCCCAAACGTTCAGTTCTTGCAGCAAACGCAGGGTCCGCGCCAGATTGGTCACACGGATCAGCGGCACGTTTCCGCCGCCCCGCAGGCAACTTTCTTCGCGGTGGCATTCAACTGGGCGGATCGGTCGCGCGGAACGATCACCGCATGTACGCCGGCGGCATCGGCGCTGCGCAGACAGGCACCGAGATTATGCGGGTCGGTCACGCCGTCCAGCACCAGCAGAAACGGGGTATCGACGCTTTCCAACAGCCCCGGCAGATCGTTTTCCTGATACTGGCGTCCTTCGCGCACCCGGGCAACAATCCCCTGGTGCACCGCCCCTTCCACCTTGTCGTCCAGCCACTGGCGATTGGCCACCTGAATGACGATGCCGGTAGCTTCCAGCTCGGCGATCAGCGGTTGCAAACGGCGGTCGTCGCGGCCTTTAAGGATAAACACTTCCAGGAAGCGTTGCGGATCGCGCTCTAACAGGGCTTTGACGGCGTGGATGCCGTAGATAATTTCGCTCATGATGCTCTTTTAACTGTGCGGCCGACATACGCCGGCCGGTGATAATAATGTACGACAGGTGAGCGGGCTATGCCCGTAAGCTGCAATCAGCCTTCACTCTGCTGCGCACCTTTCTTCTTCACGGCGCGCTTGGCTTTGGTGGCCGCCGCTATCTTTTTGGTTTTGTCGGACACTTTTTTGGCCTTGGCCTTTTTGTCCTTCTTCACCTTGTCGGCCGGTTTGGCGCCGTCTTTGCGAAACGCGCTATCCGGCTCAAAATTGGCCGGTGGCTTGCCACCACGGCGTTTACGGCCGTTACCGTTGCCACCACCGTCACGCAGCGTGCGTGGTGCGCCCTTCTTGGCGCGTTCGCGTTCGGTCTTGCCTTCACCACGCGGCTTGCGGGTGCTGGAAACCAGAGCAAAATCGATTTTACGCTCGTCCATATGCACCGCTTCAACGCGGATCTCCACGGTATCGCCCAGGCGATACACCATACCGGACGATTCGCCGATCAGACGCTGGCCGATATTATCGTAGCGATAGTAATCATTATCCAGCGTTGATACATGCACCAGGCCATCAATAAACAGATCGTTCAGGCGCACGAAGAAGCCGAAGCCAGTGACGCTGGCGATAATGCCGGTAAACACTTCTCCGACGTGATCCTGCATGAAGTCGCACTTCAGCCAGTCGGCAACGTTGCGCGTGGCTTCGTCGGCACGACGTTCGGTCATCGAACAGTGCAGGCCCAGTTGCAACATCTCTTCGAGATCGCTATGCCAGCCGCCGGTCGGCGTCCAGCGGTGTGGCGGTTCGCCGTGCTCTTTGGCTAACAGATACTTGATAGCGCGGTGCAACGACAGATCCGGGTAACGACGAATCGGCGAGGTAAAGTGGCCATACGACGCCAACGCCAGCCCGAAGTGACCTCGGTTTTCCGGATCGTAAATCGCCTGTTTCATCGAACGCAGCAGCATGGTCTGCAGCATTTCGTGATCGGGGCGCTCGGATACGATATCCATCAGTTGCGCATAGTCTTTCGGCTGCGGCTTGTTGCCACCGCCCAGGGTCAGGCTCAGCTCGCCAAGCACGCTGCGCAGCGACTTGATATGATCGTCGCTTGGACGATCGTGCACGCGAAACAGCGCCGGCTCGTTGTGTTTTTCAACAAAGCGCGCCGCCGCAACGTTCGCCATGATCATGCATTCTTCAATCAGCTTGTGCGCATCGTTACGCACCGTCGGCTCCACGCGTTCGATACGGCGTTCAGCGTTGAAGATGAACTTGGCTTCTTCGGTTTCAAAGGCAATGCCACCACGTTCGGCGCGCGCCCGGTCCAGCACCTTGTACATGGCATGCAACTCTTCCAGGTGCTTGACCAGCGGATGGTATTGCTCGCGCAGCTCCTGGTCGCCCTGCAGCATATGCCACACTTTGGTGTAGGTCAGGCGAGCGTGGGAGCTCATCACCGCTTCGTAGAACTTGGCCGTCGACAGCCGCCCCTGGGCAGAAATGGTCATTTCGCACACCATACACAGGCGATCCACCTGCGGGTTCAGCGAGCAGAGGCCGTTGGACAGGACTTCCGGCAGCATCGGTACCACCTGCGACGGGAAGTACACCGAGGTACCACGGCTACGGGCTTCGTCGTCCAGCGCCGTGCCGGGGCGTACGTAGTAGCTGACGTCGGCAATGGCAACCCACAGGCGCCAGCCGCCGCCGCGTTTCTTCTCACAGTAAACCGCATCATCGAAGTCGCGTGCGTCTTCGCCGTCAATGGTGACCAGCGGCAGGTTACGCAAATCAACGCGCCCGACCTTGGCCTCTTCCGGTACCTCTTCGCTGAGGGAGGCGACCTGCTTTTCCACCTGCGGCGGCCAGGTGTGCGGGATTTCATGGGTACGCAGCGCGATATCGACCGCCATGCTGGTGCCCATTTTATCGCCAAGGATCTCGACGATTTTACCAATAGCCTTGGTGCGGCGGGTCGGACGCTGGGTCAGTTCCACCACCACCATAAAGCCCATGCGCGCGCCGCTGACCGCCTCGTTCGGGATCAGGATATCAAAGCTCAGACGGCTATCGTCCGGCACCACAAAGCCGACACCGGCGTCGGTAAAGTAACGGCCGACGATCTGGCTGGTTTTTGGCACCAGAACGCGCACAATGCGCGCTTCGCGACGCCCCTTGCGATCGGCGCCCAACGCCTGCGCCAGCACCACGTCGCCGTGAATGGCCATTTTCATCTGTTCGGCCGACAGGTACAAATCGTCCTTGCTGCCCTCAATGCGCAGGAAACCATAACCATCGCGGTGGCCGATCACCGTGCCGCGCAACAGATCCAGCCGTTCCGGCAGGGCGTAGCATTGACGGCGGGTAAATATCAGTTGCCCATCGCGTTCCATGGCGCGCAGGCGGCGGCGCAGCGCTTCCTGATGTTCTTCGCTGGTCAAATCCAGCTCTTTCGCCAGCTCTTCACGGCTGGCCGGCGTTTCACGCTTGGCCAAATGGGCAAGAATGAATTCGCGGCTCGGGATGGGGGATTCGTATTTTTCTGCTTCTCGTTCCAGGAAAGGATCTTGTGACATTGCGGTTCCTCCGTTGTCATCAGCAGGGTGTCGCGAGAATAGGCCAACGGGCTCGATTGTCGCAGACTGTCTGGGGCGAACAGCGCGTAAACCGGAGCATGCACCGGGCACCTGCGGTTTTTGAACGCTGTCTCGCCGCAAAATGGCAAGTAAACTGGCTTATGGGGCCACTTCTCAGCCCTGTTTTCTTGTCGATGCTTATTCGACAAGCAATAGCTTATAGAGCGGGGCGTTGTCTTCGACCATATCGGCCAAGGTATAATTATCCAGCTCTGCAAGGAAATTCTGTACTCCCTGCTGCAACACCTGCTTCAGGCGGCAAGCGGGGGTGATATGGCAAAAATCGCCGCTGCAGTTAACCAGCGATAGCGGCTCCAGTGCGCGCACCACGTCGCCGATGCGTATCGAGGCGGCAGGTTGCCCCAAGCGGATACCGCCATTTTTACCACGCACGGCAGTCACCAGTCCGATACGACTCAACTGGTTGATTATTTTCACCATATGGTTGCGGGACACGCCATACACTTCGGTCACTTCCGAAATGCTGGTCATTTTATCCTTCGGCAATGAGGCCATGTAGATCAGCGCCCGCAGGCCATAATCAGTAAAACTTGTTAACTGCACGTCTACCTCTGGGTAGGATTTACCCGTCTGACACGCCGCTTTTCGGCATTTATCAAAAGATTACTTATAGGATAATAAACCAGGCTGAGAGTTCGTCGTTAATTATTTATACCCTAGGGTACACGACAGACAGGGCAATGAAATCATTAAGCCGGGATAACGAAAGGATTTTTGCTGGGCAACCGCGTTTGGCGAGGTGAACATCCTAAAAACAAACCGGGACGGCGCCCGGTTTGCTGGTGACAGAAAAACGGCTTATGCGTCGAACGGATCGCGCAGAACCATGGTTTCGCTGCGATCTGGGCCGGTGGAGATAATGTCTACCGGTACGCCAGTCAGTTCTTCAATGCGCTTGATGTAGTTCAGCGCGGCCTGTGGCAGTTGGTGGTGTTCCTTCACGCCGAAGGTGGTTTCGCTCCAGCCCGGCATGGTTTCGTAGATTGGCTCGATGCCTTCCCAGCCTTCTGCTGCCAGCGGCGTCGTGGTCATTTCGCGGCCGTCAGGCATGCGGTAACCCACGCAGATTTTCACTTCTTTCAGGCCGTCCAGAACGTCCAGCTTGGTCAGACAGAAGCCGGACAGCGAGTTGATCTGCACCGCGCGGCGTACCGCAACCGCATCCAGCCAACCGGTACGACGACGGCGACCGGTGGTCGCGCCGAACTCGTTACCCTGCTTGCACAGGAACTCGCCGGTGTCGTCGAACAGTTCGGTTGGGAACGGGCCAGCGCCAACGCGGGTTGAGTAGGCTTTCACGATACCGAGCACGTAGTCCACGTAACGCGGACCAATGCCGGAACCGGTCGCTACGCCACCGGCAGTGGTGTTGGACGAGGTAACGTACGGATAGGTACCGTGGTCGATATCCAGCAGCGTACCCTGTGCGCCTTCAAACATGATCAGATCGCCACGCTTGCGCGCGCCGTCCAGCAGTTCGGAAACGTCAACCACCATCGAAGTCAGGATGTCGGCAATCGACATGACGTAGTCCAGCGTCGCCTGGTAATCCACCGCGTCAACTTTGTAGTAGTTAACCAGTTGGAAGTTGTGGTAATCGATGATTTCTTTCAGCTTGATAGCGAAAGTTTCTTTGTCGAACAGGTCGCCAACGCGTAGACCGCGACGTGCGACTTTATCTTCGTAGGCCGGACCGATACCGCGACCGGTGGTGCCGATGGCTTTCGCGCCACGTGCTTTTTCGCGCGCGATATCCAGCGCAACGTGATAAGGCAGGATCAGCGGACAAGCTTCAGACAGTAACAGACGTTCGCGTACCGGGATGCCGCGCGCTTCGAGTTCACCCATTTCTTTCATCAATGCGTCAGGCGCCAGTACCACACCGTTGCCGATGATGCTGGTTACGTTTTCACGCAGGATGCCAGAGGGAATTAAATGAAGAACGGTTTTTTCACCGTTAATAACCAGAGTGTGGCCAGCGTTATGGCCACCTTGGTAGCGCACAACATATTGAGCCCGTTCAGTCAGCAGGTCTACGACCTTGCCCTTACCTTCGTCACCCCATTGGGTGCCCAGTACGACGACGTTCTTACCCATTTTCAAAATCACCGGTTGCTTAAAAATGGATTCTACCACCGTAATTTTAGAGTTTCAGCACTTTTAGCATACGATTGCGTATTTTTTCGGCTACACTTCAGCCACCAAGGCGCGTGCTCAACATATAGTAGATAACGATGCCGGCAACCACTATTCCGCCGCCAAAACGGCGCAGCGTGGCGTCGGGCAATTGCGTCATTGCCAGGATCATTTTGCGCCAGGCCTGTGGAAACAGCATCGGCCCCAGCCCTTCCAGCACCAAAACCAGCCCAAGCGCCAGCCAGATCGTCGAATTCATGCTTCCCCCCCGCAAAAGAAAAAGGCCCGCGATTAAACGGGCCCTGATAACTAGGATGCCTTTGGCATTACTTACGCGTCGAATCCGGCGACTTCATGTAGCGGAAGAAATCGCTGTCCGGGCTGAGTACCATCACGTCCTGGTTGTTTTTGAAGCTGGCTTCATAAGCACGCAGGCTACGGATAAAGGCATAGAAGTCCGGATCCTGACTGAACGCGTTGGCGAACAGTTTGGCAGCTTCGGCATCGCCTTCACCACGGGTGATACGAGCCTGACGCTCGGCTTCCGCCAGGGTACGGGTCACCTCGTAATCCGCGCTGGCGCGCAGCTTCTCGGCTTCTTCCTGACCCTGTGAGCGCAGACGACGAGCGACCGCTTCACGTTCGGCGCGCATACGCTGGTAAATCGCATCGGACACTTCCGCCGGCAGGTTGATCTGCTTGATACGGACGTCGATAACTTCAATACCCAATGCGGCCATGCTGTTCGGGTTGACCTGCGGCTGCTTGCCGGTAGTTTCCCGCTCAACGCGCGCTGCTGCAGAGGCGATAGCGTCGTCGGCTTCGGTGGTGGCAACTTCTTCGCCATCGCCGACGGTGCCGGTGTTCAGCGCATCACGCACGTCGGACATCAGCTTGCCGCGCGAGTCGGTAACGATATCCTTCACGTCCAGACGACCGATTTCGGAACGCAGACGGTCACTGAATTTACGTTTCAGCAGCACTTCGGCCTGGGAGACGTCGCCGCCGCCGGTTGCCAGATAGTAACGGCTGAAATCGCTGATGCGCCACTTCAGATAGGAGTCAACGATCAGGTCTTTCTTCTCGCTGGTCACAAAGCGATCGGCCTGGTTGTCCATGGTCTGGATACGCGCATCCAGGTTCTTCACGGTCTCAATGAACGGGATCTTGAAGTGCAGACCCGGCTCATACACCAGCGGTTTATTTTCGCCGTCACGCAGTACCTTGCCGAAGCGCAGGACGATGCCACGCTGGCCTTCCTGCACCACGAACAGTGAAGCAAAAAGCGCCACCAGCACCACAATGACGATAACTACAAAAGACTTACGCATTGATTATTCTCTCCCTACGCGAGTGGTATCGTCACGCTGCGCATTTGCCCGGCGTTGGTCCATGATCGTACCGCTGTTCTGCGGTCTGTTGCCGGCATTGCCGCTGGCAGACGGAGCGGGGTTGAGACGAATCAGGCTGGTGTCCTTATTGCCGCTGTCTGCCGCTGCGCCGGTCTGGCCGCGCAGCATCTGATCCAGCGGTAACACCATCAGATTGTTGCCTTTGTCACTCACCAGCACCTTGCGGGTATGGCTCAGGACTTTTTCCATGGTTTCGATATACAAACGCTCGCGGGTAATTTCCGGCGCAGACTTATATTCCGGCAGCAGCTTGGCAAAGCGCGCGACTTCACCCTGTGCTTCCAGAACCGTACGGTCTTTATACGCCTTTGAATCTTCCAGCAGACGCTGCGCCTGGCCGTTGGCACGAGGCTGAACTTCGTTGGCATAAGCTTCTGCTTCACGAATGTACTGCTGTTCGTTTTCACGTGCGGCAATCGCATCATCGAACGACGCCTTGACCTCTTCCGGTGGACGCGCCGCCTGGAAGTTGACGTCCAGCAGCGTGATCCCCATGTTGTAAGGACGAATAGTCTCTTCCAGCATGCGTTGCGTATCGTTACGCACCACGGTACGGCCTTCGGTCAGAATACGGTCCATCGAATACTTGCCGATCACCCCGCGCAGCGCGCTGTCGGTAGCCTGACTCAGGCTGTCGTCCGCATTCACCACGCTGAACAGATAGGCTTCCGGGTTGGTCACGCGGTACTGCACGTTCATTTCCACCCGTACCACGTTTTCATCGGAAGTCAGCATCACGCCGGACGCCGCCAGTTCACGAACCGACTCCACGTTAACCGGGCGTACCTCATCAATGAAGGTCGGCTTCCAGTTCAGGCCCGGTTGCACCAGGTGGCTGAACTTGCCAAAACGCGTCACAACGCCACGCTCGGCTTCCTTGATGGTGTAGAAGCCACTGGCTGCCCAGATAACCACTACCGCCACTGCCGCGATACCGATGATACGGCCGCTGAAACGCGGGCCGGATGAACCGGTACCGCCACTATTATTGCCGTTGGAGCCTTTGCCGCCGCCCAAACCACTCAGCTTCTTGCTCAGTTTGCGGAAGATGTCATCCAAATCAGGTGGCCCTTGTTCACGACCGCCTTTGTTACCGCCAGAGTTGCCGCCATTATTATTGCTGCTCCCCCACGGGTCGCGGTCCTGTCCGTTATTACCGGGCTGATTCCACGCCATGTTTTAGCTCCATTATTCTGTGATTGGGTACTTCAGGCTTATACGCCGGCCGCCGCAACGCTGCGACGCCGATCGTGCCTACAGACCGAGCGTACAAATGTAACAGGATATGATCATACGATAAAGTTAATCAGTTCCTGTTCCTGTTTACAAAGGCGACGCCACTCGACGATCGGCATGCGCACAACCATGCCAATGCTGCCGTCCTCTTCGATCCACTCTTTCTCTATCGCCTGAAGCTGGTAAAAACGGCTACGAAGACGGCCTGCCTCTGGCGGTAAGCGCAGTTCATGTTGCGCGATTTCCCCCGATAAGCGCTCCGTCAACGCCTGAAACAGCAACGGGATACCTTCTCCGCTGGCGGCAGACAGCCACACCCGGATCGGTAAATTTTCTTCGTTGCGGTCGATACGCGGCACAAAATCGTCCAGCATATCTATTTTGTTCATCACTAACAGTGTAGGGATCTCATCCGAGTCAATCTCTGCCAGCACGGTATTCACCGCTTCAATGTTTTCATCCACGCGGGTATCCGCAGCGTCGATAACATGTAACAACAGAGAGGCCTGACGCGTTTCTTGCAGCGTCGCCTTAAAGGCAGCAACCAGATCGTGCGGCAAGTGCCTGATGAACCCTACGGTATCCGCCAGCACCGTATCGCCCACATCCGCCACGTCAATGCGGCGCAGCGTTGGATCCAGGGTGGCAAATAGTTGATCCGCCGCATACACGTCGGCAGAGGTAATTCGATTAAACAGGGTAGATTTACCGGCATTGGTGTACCCCACCAAAGATACGGTGGGTACATCGGCGCGGGTACGCGCACGGCGGCCTTGTTCACGCTGCTTTTCCACCCGCTCCAGGCGGCGCAGAATCAGGCTGATGCGATCGCGCAGCAAACGACGGTCGGTCTCCAACTGGGTTTCCCCTGGCCCGCGCAGGCCGATCCCCCCTTTCTGGCGCTCAAGGTGAGTCCAGCCACGCACCAAACGCGTCGCAATATGGCGCAGCTGCGCCAGTTCTACCTGCAGCTTGCCTTCGTGGGTACGGGCTCGCTGGGCAAAGATATCTAGAATCAACCCGGTGCGATCGATCACGCGGCATTCACATAGGCGCTCGAGATTTCTCTCCTGCGCCGGGGAAAGGGAATGATCAAACAGGACAACAGATGCGCCACTGGCTTTAACTGCATCTGCAATTTCTTCGGCCTTTCCTTCACCGACAAAGTACTTGGGATGTGGGGCTTTGCGGCTACCAGTAACCACTTGCAAAGCGTCTACACCCGCGGAAGAGACCAGCGATTCGAATTCACTGAGGTCTTCGGTGTCTTTGTCCTGCGAGAAATAGATATGAACCAGTACGGCCTGCTCACCGGCTTCATAACGGTCAAACAAGCGTGCAACCTCTCAAACGGACACAAACCGTGAGTTTGGGGAACACAGGCAGCACTTTACTGCCCATGTTCCCCGACATGGTTGTCTTGCAACGCGCTTTACTCAGCGTCATCGCTTTCCTGCTGCGGCTGTTGCGGCGCAGACGGATTATTACCATGGTGATAGTTACTGGTGCCGCCGCTCGGATTATTGCTATGGTGCGAAACCGGGCGTGACGGGACAACGGTAGAGATAGCGTGCTTATAAACCATTTGACTCACTGTGTTTTTCAACAGGATGACAAACTGATCAAAAGACTCAATCTGGCCTTGCAGCTTAATACCATTCACCAAATAAATAGAAACCGGAACACGTTCACGACGCAATGCGTTCAGGAACGGATCTTGCAAAGATTGCCCCTTAGCCATTCTATCTTTTCCTTATTTGCTTGTTGTTTGTAACTAAGAACCTGTCGGCTCTAAAATAAACGACGTAAAAAATTTGCGCGCTGAATACTCATCAATTGTACACAATCACTCAACCTATGCACTATATCCTTCATCTTTCAAGCCTGTAACGGCGTTGGCTGTACGCATTACCCCCTCACTCAATGCTTCGAGCTGCTGGGTTTCCTACGTTAGCCTGCTGACTACAACCTGAAATCAACGGGATAAAACCACCTGTGTTACCGAGTCCAAAGCCTCTCCCGGCTTTTCACTGTCCAGCCAATGGACCGACTCCCAACCTCGTAACCAGGTCATTTGGCGTTTGGCCAACTGACGTGTTGCGCAAATACCACGATAAACCATCTCATCGTAACTAATCTCGCCAGAAAGATATGACCACATCTGGCGGTAACCGACACAGCGAATGGAAGGCAAATCCGTATGCAAATCACCCCGCGCAAAAAGTGCGCGCGCTTCCGTTTCAAAACCTGCCGCCAACATTTGATGGAACCGCTGCTCAATGCGTTGATGTATCAACTCACGGCTGGTCGGCGCTATCGCAAATTGGTGAACATGATACGGCAACGATTCACCCGAAATTTTAGTCAGTTCCGTTAAAGTTTTACCCGAAATAAAAAAAACTTCCAGTGCTCTGGACAGTCTCTGCGGATCATTCGGATGAATTCTCAGTGCGGCGACCGGGTCAATGGCCTGTAACTGACGGTGCAAAGCTTGCCAGCCTTCGGCTTGCGCCTGCCGTTCAATGCGCTCGCGCACTGCCGCATCGGCAGCCGGCAACGGCGACAGGCCATCCAGCAACGCCTTGAAATACAACATGGTTCCACCTACCAGCAGCGGGATACGCCCGGCGGCGGTGATGTCGGCCATTTCCTTCAGGGCATCGGCACGAAAATCGGCGGCGGAGTAAACCTCGGCGGGATCGCGAATATCAATCAGCCGGTGCGGTGCCTGCGCCAATTCTTCTGCGCTGGGCTTGGCGGTGCCGATATCCATGCCACGATAAATCAGCGCGGAATCCACGCTGATCAGTTCTACCGGCCAACGTGCGCGCAACGCCATTGCCAGCGCGGTCTTGCCCGATGCCGTAGGCCCCATGACGAAAATCGCCGGGGGACGTGATGCTATTTCAGTTTCAGTCATGCGTAAGGGCTGCCAGTGCAGCCTGTAAATCAACAGGTTGTAAAAGTCCGGCCGGTGGCGATTTGACCAGCTGCGGGCAAAGTCGTTCAACGTCGGTCAATAATTGTATCGCTTGCGAGCTGTTCCACTGTTGATGTTCGCTGCCTATGTGGCGGGCGATCCAGGTGGCCAGCACCGTCGGCGACATCTCGTGATGTTCGGCCAGATAGCCTAACAGTTCCGGTATCAGTTTTTGTAAATTTTGTTGGCGTAATGGTAAAGGCACTGCGCGCAGCGTCACACGCCCGTGATCAACCTGCAGCTCCAGCCCCATTTTCACCAGCAACGCCTGGTGCCTGGTACAGGCCGACGCCTCGTTGTTGCGCAGCGTCAGCTTGAGCGGGATCAGCAGCGGCTGCGGCCGCAGCCCCTCTTCCGGCGGGTTCAGCTGCGCCTGACGCAGCCAGCGTTCGGCCACCGGTAAATTGAGTAACGCCAGCTGCTGGCGCTGCTCCAGCAAGGCGTAGCACGGCGGATAGACCATCAGCACACGGCCAAAGCCATGCTGACTGCCGGCCAGCGGCATTTCCTGCGCGGCCTTCGGCGCGGGGAACAGCGGGACCTTCGCCGTCTCGACCGCTGGCGTAGCTGCCGGCTCGGTCGTCGCCTGCATCAAACGGCCGTACAGCTCCCCTTCGCGCTTTTGATAGCCGGAAGCGCCGCCGTGGTACGGCTGCGGCGTACGTTCACGCGCGGCCGTCGGACTTGCCGCAGACGGTTCGCGGCGCGGGGCCGGCTGGGAAAAATGATTGCCACCGGCCGCAACGCGGTTTTCCGGCTGCCATGCCGGCGCGGGGTCTGGCGCATCGGTTGCTTCTGCCAGCGGTAGCGGCGCGCTGCCGAGCTGTTGCAATACCGTGGTCACCGCCTGATAGATAAAATCATGCACCAGCCGCGCCTGATGGAAGCGCACTTCATGCTTGGCGGGATGCACGTTAACGTCCACCTGATGCGGATCCACCTCGAGATACAGCACATAGGCCGGCTGCTGGTCGTCTTTCAGCTGATCCTGATAGGCCTGGCGGATCGCGTGGTTGATCAGGCGATCGCGCATCATGCGGCTGTTGACGTAACAGTATTGCAGCTCGCCCAGTTGCCGCGCGCCGGCCGGATCGGCCACCCAGCCGCGAATGGTCAAATCGCCGTGTTGCCAGGAAATCGCCAGCGCATGCTGCAAAAACGCCGGCCCGCAAATACTGCCAAGACGGCGCTCATGCTGGCTTTCTTCCTTCGCCGCACGGTACTGACGCATCAGCTTGCCGTTATGACTGAGGTTGATCGCCACATCGAAACGCGCCAGCGCAATGCGCCGCACCACCTCATCAATATGACCGAATTCGGTTTTTTCGGTGCGCATGAACTTGCGCCGCGCCGGGGTATTGTAGAACAGGTCGAGCACTTCAACCGTGCTGCCCACCGGATGCGCCGCCGGTTTGACCATCACCGCCTGATCGCGCCCTTCGGCGTAGGCCTGCCAGGCCTCCGGCTGTTCGGCGGTGCGTGACGTCAGCGTCAAACGTGACACCGAGCTGATACTGGCCAACGCTTCGCCGCGGAACCCCAGGCTGACAATGGCTTCCAGATCGTCAAGCGTGCTGATTTTACTGGTGGCATGACGCGCCAGCGCCAATGCCAGATCGGCCTTGCCGATGCCACTGCCGTTGTCGCGGATACGGATCAGCTTGGCGCCACCGCGCTCAATATCAATATCAATACGCGTCGCGCCGGCATCCAGGCTGTTTTCCACCAGTTCCTTCACTACCGACGCAGGCCGCTCCACCACTTCTCCGGCGGCGATCTGGTTGGCAAGCTGTGGTGGCAACACCTGGATTGGCATACTGGTTCCTCGAGAGTGGCGTTACGCCTGTGGAATGGTCAATGTCCGATCCAGCGGCGCAACGTCCGATTTCAGTTTATTGGCGCTTTTTAATTCACGGACGCTCACGCCATAACGACTCGCAATTGATGACAGCGTATCACCGCGCACCACTTTATGTCTGGACGGTTTCTTGCTGACCGGTTTCGCCTTGGCAACGCTCTGACTGCCGGCGGCGTGGCCCGCCGGCACTTTCAGGCGCTGGCCAACCCAAACGCCGTCTTTCTTCAGATGGTTCAGGTCGCGCAGCGCCGCCATACTGGTGCCGTAACGACCCGCGATGCCAGAGAGCGTTTCCGCCCGTTTCACCACGTGGATCTGGGTCTTACCCCGGTAACTGCTGTTGCCGACGGAGCGGGTAGTCACCGGCTCCGGTTGGCTGACGTCTGGTGTAGATTCATTAACCGCCGCTGCGACGTCCAGCGGTCGGTTTTCCACCTTTGGGTCGGCTTGTAGCGGATGCGACAGGAAATAGCTGCGCAGGCCGCGATGGATCGCCTTGGCTATTTTCTCCTGATACGCGCTACTGCCCAGCAGTCGCTCCTCCGAAGGGTTACTGATAAAGCCGGTTTCCACCAGCAGGGACGGAATGTCCGGTGAACGCAGCACGCCAAGGCTGGCTGGCTGCGGACGGCTCTTGTGCAATACGCCGATGGTTTGCATTTCACGCAGTACTTTGGTCGCTACGTCATAGCCGACGCGCTGTGAATGGCCGAACTGCAGATCCAGTACCGCCTGGCTGAGATAAGGATCAGCCTGGCTATTGGCCAGCAGATCGCCCGCACCGCCCAGCAGTTCGGATTGCTTTTCATGCTGTTCCAGCCAGTTGGCCATTTCGCTGTTGGCGCGACGGTTGTTCAATACCCAGACCGAGGCGCCGGTGGCGCTGCGGTTTGGTGCCGAGTCGGCGTGAATTGATACCAGTACGTTAGCGCCGTGCTTGCGCGCCACGTCCGAGCGGCCCATGACCGAAATAAAATAGTCGCCGTTGCGCGTCAGCACCGGCTTGAACATCGGATCGTCGTCCAGCAACGTCTGCAAGCGGCGCGCGACGGCGATGGTGACGTTCTTTTCACGCAGGCCGTTCGGCCCGATGGCGCCGGGATCCTGCCCGCCGTGGCCGGCGTCAATCGCCACCACCACGCGGTTGCCGGAACCGGCTGACACCCGGCTGCTGCGCGGCGTATCCGCCGTTGCCGTACCAGACACCACCGCCGGTTTGTTGTTGAACGGATTGGACGCCGAGGAGCTGGTCGGCGCACGCCGTACCGGCTCGGCCGGTTCCTCGATAAGCACCGGTTGGCGAACCGCCGGCTTGCTGACAATCGGCTTGCTGACCGTCGGCGCCGGAGCCTGACGAGTGGTGGTCGACGCTCCGCCTTCCGCCGCGATGGTAAAGACCACGGTATACAGGTTACCGTTTTGCCGCGTTACCGCCCGCGTTTTGGCCCGCTGGGTCAGATCGAACACCAAGCGCACGCTTTGCGCATCTTTCGGCGTGCTGGAACGAATGCTCTTCACCAGGTTTTGACCGCTGAAGTTCAACGGCAGGCCGTTGACCTTACCGCTCTGGTTGACGTCCAGCACTACGCGCTCAGGCCCGTGCAGCGGGAAGAATGCGTACGCCGGCGGGCCGTTGAAGCTCACCGAAACGGTAGCCTCACGCTGCGCATTGGTCACCTTGATGTCCGCCAACGATGAGGCCGCGGCTAGCGCATTGCCGGCGCCAGACAGCCCCAGGCTCGCCAGCAGCGTCACCAGCAGGATTCGTTTTAATCCATACATCATGTTGGCGTCATCCCTGTTGCCCGTGGATTCGGTCGATGAGTTGGTGGCCATGGGCAGAAAGCGGCACAATGCGCGCTTCTCGGCCCCGATCGTGGTAGCTCAGGTGCAATGCCAGATCCGGCTCCGGCAATACGCCAGTGCCCTGCTGCGGCCATTCCACCAGGCAGATGGCATCCTGCGCGAAATAATCGCGGATGCCCATAAATTCGAGTTCTTCCGGATCGGCCAGGCGATACAGATCGAAGTGATACACCGCCAGCGGTTGCAGCGCATAAGGCTCAACCAGCGTATAAGTCGGGCTTTTAACATTGCCCTGATGACCCAAGGCCTGCAAAAAACCGCGGCTGAAGGTGGTCTTCCCCGCCCCCAGATCGCCATAAAGGTAAATGACGCTGGCGCGATCGCACGCCTTCGCCAACGCGGCACCCAATGCAACAGTCGCTGCCTCATCCGGCAGAGGTAATACGAGTTCTTTCATTCGATAATATCTATTATGCCAACTGAGGATTAACGTAATGAGGGATTTCGAGCAACAGATCGGTTGCCAGCAATCCTCTTGTTCCTTGTCTGTCTGCCACTCTATCGGCGGCGGCGCCATGCACCACACAACCTGCGCAGGCGGCATCATACAACGAGAGCTTTTGTGCCAGCAAACCGCCGATAATGCCGGCAAGCACGTCTCCCATACCGCCGGACGCCATACCGGCATTGCCGACGTCGGCAATCGCCATTTCGCCATGTTCGCCAGCAATCACCGTACCCGCCCCTTTTAATACCACCACGCCGCCATAGTTTGCCACCAGGCGCCGTGCGGCAAGTAAGCGATCACTTTCAATTTCTGCCGTGCGGCAGCCCAATAACCGCGCCGCTTCACCGGGATGTGGCGTTATCACGCGATTCTGACGCTTCTCGGGATTTATTGCCAGCAGGTTAAGTGCATCGGCATCCCATAATGCTGGTTTATTACTGCGCTGAAGGATTTTCAGCGCATTCTTACCCCAGTCTGCCTGGCCCAAGCCGGGGCCGACCACCAGCACATCGGCCCATTCCAGCGCCTGTTGCAGACTGTCGTCAGTCAAACGCTGCGCCATCAGCTCTGGCCGTGCGGCCATCAATGGCGCCAGGTGTTCCGTGTGAGTAAGCACTCGCACCAATCCGGCACCGCTGCGCAGCGCAGCTTCTGCCGCCATGCGTATCGCACCACCGAAACCGAGATCGCCGCCAACCACCAGCAGGCGCCCGTGTTCTCCCTTGTGCGAGCATGGCCGGCGTGGTCGCAGCCAGCCCGACAGATTCGCCGCCGACAAACGCTGTATCGGCGCCGGTTGCTGCGCCAGCCAGTCAGATAATCCTAGCGTAGTCTGATGAAGTTGCCCGACCCAATCACGCGCCTGTCCGGTTAACAACCCCGGTTTCAGGGCGATAAACGTCAGGGTATGGGCGGCGCGTATCACCGCCCCCGGTGCCGCGCCACTCTGTGCCAGCAAACCGGAAGGGATGTCCAGCGCGACAATCGGCAGGCCGGTACGGTTGGCGGCTTCAATCAGCGCATCCATCGGCGCACGCGGCGCGCTGCCCAGCCCGGTCCCCAACAGACCATCGATAATCAGGTCAATATCGTTCGGCCAGCGGCTGTCGGCCGGTTGAATTTCTCCACCGCCGTCGAGCCAGGACTGTCGTGCCTGCGCGGCCTCTGGCGGCAGCGGTCGCGCCCCTTGGCAGGCGATCAGCGTCACCCTGATACCGGCGGCGGCGGCCAGCCCCGCCACCACGTAACCGTCACCGCCATTATTACCGTGACCGCACAGCACCAGCCAGTGACTGCTGGCCGGATAGCTGTCTCGCGCCAGCTGGTAAGCCGCAGCGCCGGCTCGCTGCATCAATGCATACAGAGAGAGGCCGAGCGAAGCGGCAGCGGCCGGTTCGGCCTGGCGGATCCAGTCCGCAGACCAGACAGAGTGTGGTAAACTGGAGCTGTATTGTTTCTCACTATGGCTCGTCATGACACACCCTCTCGATCTCAATCAACTCGCCCAACATATCAAGCAATGGGGGCAATCGCTAGGATTCCAGCAGGTTGGCATCTGCGATACCGATCTGAGCATGGAAGAGCCAAAGTTACAGGCATGGCTGGACAAGCAGTATCACGGCGAAATGGAATGGATGGCACGCCACGGCATGCTGCGTGCACGGCCGCATGAGCTGTTGCCTGGTACGCTGCGGGTTATCAGCGTGCGTATGAATTACCTGCCGGCCAAAGCGGCTTTTGCCACGACCTTGAACAATCCACAACTGGGGTACGTCAGCCGTTATGCGCTGGGCCGCGACTATCACAAACTGCTGCGCCAGCGGTTGAAAAAACTCGGCGAACAGATCCAGGACTACTGCGGTGAACTGAATTTCCGGCCGTTTGTCGATTCCGCGCCGGTAATGGAGCGCGCCCTGGCGTCAAAAGCCGGTATTGGCTGGGTTGGCAAGCACTCACTTATTCTTAACCGCGAAGCCGGTTCCTGGTTCTTTCTCGGTGAGTTGCTGATCGATTTGCCACTGCCGGTGGACCAACCGCAGGAAGAACAATGCGGCCGCTGCGTTGCCTGTATTACCACCTGCCCAACCGGCGCGATTGTCGCGCCCTATACCGTTGATGCCCGACGCTGCATTTCGTATCTGACCATCGAACTGGAAGGCGCGATACCGGAAGAGTTCCGCCCGCTGTTGGGCAACCGTATCTACGGCTGCGACGACTGCCAGCTTATCTGCCCGTGGAACCGTTTCTCACAGTTGACCGATGAGGACGACTTTAGCCCCCGTGCTGCGCTGCATGCGCCGCAGTTGATTGATCTGTTTGGCTGGAGCGAAGAAAAGTTTTTGCGCATTACCGAAGGCTCTGCCATTCGGCGCATTGGCCACCTGCGTTGGTTGCGCAATATTGCCGTGGCGCTGGGTAACGCGCCCTATCAGGACAGCGTGGTGCTGGCGCTGCGCTCGCGGGTGGGTGAACACCCGCTGCTGGATGAACATATTCACTGGGCGCTGGAACAGCAACTGGCGCGGCGCGCTCAACAGGGCGTCGAGGTACAAGGCAGCCAGAAAAAACGATTGATTCGTGCGGTGCAAAAGGGATTACCGAGGGATGCGTGATAGCAATAACCAATCCGCAGAACAACGCGACAACTCGCCCTGTGGACTTGTGCATAAAAATAAAAATGCTTTGTCTTTCAAACGTAACAAAAAGAGCAAGTGATCGGTATAACGTTTTTGAATATTTAAATATGATTTAAAATCAACAAGATAAATATTTCATTTGTATGGCGTTGCTTTTTTGCTCAGATGATATTATGCACAGCTTCTGTGGATAACTCTGTTTACAGAATTTTTTCCGCCGCTTGCAAACGAGGCAGGAAAGCGCACCGGCTGGGGATGAGTGAATATTTAAGGGGGGAGAAAATTGGAGCGGGAAACGAGGCTCGAACTCGCGACCTCAACCTTGGCAAGGTTGCGCTCTACCAACTGAGCTATTCCCGCACACAAGAGATGCTTTTGGCATCCGGCCAAAAAATTGGCCTTTGAAATTTTGGAGCGGGAAACGAGGCTCGAACTCGCGACCTCAACCTTGGCAAGGTTGCGCTCTACCAACTGAGCTATTCCCGCGTCGCATGGTAACTACTGGTACTGCTTTTTATTCATCATGCCGCACATGGCAACATTGTTGAATTTGGAGCGGGAAACGAGGCTCGAACTCGCGACCTCAACCTTGGCAAGGTTGCGCTCTACCAACTGAGCTATTCCCGCGTCGTATCGATAGCCGAACTTTTTCAAATTCTTCATCGGTACGGGGTGCGCATTATACGAGAAATCCTTTTTGCCGCAAGCCCCTAAAAGCAAAAAAACGTTTTTTTTGTTTGATTGCCGATTAATGCGCCAAGATGGTGAAATAAACGGCGCGACCTGCGCATTTAACATTCAGTCATAACGAAAACGGCCGGTTATCGGCCGCGATCCGCCGACTAGAGCTGAATAAAATGTTCACGGTAGTAGGCCAGTTCGGCGACCGATTCGCGAATGTCATCCAGCGCCTGATGCGTACCCTGCTTTTTAAAACCGACCAGTATTTCCGGTTTCCAGCGACGCGCCAGCTCCTTGAGGGTACTGACATCCAGATAGCGATAATGGAAGTAGGCTTCCAGCTGCGGCATATAACGGAACAGGAAACGGCGATCCTGTCCGACGCTGTTGCCGCAGATCGGTGATTTACCGGCCGGCACCCATTGCTGCAGGAAGGTAATGGTAGCCAGTTCGGCGGCTTGGGCATCGTACGGACTGTCTTTAACCCGCTGCACCAGCCCGCTGCCGGTATGGGTGCGCACGTTCCAGTCATCCATCAGCGCCAACTGCTCATCCGGCTGATGTACCGCGATCACCGGCCCCTCCGCCAGGATGTTCAGGTTGGCGTCGGTCACCAGCGTGGCGATTTCGATAATGCGATCGCGTTCAGGATCCAGACCGGTCATTTCCAGATCGATCCAAATCAGATTGTTTTCGTTTCCTGTCATGTGATGTCCTGCTTATCAGTCCTGGCGGCGACCACCGTCGCCCACCGATTGCCGTAGTACGGTCAACAACGGTTATTTAATATAAAATAGCGTGTATCATAGTCTTTTTGGTCGTAACGAGCGATATACTCGTGGTATCTATTCCCCGCAGCGGCGTTGGCTTGGCCCGTTTGCCCTGGCGCCACGGGTTTGTTGCCTTGTCGCCGCATGAATGATGCCGAGTATCCCGCCGAGAGAGGTGCAGTGAGCAAGAACAAACTGTCGAAAGGTCAGCAACGCCGCGTGCAGGCGAACCATCAGCGTCGCCTGAAGCGCACTGATAACAAACCGGAACTGGACGATTCCCAACTGGGCGAGCCGCAAGACGGGATCGTAATCAGCCGCTTTGGCATGCACGCCGATGTTGAAGCGGCAGATGGTAGTCAGCATCGCTGCAACATCCGCCGCACGCTGCGTTCGCTGGTCACCGGCGATCGCGTGGTGTGGCGTCCGGGACTGGGCAGCCATGAAGGGGTAAAAGGCATCGTCGAGGCGGTTCACGAACGAACCTCGGTGCTCACCCGCCCGGATCTTTACGACGGCGTTAAGCCGATCGCGGCCAACATCGATCAGATCGTCATCGTTTCGGCGATCTTGCCTGAACTGTCGCTGAACATCATCGATCGCTATCTGGTGGCCTGCGAAACGCTGGAGGTTGAACCGCTGATCGTACTGAACAAGATCGATCTGCTGGATGCCGAAGCCCGCAAGCTGGTCGATGGCATGATGAACATCTATCGCAACATCGGTTATGGCGTGCTGGAAGTCTCCAGCCGAACCCGTGAGGGGATGGACGCGTTTGAAAAAGCCCTTGCCGGGCGCATCAGCATCTTTGCCGGCCAGTCCGGCGTCGGCAAGTCCAGCCTGTTGAATGCCCTGCTGCCGCCGTCCAAACAGCAAATTCTGGTAAATGAGGTTTCCGATGTCTCCGGCCTCGGGCAACATACCACCACCGCGGCGCGTCTGTATCACTTTCAGCATGGCGGTGATGTGATTGATTCGCCGGGGGTGCGTGAATTTGGCCTGTGGCATTTGGAGCCGGAACAAATCACCCGCGGTTTTGTCGAATTCCGTGACTATCTGGGCAGTTGCAAGTTCCGTGATTGCACCCATGACAACGATCCCGGCTGTGCCATTCGCGCGGCGGTCGAGCGTGGCGATATCGCGGAAGAACGTTTCGACAACTACCACCGCATCCTGGAAAGCATGGCGCAGGTCAAGGTTCGCAAGAACTTCCCCGACGCCAACGGCTAAGTCTATCGGGCGAGCGTTGACAGCGGCCAAACCACCGCTACAATGCGCGCCCTTTACCCTTTCAAGAGGTTAACGTGCTGGATAGCATTAAAATTACATTGCAGTACTGGCTGCCAAAGCTGGCGCTGACGCGTCTTGCCGGCTGGGGCGCCGATAAAAAGGCCGGTTGGCTGACTCAACTGGTGGTAAAGGCATTTGCCCGCTTTTACCGCGTCGACATGCAGGAAGCACAAAACCCGGATCTGGCTTCCTACCCGACGTTCAACGACTTCTTTGTGCGCCCGCTGCGCGACGGCGCGCGCCCGATCGTCGACGATGCCAACGTATTGGCGCTGCCTGCCGATGGCGCAATCAGCCAGCTCGGCCCAATCCGCGACGATCAGATTTTCCAGGCCAAGGGCCACAACTACAGCCTGGAAGCGCTGCTGGCCGGTAATTATCTGCTGGCGGAGCCGTTCCGCAACGGGCTGTTTGCCACCATTTATCTGGCGCCGCGCGACTATCACCGCGTCCATATGCCGTGTGACGGCGTGCTGCGTGAAATGATCTACGTGCCGGGCGATCTGTTCTCGGTCAATCCGCTGACCGCCGCCAACGTGCCAAACCTGTTTGCCCGTAACGAACGCGTCATCTGCGTATTTGATACTGCCTTTGGGCCGATGGTGCAGATTCTGGTCGGCGCAACCATCGTCGGCAGCATTGAAACCGTCTGGGCCGGCACCGTCACGCCGCCACGCGAAGGCATCATCAAACGCTGGACCTATCCGGCAGAAGGCATGGAAGGTGCCATTCAACTGCTCAAAGGTGAAGAGATGGGTCGCTTCAAGCTCGGCTCGACGGTGATCAACCTGTTTACGCCAGGCAGCGTGCACTTCGAACCGCGCCTGAACAACGGCACCGTCACCCGCATGGGCGAAGCGTTTGCCGAAGCGTCTGCGGCAGCTGCAACCGCAGAATCCCCACAGACCTAAAGGAACTGCTGCTGTGCGCCTGATTATTACCACCTTGTTGCTCGGTTGTTTGTTGACTCAATCGGCGCTGGCTGCGCCGCTGCCGGATGAGTCACAGCTCCAACAGGAGCTGAAGCAGGCCGAAAGCAATAAAAACGCGCCTAATCAGGCGGAAACGGTGGAGGCGCTGCAAAGCGCCATTAACCGACTGGCCGAACGCAAGGAATCCATCACGCGTTCGGAGCAGTACCAGAAGGTGATCGACGAATTTCCCCGGATGACGCAGGAGCTGCGTCGTCAACTGACGATTGAAGACGCCAAAATCCTGCCCAATGGCGACAATCTGCCCGCCAGCGATCTGGAACAGCAAATCCTGCAAACCAGCAGCCAATTGCTGGAACAGGCGCGTTTACTGCAACAGGAACAGGATCGCACGCGAGAAATCAGCGATTCCCTTGGCCAACTGCCACAGCAGCAAGCCGAGGCCCGTCGTGCATTAACCGAAACGCAACGACGTCTGCAAGCTCAGCCGGCCAATCCGACTACGCCAAACGCGCTGGCACAGCTGTCGCTGCTGCAGGCCGAGGCCGCAGCGCGTAAAGCCAAGGTTGACGAGCTGGAACTGGCGCAGCTTTCCGCCAACAACCGCCAGGAGCTGGCGCGAATGCGCGCCGAGGTGCATAAAAAACGCCACGAAAAGCTTGATGTTCAGCTTCAGGCGCTGCGCAATAATCTCAATAGCCAGCGTCAGCGCGAGGCCGAGCTGGCGCTCGAAAAAACCGAACTGTTGGCCGAACAGAGCGGCGAACTGCCTAAAAGCATTAGTCAGCAGTTGCAAATCAACCGAGAGCTGTCCACCGCGCTGAACAATCAGGCTCAGCGTATGGATTTGATTTCATCGCAACAACGCCAGGCCGCCTCACAGACCTTACAGGTGCGTCAGGCGCTCAGTACCATCATCGAACAGGCTCAATGGCTGGGGTCGTCGTCGGTACTGGGTGAAACCCTGCGTGCTCAGGTTGCCACGTTGCCGGAAATGCCGAAGCCGCAACAGTTGGACAGTGACATGGCGCAGCTGCGCGTACAGCGACTGCAGTTCGAAAGCCAGTTGGAAAAACTGCCGCAACGGGCGCAGAGCATCAAACAGGACGACGGTTCCGATCTGACGCCGGCGCAGCAACGCATTATCGACGCGCAGATCCGCACCCAGCGTGAGCTGCTCAACTCGCTGCTGTCCGGCTGCGATACGCAAATTCTTGAACTGACAAAACTGAAGGTCGCCAACACTCAACTGGTGGATGCGCTAAATGAAATCAAGGACGCCACCCACCGCTATCTGTTCTGGGTGCCGGACGTCAGCCCGATCAACCTGTCCTACCCGATCAACGTCGCACATGACCTGACCAGACTGCTGTCGCTCGATACCCTGGCTCAGTTGAGCGGCGCGTTCATGATGATGGTGACCAGCCGCAGCACGCTGATCCCGATTTTCGGTGCCCTGCTGCTGGTAATTTTCAGTATCAGTTCACGCAAGCATTACCACGCCTTCCTGGCCCGCTCAAGCAGTAAGGTCGGCAAGGTAACCCAGGATCAGTTCTATCTGACGCTGCGCACCGTCTTCTGGTCGATTCTGGTGGCACTGCCGCTGCCGGTACTGTGGGCTGCGCTGGGATACGGTCTGCAAAATGCCTGGCCATATCCGGTCGCGGTGGCGATCGGTGACGGCGTTACCGCCACGCTGCCGATCCTGTGGGTGTGTATGATCAGCGCCGCCTTCGCCCATCCGCAGGGGCTGTTTATCGTCCACTTCCGCTGGCCGGTGCAACAGGTTTCACGCGCCATGCGTTACTACAAAATGTCGATCTGGCTGATTGTACCGCTGATCATGGCGCTGATTACCTTCGATAACCTGAACGACCGCGAGTTTTCCAATACGCTGGGGCGTCTGTGCTTCATTTTACTGTGTGTAGCGCTCAGCCTGGTGACCAACAGCCTGAAGCGCGCCGGCATCCCGCTGTATCTGGATAAGAAAGGTTCCGGCGAGAATATGCTTAACACCGCGCTGTGGGGGCTGCTGCTGTCGGCACCGCTGCTGGCGGCTCTAGCGTCGGCCATCGGCTATCTGACCACCGCGCAGGCGCTGTTGGCACGCCTGGAAACCTCGGTCGCCATCTGGTTCTTCCTGCTGGTGGTATATCACATCATTCGCCGCTGGATGCTGATCCAACGCCGTCGAATTGCCTTCGATCGCGCCAAACAACGGCGCGCCGACATCCTGGCCCAGCGCGCACGCGGCGAAGAGGAGACACCGAATACCCCGGTCGTCAGCAGTAACGAAGGATCGATGGACGTCGATGAGTCCGAAATCGATCTGGACGCGATCAGCGCCCAGTCGCTGCGGCTGGTTCGGTCGATCCTGACGATGATCGCGCTGGTGTCGGTGATCTTCCTGTGGTCGGAGATCCATTCCGCCTTCGCCTTCCTGGAAAACATCACCCTGTGGGATGTGACGTCCAAGGTGAACGGCGTCGACACCGTACAGCCGATCACCCTCGGTGCGGTACTGATCGCCATTCTGGTGTTGATCGTCACCATGCAACTGGTGCGTAACCTGCCGGCACTGCTGGAGTTGGCAGTATTGCAGCACCTGGATCTGACCCCCGGCACCGGCTATGCCATTACCACCATCACCAAGTACCTGTTACTGCTGTTTGGCGCGATCCTCAGCTTTGCCTGGATCGGCATCGAATGGTCGAAACTGCAATGGGTCGTCACCGCGCTCAGCGTCGGTTTGGGCTTCGGCATGCAGGAGATCTTTTCCAACTTTATCTCCGGCCTGATCATTCTGTTTGAAAAACCGATCCGCATCGGCGATACCGTGACGATCCGCAACCTGACCGGCAGCATCACCAAGATCAATACGCGCGCTACCACCATTTCGGACTGGGACCGCAAAGAGATCATCGTGCCGAACAAGGCGTTCATCACCGAACAGTTCATTAACTGGTCGCTGTCCGATTCGGTAACCCGCGTGGTACTGACCGTGCCTGCGCCAGCGGAAGCCAACAGCGAAGAAGTCACCAAGATCCTCACCGATGCTTCCGAACGCTGCTCGCTGGTACTGGATAACCCGCCACCAGAGGTGTATCTGGTCGATCTGCAGCAAGGTATCCAGATTTTCGAGCTGCGTATCTATGCCGCAGAAATGGGTCATCGCATGCCGCTGCGCCACGAGATCCACCAGCTGATTCTGGCCGGCTATCGCGAACACGGCATTACCCTGCCGTACCCGCCGTTCCAGGTACGCACCGAAACGCTGTCGCGCATCAACAACAATGGCCGGGCGGTATCATCTACCCCGGCACCAAACACCAAACGCGAGTCGGGCGGTTTGTAGATCGCAGACAAAAAAAGGGCCGGCAGAGATGCTGCAGGCCCTTTTTTACGCCCAACCGATAGCGGGTTATGCCCGAGTCACCGGGAAGGCAATAACCTCACTCAGGCTTTCGGCCCCCCAGCGCCAACATCACCAGGCGATCCACGCCCAGCGCCACCCCGGCGCAGTCCGGCATGCCATGGCGCAGTGCATCCAGCAAGTTGTGGTCAATCGGCTGCTCTGGCAAACCGCGAGCGGCACGTTTCCGATTATCCTGTTCAAAACGCTGGCGTTGTTCGTTACCGTCGGTTAGCTCGCGGAACCCGTTCGCCAGCTCCAACCCCTTGAAGTACACCTCAAAGCGCTCCGCTACCCGATGATCTTCGGTACTGATTTCCGCCAATGCCGCTTGCGAGGCCGGGAAATGATAGACAAACGCCGGCTTTTCGCGGCCAATATGCGGCTCGACGCCGACGGTGAACAGCAATTGCAACAGCGTGTCACGGTCTTCTTCCGTGTCGGCAATATTGCCGAGATCCAACTTGGTCGCCGCCTCACGAAGTTGGGCTTTTTCCGCCGACAGTGGATCGATATCCAGATGGCGCAAAAACGCCTGTTGGTACGACAGGGTTTCCGCGCTGTCGCAATCCAGCACCTGTTGCAGCAGATCGTCCACTTCATTCATCAGCCGGTACATGTCGTAATGCGGGCGATACCATTCCAACATGGTGAATTCAGGGTTGTGGTGGCGCCCCGCCTCTTCATTGCGGAACGCACGTCCCATCTGATAGATCGGGCCACTGCCGGCCGCCAGCAGGCGCTTCATGTGATATTCCGGGCTGGTCATCATGTACAGCGTCATCCCTTCAGCCGCTCCCGGGCCAACAAAGCGCGTTTCGAACGGGAACAGGTGAACGTCGGTCACCGTCGCCTGGCTCATCGCCGGCGTTTCAACCTCCAATACGCCGCGATCGGCAAAAAAACGCCGGATCTCAGCCAGGATCGCTGCGCGCTTCAACAAATTGGCGATGGGTGCACTAGGCTGCCAGCTTGCCGTTTCGCTCATGGTAATTACTCCGAAATCAAACAGGGGATGCAGTCTACTCGTATCCTGCCCGGCAAACAAATTCTCGGCTGAAAACCGCACCGCCTGCGGGCAAATCCCTTGGTTTCCTGTGGCCAAATCTCTCTTCTGTCCTACGCTTGACCATTGACTTGCCGCGCCGCGCTCATCGCGTCGTCGATGCTTGCGGCAACGCAAGTGGCAAACACCGATACCACCATGATTAAGACGGTTAAAAAGCGCGAAATGGAAGACAACCGCTTCTTTTACAGGACAGCCTCTCGCCAAATGAATAAAAGACAAAACAATCGATCACATCAAATTTCTACTACTTAACTTTAGGTATAGTGAAAACCCTATAGTTGGTAAGCGTTATTTATCCTTAGTATTTATTGCCAACGGCAGATTTTAGTTAGCACCCGAATTATTTACCTGAATTTTAAGTATAGATAATCAATCAGCTATTTTTGACAAGTTTACTGGAGGAATGCAGTGCAAACCTTTAATGCCGATCTCGCCATCATTGGCGCTGGAGGAGCCGGTCTACGCGCAGCAATCGCCGCCGCGGAGGCCAACCCTCAATTAAAAATCGCGCTGATCTCGAAGGTCTATCCAATGCGCAGCCACACGGTTGCCGCAGAAGGCGGATCTGCCGCCGTCACACAGGATCATGATGCCTTTGATTACCATTTCAATGACACCGTCGCCGGCGGCGACTGGCTGTGCGAGCAGGACGTGGTCGATCACTTCGTTCACAGCTGCCCGCGTGAAATGGCTCAATTGGAGCAATGGGGCTGCCCGTGGAGCCGCAAGCCGGACGGCTCGGTTAACGTGCGTCGTTTCGGCGGCATGAAGATCGAACGCACCTGGTTTGCCGCTGACAAAACCGGCTTCCACATGCTGCATACCCTGTTCCAGACCTCGCTGAAATACCCGCAAATCCAGCGTTTTGACGAACACTTCGTGCTCGACATCATGGTGGACGACGGTCAGGCACGCGGCCTGATCGCCATCAACATGATGGAAGGCACCCGAGTGCAGATCCGTGCCAATGCGGTGGTGATGGCCACCGGCGGCGCCGGGCGCGTTTACCGCTATAACACCAACGGCGGCATCGTCACCGGTGACGGCATGGGCATGGCGTTCCGTCATGGCGTGCCGCTGCGCGATATGGAATTTGTCCAGTATCACCCTACCGGCCTGCCGGGTTCCGGTATCCTGATGACCGAAGGCTGCCGCGGCGAAGGCGGCATTCTGGTCAACAAGGACGGCTACCGCTATTTACAAGATTACGGCATGGGCCCGGAAACGCCGCTCGGCGAGCCGAAGAACAAATACATGGAACTCGGTCCGCGTGACAAGGTGTCACAGGCGTTCTGGCACGAATGGCGTGCCGGCCGCACCGTGGCGACGCCTCGCGGCGACGTGGTATACCTGGATTTGCGTCATCTGGGCGAAAAGAAACTGCTGGAACGCCTGCCGTTCATTTGTGAACTGGCCAAAGCCTACGTGGGCGTCGATCCGGTCAAGGAGCCGATCCCGGTGCGCCCTACTGCGCATTACACCATGGGCGGTATTGAAACCGATCAACACTGTGAAACCCGCATCAAGGGGCTGTTTGCCGTCGGCGAATGTTCTTCGGTCGGCCTGCACGGTGCCAACCGCCTCGGTTCCAACTCGCTGGCAGAGCTGGTGGTCTTTGGCCGCGTCGCCGGTGAGCATGCCGCGCGCCGCGCGCTGGAAAGCGGCCCGGCTAACGGCAGCGCGCTGGACGCACAGGGTCGCGATGTGGAAACCGCACTGAGCAACCTGATGAAACAGGAAGGCAGCGAAAACTGGTCGAAGATCCGCGATGAAATGGGGCTGTCAATGGAAGAAGGCTGTGGCATCTACCGCACGCCGGAGCTGATGCAGAAAACCATCGACAAGCTGGCTGAGCTCAAGGAGCGTTTCAAACGCGTCAAGATCACCGACACCTCCAGCGTGTTCAATACCGATTTGCTTTACACCATTGAACTCGGCCATGGTCTGGACGTCGCCGAATGCATGGCGCATTCCGCCTTCAACCGCAAAGAATCACGCGGCGCGCACCAGCGTCTGGATCCAGGCTGTACCGAGCGTGACGACGTCAACTTCCTGAAGCATACGCTAGCGTTCCATAACCCGCATGGCGTACCGCGCCTGGAGTACAGCGACGTGAAAATCACCAAACTGCCCACCGGCCAAACGTGTCTACGGCGCTGAAGCCGATGCACAGGAGAAAAAGGATAAGGAGCAGGCGAATGGCTGAGATGAAAACCCTGAAAATCGAGGTCATGCGTTATAACCCGGAAAGCGATGCGCAACCGCATTTCGAAACCTATAACGTACCTTACGATGAGCAAACCTCGCTGCTTGATGCATTGGGTTATATCAAGGACAACCTGGCGCCGGATCTATCCTACCGCTGGTCATGCCGTATGGCGATTTGCGGTTCCTGCGGCATGATGGTCAACCGTGTGCCGAAGCTGGCATGCAAGACTTTCCTGCGCGAATACACCGGCGGCATGAAGGTCGAGGCGTTGGGCAACTTCCCGATCGAGCGCGATTTAGTGGTCGACATGACCCACTTTATCGAAAGTCTGGAAGCGATCAAACCGTACATCATCGGCAACGATCGCAAACCGGAAGACGGCCCGAACCTGCAAACGCCGGCGCAAATGGCCAAATATCACCAGTTCTCCGGCTGTATCAACTGTGGGTTGTGCTATGCCGCCTGCCCGCAGTTCGGCCTGAATCCGGAGTTTATCGGTCCGGCGGCGATCACTCTGGCGCATCGCTACAATCTGGATAACCGCGACCATGGCAAGAAACAGCGCATGCCGCAGCTTAACGGCCAGAACGGCGTCTGGAGCTGTACGTTTGTTGGCTATTGTTCTGAAGTCTGTCCAAAACACGTCGATCCGGCCGCTGCCATCCAGCAGGGCAAGGTAGAGAGTGCCAAAGACTTCATGATCGCAATGCTGAAACCGCAATAAGGGAGAGGAGACGGCAATGACAACACAACGTAAGCCGTATGTGCGTACCATGACGCCAACCTGGTGGCAAAAACTGGGATTCTATCGCTTCTATATGCTGCGAGAAGGCACCTCGGTACCGGCGGTATGGTTCAGCATCGTGCTGATCTACGGCGTATTTGCGCTAAAAGGCGGTCCGGATAGCTGGGTTGGATTTATCGGCTTTCTGCAAAACCCGCTGGTGCTGCTGATTAACATCGTCGCGCTGCTGGCGGCGCTGCTGCACACCAAAACCTGGTTCGATCTGGCGCCGAAAGCCGCCAATATCGTGGTCAGCGGTGAAAAAATGGGCCCTGGCCCGATAGTCAAGGCCCTGTGGGCAGTGACTATCGTGGTGAGCGTGATCATACTCGCCGTCGCGCTACTGTAATCCGGAGGAAACATGATAAATCTTGCACCTAAACGTTCCGACGAGCCGGTATTCTGGGGATTGTTCGGCGCCGGCGGCATGTGGGGAGCCATCGTTGCACCGGCGATAGTATTATTGATGGGTATTTTGCTGCCACTCGGCCTGTACCCTGGGGATGCGCTGAGCTATGAGCGCGTACTGGCCTTCAGCCAAAGCCTGATCGGCCGGTTGTTCCTGCTGCTGATGATCATCCTGCCGCTGTGGTGTGGCCTGCACCGTATTCACCACGCCATGCACGATCTGAAAATCCACGTGCCGGCCGGAAAATGGGTGTTTTACGGCCTGGCGGCGATCCTGAGCGTGGTCACGCTGATTGGCGTCGTCACGCTGTAATCCCCTCGGCGGCCAGCACTGGTTGGCCGCCAACCCCACATTTCCGCTACACTGTTTATCTCACCGGTAAACAGGAGTTACCTATGCGTTTATGGTCAAAACTGTGCATGATGCTTCCCGCGCTGCTTTCTGTCGCCTGCAGCGTGTCCCCGCCAAAGGACGTCAAGGTAGTGGATAACTTCGACGCTAAACGCTATCTCGGCACCTGGTACGAAATCGCCCGGCTCGATCACCGCTTCGAACGCGGCCTGGAACAGGTTACCGCGCAATACAGCCCGCGTGAAGACGGCGGCCTGAAGGTGATCAATAAAGGGTTTAATCGACAAAAACTGCAGTGGCAGCAAAGCGAAGGTAAAGCCTACTTTATCGGATCGCCACAGCAGGCGTCGCTAAAAGTGTCGTTCTTCGGGCCGTTTTACGGCGGTTATAACGTCATTGAACTGGATGCTGACTATCGCTATGCGCTGGTCTGCGGGCCAAACCGCGACTATCTGTGGATCCTGTCACGCACGCCGACGCTGGATGCCAACGTACGCGACAAACTGCTGCAAACCGCACGAGGCTACGGTTTCGAGGTCGACAAACTGATCTGGGTGAAACAGCAAGACAATTAATGGCTGCTGAATTTCAACCCGAGAATACCGACAATAATCAGGCACAGGCTTAAAACGCGCATGATATTGGTCGACTCGCCGAGCAGCACCATGCCCATAATCGCCGCCCCGACGGCGCCAATGCCGGTCCACACCGCATAGGAGGTGCCAGCGGGCAGCGTTTTCATTGCATTTGCCAATAGCACCATACTGACGACCATTGCCACAATGGTAATGATGCTGGGCGTTAAACGGGTAAATCCGTGGGTATATTTCAGGCCGATGGCCCAGACAACTTCCAGTAAACCGGCAATAACAAGAATGATCCACGCCATGGAACAGGCTCCAGGATATATGGGGTCGTCCCCTGATCAACGACGCGCAGGAAGGTCGTCCAACCTGGCTTAATGAACGGTAAAATTATAACGCACAGTCGGCGACAAAGTCGCGCCAAAGAATCACGCCAGACACGGTCAAGCAGGGTATTCCACGACGGCAAAACTGATTAACACCGATTATCGCACGTGGAATACCACAGACAACATCAGTGAGCGTTATTGTGCGCTGCGTTGGATCGCCTCGCCACCGGCTTGAACGTCCTTGCCGACGCCTTCGGTGGTATTGCACGCAGTCAGTGAAGACAGAACCAGCACAGAGAAAATCGCAATAATACTTTTCTTCAACATAAGAAAATCCTTATTTGTAAGTGACGAAAAGATACAGCTCTCTAAGCGTAGTCAAAATTGGTAGGCGTTGCCGTTATAAACAGACTTTTCTCTCTCCATCCATTAATAACGCTTAACGTTTTAGTCTGCACCGCGAGAAATTGCGCCGCCAAGATGCTGCACGTCTTCGCCAAAACCGCGGAAGGTATTACAGCCGCTAAGGGACAGCAATAATGCGAGGGAAATAATGGCTAACAGCGTTTTTTTCATCATGCCAATTCTGCCAAGGTTCTAAAAAGGACGCTAAAACGCGGGAGCCGCGCTGGCTCCCCCGCATAAATACTTATTTAACGCGTGATACGTATTCGCCAGAGCGGGTGTCAACTTTGATCACTTCGCCGATCTGCACGAACAATGGCACCTTAACCACTGCGCCAGTGGACAGTGTCGCTGGCTTGCCGCCGGTACCGGCAGTATCGCCTTTCAGGCCTGGATCGGTATCGGTGATTTCCGCTTCGATAAAGTTCGGCGGCTGCACGGCGATAGGACGACCGTCCCACAGCGTAACGATACACTCCGCATTATCCTGCAGCCATTTGGCCACGTCGGAAACGGTTTTTTCTTCAACCTGGTGCTGCTCAAAGGTCTCTGGGTGCATGAAGTGGTAGAACTCACCGTCGTTGTACAGGTAGTTCATGTTGGTATCAACCACGTCAGCGCCTTCGCAGGAGTCGGTAGATTTGAAGGTTTTCTCAACGCGGCTGCCGGTCAGCAGACGACGCATTTTAACACGAGCAAAAGCCTGGCCTTTACCTGGCTTGACGAACTCGCTGGATTCAACGGCGTAAGGCTCGCCCTCGAACATGATTTTAAGACCCGGACGGAAATCGTTGCTAGAATAAGTCGCCATGATGGCCCTCTGAATATTTAAACTGGTAGCTTAGCCAAAAAAATGGCACACATTATAACCCAAAACATCGCGGATAGAGAAGAATGGTTGCATCAACTCGCCGATGTTATTACCGACCCCGATGAATTACTGCAGCTGCTGTCACTGAACGCGCATCCGCTGTTGCCGCAGGGGCGTGAAGCGCGTCGGCTGTTCCCGCTGCGCGTACCACGCGCCTTTGCTGCTCGCATGCGTCCTGGCGATGCCAATGACCCTTTGCTGCGACAGGTACTGACCGCCAGCGAAGAGTTCGTTATCGCCCCCCGGCTTTACCACCGACCCGCTTGACGAACAGCGCAGCGTAGTGCCAGGACTGTTGCATAAATACCGCAACCGCGCGCTGCTGCTGGTGAAAGGCGGCTGTGCGGTCAACTGCCGCTACTGTTTCCGCCGCCACTTCCCTTATCAGGATAACCAGGGCAACAAGGCCAACTGGCGTCTTGCGCTGGAGTATATCCGCCATCACCCGGAACTGGATGAAATAATTTTCTCCGGCGGCGATCCGCTGATGGCGAAAGATCACGAACTTGATTGGCTGATCGGCGAACTGGAGGCTATTCCACACCTAAAACGACTGCGCATTCACAGCCGTTTGCCGGTGGTGATCCCTGCACGCGTCACCGAGGCCTTGTGCCAACGGCTGGCTGCGTCACGTCTGCAGGTGCTGATGGTTACGCATATCAACCACGCCAATGAAATCGATGCCGCACTAAGCACCAGTATGGCGCAACTGCGCCGAGCCGGGGTTACGCTACTCAACCAGAGCGTGCTGTTGCGTCACATCAATGATGATGCCGACACGCTGGCGGCGCTGAGCAATGCGCTGTTCGATGCCGGGATCCTGCCGTATTACATTCATGTGCTGGATAAGGTACAGGGAGCGGCGCACTTTATGGTCAGCGACGACCAGGCTCGCGAGATCATGAAAGCGCTGCTGAGCAAGGTTTCCGGCTATCTGGTACCGCGCCTGACGCGTGAAATTGGCGGCGAGCCAAGTAAAACGCCGCTGGATCTGCGCCTCACCCAGCAATAGATCGCACCGTCAGATGCAAAAAGAGGAATGCCTGAGCATTCCTCTTTTGTTTTAAACCGTAGACCGTATCAAGGGCACTTATACACCTGGCCGATCATTTTGCTGTCCAGTGGCGCGAAGCTGGAAAGCAGATTCTGGCTTGGGCTGGTTGCGCCGTAAATCACGTTGCCGCCCATTGCCGCCGCCTTATTGCGCAGATCGTTGGCCGCGCCGCGCAGGCCGCCGCTTTCAGCATTGCTGCCAGACAGCCAATTGCTCTGGGTGCCGGTCACTTCACCCACCAGTTGGCATTCTGCCGCCGGTTTGGTGTCGGTGAATTTAACTTGCTGACCTGCGCTGGTCAGTTCATTGGTCGTGCTGCATCCTGCCAGCAGCAACGCTGCTGAAAGTCCCAGTAAGGCTTTAATCCGCATCTTGTTCCCCATATGATGTTGAGAATTACGCAAAAGCTTATCAGAAAGCGATGCTATCTCTTAAGCTTCCGTTGCCACATGTGCCTGGTCAACGCCTTGAGCGACAGCTGATGATGTACCAGTTTACACGCTAAATCAGCCCGGTCTGCAAAAATATCATCAAATACCGTGCGTGAACGCGCGCATTATTCGCCGACCGTGCTTGCATAACCAATGGCAGACGCGGCGGCATACGCCAACTGCGCCCAAGATCCCCAATGAAATCGTTATGGCACCAGGTCGTTGCCGGATCCCGCGCATAAAAAAACCCCGACTATCGCCGGGGTTTATCACACTACGGTGTGGGGGATGATTACATCATGCCGCCCATGCCACCCATGCCGCCCATACCGCCAGCGCCACCCATGTCAGGTGCGTCAGCTTTAGGCAGATCGGTAACCATGCACTCGGTGGTGATCATCAGACCAGCCACGGATGCTGCGTACTGCAGAGCAGAACGCGTTACTTTGGTTGGGTCCAGGATACCCATGGCGATCATGTCGCCGTACTCTTCAGAGTAAGCGTTGTAGCCGTAGCTGCCTTCGCCTGCCTTCACGTTGTTGGCGATGACAGAGGCTTCTTCACCGGCGTTGATCACGATCTGGCGCAGAGGCGCTTCCATCGCACGCAGTGCAACCTTGATGCCCACGTTCTGATCTTCGTTGGCACCTTTCAGTTCGGCAATTTTGCTGGCTACGCGTACCAATGCTACGCCACCGCCGGCAACCACGCCTTCTTCAACCGCAGCACGGGTTGCGTGCAGGGCATCTTCAACGCGGGCTTTCTTCTCTTTCATTTCAACTTCAGTTGCAGCGCCAACCTTGATAACGGCAACGCCACCAGCCAGTTTGGCCACGCGCTCTTGCAGTTTTTCACGATCGTAGTCAGAGGTCGCTTCTTCGATCTGCTGACGGATCTGGCTAACACGGCCCTGAATAGTCGCTTCGTCGCCCACGCCATCAATGATGATGGTGGTGTCTTTGCTGATGACAACGCGTTTTGCCTGACCCAGGTCTTCCAGGGTGGCTTTTTCCAGCTCCATACCGATCTCTTCAGAGATAACGGTACCGGCAGTCAGGGTGGCGATGTCTTGCAGCATGGCCTTACGACGGTCGCCGAAGCCTGGTGCTTTAACCGCTGCAACTTTAACGATGCCACGCATGGTGTTGACCACCAGGGTCGCCAGCGCTTCGCCTTCCACGTCTTCAGCAACGATCAGCAATGGCTTGCCGGCTTTCGCCACGGCTTCCAGTACTGGCAGCATTTCGCGGATGTTGGAGATTTTCTTGTCAGCCAGCAGGATGAACGGGCTTTCCAGCTCAACAGAACCGGTTTCCGGCTTGTTGATGAAGTAAGGAGACAGGTAACCACGGTCGAACTGCATACCTTCAACCACGTCCAGCTCGTCTTGCAGGCCGGTACCTTCTTCAACGGTGATAACGCCTTCTTTGCCGACTTTTTCCATCGCTTCTGCAATCAGTTTACCCACGGTTTCGTCGGAGTTTGCAGAGATGGTGCCTACCTGGGCAATTGCCTTGGAGTCAGAGCAAGGTACGGACAGATTCTTCAGCTCTTCAACTGCAGCAATAACGGCTTTGTCGATACCGCGCTTCAGATCCATCGGGTTCATGCCCGCGGCCACGGCTTTCAGACCTTCGTTGATGATCGCCTGCGCCAATACGGTGGCGGTGGTGGTACCGTCGCCCGCAGCGTCGTTCGCTTTAGAGGCGACTTCTTTCACCATCTGCGCGCCCATGTTTTCGAACTTGTCTTCCAGTTCGATTTCACGTGCTACGGAAACGCCGTCTTTGGTGATGGTAGGAGCGCCGAAGGATTTATCCAGCACTACGTTACGGCCTTTCGGGCCCAGGGTCACTTTCACTGCATCAGCGAGAACATTCACGCCGCGTTGCATTTTTACGCGAGCGTCATTGCCGAATTTTACGTCTTTAGCTGCCATTGGTATTTCCCTTCAACTCTTTTCAGTTCAGAAGATAAAGCGTAATTACGCTTCAACAATTGCCAGAATGTCGCTTTCGGACATGATCAACACTTCTTCATTGTCGATCTTCTCTGCTTTCACGCCGTAACCGTCGTTGAAAATCACGATGTCGCCTACTTTCACATCCAGCGGTTGAACATTACCGCTTTCCAGAACGCGCCCTTTGCCGACGGCTACTACTTCACCACGGGTGGATTTACCCGCCGCAGAGCCAGTCAGTACGATGCCGCCAGCAGATTTTGATTCAACTTCTTTACGCTTGACGATAACGCGGTCATGCAATGGACGAATACTCATTGAACGCTCTCCTGTAAGAAGGTCTGTATCAGATTTAGGGTTATTCACCGGATTATCATATTTACCGGCCTCGTGGGTTTGAAATGGGGGCATTCCATCCCCCTTCAAGGGGGCCGAGTAAAAATTTTTTGCTTTTATGTCTGACGGCACCCTGCCGCCAGCCACGCACGGCCCGCAGGCCGCATTGACGCGCCATGTCTGCCGGTTTGTCGGCCGACACGGCGCGAAAACGGTTTTAGCGATCGTCGCGTTTGTGGCTGTCGTCCGGGCGGTGCTCGATCACATTGCGATCGTCGTCCTTACGCTGGAACTCGCCGTCAAACGTGTTGCCGTCGGCAGCGCCGCCGCCCTGCCCCCAACCGCCGGGACGATACACCGACAGATGCGGCATCAGCTTCAGCGTCAGGGATTTCTGCACCGGCGGCAGCAACAGCAGCAGGCCGAGAAAATCGGTAAAGAAGCCCGGCACCAGCAGCAAAAAGCCCGCCAGCACCAGCGAAACGCTCTTCACCATTTCCGCCGCCGGACTTTCGCCAGCCGCCAGCTTCTGCTGCATCTGTACGAAGGTTTTCATGCCCTGGTTACGCACCAGCGAAACGCCAACGCACGAGGTAAAGATCACCAGCAGCAGGGTGACTGCGACGCCCAGCACGGCGGCGACTTTAATAAACAGCGATATTTCGATGTAAACCAGCAAAAATATCAGCAAAAACGGTAACCAGCGCACCGCGTTCTCCTATCAGATGGCTTCGCGTACCCGCGCGGTGGCGCATACGTGAAAAAGAGGGCCAGATTCAGGCCGATTTGATAACAATGGGGGCGGCCTGCAGACATTTCAACCAGACGGCATTTTTTATTGCTAGAGTTAACAAACGTGAATGAGATCACAGAATGCAAAAGCTGTGGTTTTTGAAGCGTCAGATAGTGATCTGGGTTCATTCATTTATTCCAAAGCAGCATATGATCTGGGCTGCAACAATTGCCACGGTCAATACTTCGGCAGTTGAAGCTCACGGCGACATAAATTAGTTAACAAGCAAATAATTAATTCGGCAGCAACATAGAGAAGGTTCTCATGTCAAACAACATTCGTATCGAAGAAGACCTGCTAGGAACACGTGAAGTACCCGCAGAAGCCTATTACGGTGTTCATACTCTGCGTGCGATTGAAAACTTTTATATTAGTAACAGCAAGATAAGTGACGTTCCTGAGTTTGTCCGTGGCATGGTTATGGTGAAGAAAGCCGCTGCGCTGGCTAACAAAGAGCTCAAAACCATTCCGCGTAAAATCGCCGATACAATCATCCAGGCTTGCGATGAAGTGCTGGATAAAGGCAAGTGCATGGATCAATTCCCGGTGGATGTGTTCCAGGGCGGTGCAGGCACCTCTTTGAACATGAACACCAACGAAGTGCTGGCGAATATCGGCCTGGAGCTGATGGGACATCAAAAAGGGGAATATCAGTACCTGAACCCGAACGATCACCTCAACAAGAGCCAGTCCACCAACGACGCCTACCCAACCGGTTTCCGCATCGCAGTGTACGCGTCGATCATCAAACTGAATGACGCCATCAACCAGCTGCGCGAAGGCTTCGACCGCAAAGCCAAAGAATTTGAAACCATCCTGAAAATGGGACGCACCCAGTTACAGGATGCGGTACCGATGACCCTCGGCCAGGAATTCCACGCCTTCAGCGTGCTGCTGAGCGAAGAAATCCGCAGCCTGCAACGCACCTCGGAGCTGCTGCTGGAAGTGAACCTGGGCGCGACCGCCATCGGCACCGCGCTGAATACGCCAGAAGGCTACCAGCAATTGGCGGTACAGAAACTGGCGGAAGTCAGCAACCTGCCGGTGGTACCGGCGGAAGACCTGATCGAAGCCACCTCCGACTGCGGTGCCTATGTCATGGTGCACAGTGCGTTGAAACGCCTGGCGGTGAAACTGTCCAAAATCTGTAATGACCTGCGCTTGCTGTCTTCCGGCCCACGCGCTGGCCTCAATGAAATCAACCTGCCAGAACTGCAGGCGGGCTCATCGATCATGCCGGCCAAGGTAAACCCGGTGATCCCGGAAGTGGTGAACCAGGTATGCTTTAAGGTGATTGGCAACGACACTTGCGTTACTATGGCCGCCGAAGCAGGTCAGTTGCAGTTGAACGTGATGGAGCCGGTGATTGGCCAGGCGATGTTCGAGTCAATTCACATCCTGACCAACGCATGCTACAACCTGCTGGAAAAATGCATCAACGGCATTACTGCCAACAAAGAAGTGTGCGAGCACTACGTCTTCAACTCTATCGGTATCGTGACCTATCTGAACCCGTTCATTGGCCACCACAACGGTGACATCGTCGGCAAGATCTGCGCGGAAACCGGTAAGAGCGTACGTGAAGTAGTGTTGGAGCGCGGCCTGTTGACCGAAGCCGAACTGGATGACATTTTCTCGGTTGAGAACCTGATGCACCCGGCCTATAAAGCGAAACGCTACACTGATGAAAACGAACAATAACAACGACATCCGTTAGCCCGAAAGGCACGCTAAATCCTCTGGATAGCGTGCCTTTTTACTTTCTGGCGCCCACAAAATTTTAACGTTTCATTTTCATAATGTTTTCTATTGAGGAGTAACACACTATGTTAGCGGTGGAATTGATTATCGTTCTACTGGCCATTTTTTTGGGGGCCAGATTGGGCGGTATCGGCATTGGCTTTGCAGGGGGCCTTGGGGTTTTAGTCTTGGCAATGATCGGCGTTAAGCCGGGCAATATTCCCTTTGACGTTATTTCAATCATCATGGCGGTTATCGCTGCCATCTCCGCAATGCAGGTCGCGGGCGGCATGGATTACCTGGTACAGCAAACTGAAAAATTGCTGCGTAAGAACCCAAAACACATCACTATTCTGGCGCCCGTTGTCACCTATTTCCTGACCATTTTTGCCGGCACCGGCAATATTTCGCTCTCCGCGCTGCCGGTGATCGCCGAAGTGGCCAAAGAGCAGGGC
The DNA here is from genome assembly GCF_900635445.1 of Serratia odorifera. NCBI lineage: Bacteria > Pseudomonadati > Pseudomonadota > Gammaproteobacteria > Enterobacterales > Yersiniaceae > Serratia > Serratia odorifera. The sequence continues at coordinate 1,092,690 of NZ_LR134117.1, forward strand.
ATCAAACCGTGTCGGCCGCTGTCGACCGCCGTGGTGTCCGCCCAGATAGCCATTACCGCCTCACCGATTTCCGCTGCGGTCGTGTATATGTCGTCGGTAATGGAAGGCCACGGCGTCAGCTACTTGCATATGCTGATGGTGGTGATCCCGTCGACCTTCTGTGCGGTGTTGCTGATGTCGCTGCTGGTCAGCTGGATCTTCGACTCAAAACTGTCTAACGACCCGGTTTACCTGAAGCGATTCGAGGAAGGCCTGGTCACACTGCGCGGCAATAACGTGGTCACCATCAAGCCACGCGCCAAAATGTCGGTGATGCTGTTCCTGCTGGGCGTACTGTGCGTAGTGGCCTACGCCATTATCAACAGCCCAGGTCTGGGGCTGGTGGCTACGCCGTTGATGAACACCACCAACGCCATCCTGATCATCATGTTGAGCGTAGCTACCCTGACCACGCTACTGTGCCGCGTCGATACCGATCTGGTGTTGAATTCCAGCACCTTCAAGGCCGGCATGAGCGCCTGTATCTGTATTCTTGGCGTAGCCTGGCTGGGCGATACCTTTGTTCAGGCCAACATCGGCTGGATCAAGGAAACCGCGGGCAACGTCATTCAGGCGCACCCGTGGCTGCTGGCGGTGATTTTCTTCTTCTGTTCGGCGTTGCTCTATTCGCAGGCGGCAACCGCCAAGGCGCTGATGCCAATGGCGCTGGCGCTGAACGTCAGCCCACTGACTGCCATTGCCTCCTTCGCTGCGGTATCCGGCCTGTTTATTTTGCCTACCTACCCGACGCTGGTGGCTGCGGTGCAGATGGACGATACCGGCACCACCCGCATCGGCCGCTTCGTGTTTAACCATCCGTTCTTTATTCCGGGTACCATTGGCGTCGTCTTCGCCGTGCTGTTCGGCTTCCTGCTGGGCAGCGTCATCTTGTAACACCACCATCGGGGTTGCCACGCAGCCCGATTTCCTCCTGCTTTTCTCCGGTCGTGATAAACTCGCCTTCTGGCCCAACGGCCTTCAAGGTATAGTGCCTGCCTGCCCCTAACGGTTGAGAGGAGTAAACATGTCTGATTGCAATGCCGTCGTCATACTCTGTACCGCACCGGATGAAGCCACAGCGCAAGAACTGGCGGCGCGCGTATTGGGGCGAAAAACTGGCGGCCTGCGCCACGTTGCTGCCCGGCGTCTCATCGCTCTATTACTGGGAAGGGAAACTGGAACAGGAATACGAAGTGCAAATGCTGTTCAAAAGCGATAAACAGCATCAGCACGCCCTGCTCAGCCACCTGAAACAACATCACCCGTATCAAACGCCCGAGTTGTTGGTGCTGCCGGTGATGACTGGAGATAAAGACTACCTGTCATGGATCAACGCATCGTTAAACTGATTTTCCTGCTTTGCGGCCTGTGGTTACTGCCGCTAAGCGCACAAGCCTCACTGTTTGGCGGCAACGGCGGTAGCCAGTTTGTGCCCGTCGATCGGGCATTTGCCTTCGATTTTCAGCAAAAAGACCACCAACTGACGCTAAGCTGGCAAATACGCCCCGGTTATTATCTGTATCGCCAGCAAATCAAGCTGGTGCCGCAGCAGGCCCAATTGGGAGCCGTTACGCTACCCAGCGGCTTGAGCCATAAAGATGAGTTCTTCGGCGAGGTTGAGATTTACCAGCAGCAATTGAGGTTGCCGCTGACGCTACAGCAGGCCGGTGACAACGCCAGCCTCAGCGTCACCTATCAGGGCTGTGCCGAAGCCGGTTTTTGCTATCCGCCGGAAACCCGCGTGGTCCCGCTGAATGCCGTGATCGCCGCCGCAACGCCGAGCCCAACGCCGGCTGCTGCGCTGCAGCCGTCCCCGACGGTATCGGCGCCACCGGCCGAACTGCCGTTCTCACCGCTGTGGGCGCTGTTGATTGGCATCGGTATCGCCTTTACCCCGTGCGTATTGCCGATGTATCCATTGATTTCCGGCATTATTCTTGGCCGTGAACGCCCGCACAGCAGCGGCCGCATCCTGTTGCTGGCGGTGGTGTATGTGCAAGGTATGGCGCTGACCTATACCCTGCTTGGGCTGGTGGTGGCCGCCGCCGGGCTGCAATTCCAGGCGGCGCTGCAACACCCTTACGTCCTGATTGGCCTGTCGCTGCTGTTTATTGCGCTGGCGTTGTCGATGTTCGGCCTCTACTCGCTGCAATTGCCGTCATCACTGCAAACCCGGCTGGCCACGTGGAGCAACACCCAGCGCGGCGGCTCGCTGGCCGGGGTGTTCGCCATGGGCGCGCTGGCCGGGCTGATCTGCTCGCCATGCACTACCGCACCGCTCAGCGCCATCCTGTTGTATATCGCGCAGAGCGGCAACCTGTGGGCCGGTGGCGGTACGCTGTATCTGTATGCCTTGGGCATGGGCATCCCGCTGGTGCTGGTCACCCTGTTCGGCAACCGACTGCTGCCGCGCAGCGGGCCGTGGATGCAATACGTGAAAGAAGCGTTCGGCTTCGTCATTCTGGCGCTGCCGGTATTCCTGCTTGAGCGGGTGATTGGCGACGTCTGGGGTCTGCGACTATGGAGCCTGCTGGGTCTGGCATTCTTTGGCTGGGCCTTTGCACTCAGCCTAACCGCCACGCGTCGCTGGGCGCGTCTGGCACAATTGCTGCTGCTGGCCGCCGCGGTGATCGTCGCCCGGCCGTTGCAAGACTGGGCTTTCGGCTCCAATGCCACACAGCAGGCAGCGCAGCCGCACCTCAATTTTACCCGTGTCGATAACGTGGCGCAGCTCGAACAGGCGCTGCAGCAGGCGCAGGGCAAGCCGGTGATGCTGGATCTGTACGCCGACTGGTGCGTCGCCTGCAAAGAGTTCGAAAAATATACCTTCAGCGACCGCGCAGTACAGGCCCGTCTGGCCAATACCGTCCTGTTGCAGGCTGACGTGACCGCCAACAGCAGCGAACAGGCTGCGCTGCTCAAGCAGCTCAAGGTGCTGGGGTTACCGACTATCCTGTTCTTTGATGCTCAAGGGCAAGAGCTGCCGGCCGCCCGCGTTACCGGCTTCATGGACGCGCAGACCTTTGATGCGCATTTGCAGAAAACAGTGCCATAAACGACACTGAGGTTCATAACAAGAGTTTGGAGGGGTTACACGTGCAACGCGAACTTGTTCTTGATACGGCGCTGGGACTATTGGAACAAAAGGGTCTGGCGACCACCACGCTGGAAATGCTGGCGGAAAAACTCGGCATGCAGCCCAGCGATTTCAAGCCGTTCTGGGCGGATCGCGAAGCCCTGCTGTACGACTGTCTGCGTCATCACGGGCAGCAGATCGATGCCTGGCGCCGCCAGCTATTACTGGACGAATCCCTTAGCCCGCAGCAAAAACTGCTGGCGCGCTACGACGTGCTGGCCGAGTACGTGAAAAACGATCGTTATCCCGGCTGCCTGTTTATCGCCGCCTGCAGCGTGTTCCCCGAAGACGACCATCCGATCCACCAGTTGGCGGAGCAGCAAAAGATGACCTCCCTCGAGCTGACCCGCGACCTGCTACGCGAAATGGATGCGGATGACGCCGACATGGTGGCTCAGCAAATGGAGCTGGTGCAGGAAGGGTGTTTGAGCAAACTGCTGATCAAACGGCAGCTTCAGGATGTATCGGTTGCCAAACGGCTGGCAGAGGATATTCTGCAGGTAGCACAATGCCGTAAACACGGTGCGTTAAGCTAGAATTGTGCCCCCACTGACGCCGGCATGAGCCTGATTTATCACGCCAAGGACAAACTTCAGGCAGTTTGTTTGAAAAGTCAGCGAGCGCGCCGGTTTTTTGGCGTTTATGACATAAAGCGATTGACGCCATCGGGCCTTTAGGGTTTAATGCGGCGCGTTGCCCGGATAGCTCAGTCGGTAGAGCAGGGGATTGAAAATCCCCGTGTCCTTGGTTCGATTCCGAGTCCGGGCACCATATTTAGAAGAACCCGCCTATGGCGGGTTTTTTGCTTTCTAGGGTATGGACTCTCCATCGAACTACGTTCGATTATTCGGCCTGGCGGCCTCACCCTGCGGGCCAACGCCAAGCGTTGTTCAACCCGTCGCCAGCGACGGTTGTCCGAGTCCGGGCACCCTATTTAGAAGAACCCGCCTATGGCGGGTTTTTTGCTTTCTGGGGTATGGACTCTCCATCGAACTACGTTCGATTATTCGGCCTGGCGGCCTCACCCTCAGGAATAATATTTCCCCACCAGCAGGTTTAGAAAAATCCGGCGGCCCTGAGTCAAACATAACCACGTTGGCAATCCGGACCAGAACGTCATTCACCGCCTCGTCTCTTGCCCGTCATGAATCTATCGGTCATTAACGGCTCCATTGTGCCCGCATTGAGCATAACAATGCACAAATTAACTTTTTCCTGCGGAAAATGGACTTGGTACAGTAGCTGGTTGCGATTTATCTGCCCTTTTTTATCCGTTAAAGTGATTTAATCGTCCGTCGGGTTTACACAATCGACAGCATAACCGACGCTTAAAAGCTTTTTAATCGGGGAAATGGACATGAAGAGTAATGACCTGGCGCATATTTATTACAATACCAATCAGCAAACCATGAAAGAGTGGCGCAATCATCCGCATATTGGAGACGTCAAGCCAGGGTATTACGACTACATCAAACTTGCTGTTACCAGCGGCATAAAACCGCCGCTCACCGGACCGATCGCACAGCTTTTTAACGATATCGAAGAACAACTGAAAAATGATCCACTCGCCGACCTCTTGCCAAGGGCGGGATTTCACTTCACCTTTTTACCCCTGACTTTACCACTGTACACAGAAAACCAAAGGTTACCCGGCAAGGCTAGACGGTTATTGGATATTTGGCATGATTATGATGCAAAAAACCTTCACCTCCGAGAGCTAAGACTCATCGCCTTGCCCAGTCAGTTATTGCTAGCAGGAATACCTGATGATTCCAACGTGGTCATGGCGTCGGACATTATGTGAAAAGGTTTTAGACTCACCATGGCGGGACGAGCTGCTTGCACGTCATTCCAGCACCCCGTTACCCGCGCCGTTCTGGCACAGTACCTTGTTACGTTATAATGCAGCGTTTTTGCCCGAGATAATGAGGACGTTTTTCCGCAACAATCGATCGCGACGTTTTGGCGATGTGTCAGGAGAGCTACAATTGGCCATGGTTAATTATAACTGGACTCGGGGCACTTCAATTGATAACGCCATAGTTTATCAATAAACTGAATATCTGATTCAACGGCGCGTTCTATGTCCGCCAGGTACGGCTGTAGCGCATGATAGATTACGCGAGTTTAACGCCGAAAGCCCCTTCCTCCTCTACCACTTAATACGCTCATTACCTGATTACCGTCACCATCAGGCCAGGGTGGCTGTTGCGCGCCGACAGCGACCATTCATGCGCCAGCGCGATTTCCCGGCAAATCGCCAGCCCCAGCCCGGCTCCCACATCCCGCCGGTGCTCGCCTCGCCAAAAGCGTGAAAACATCACCGACAGCTGTTCTGGCTCTACGCCAGGCCCCCAGTCGCGCACGCTGATGCTGTCGGCGTTGATGTCGATCGCGATCTCCGTAGCGGCAGGTGCGTGTTGTATGGCGTTTTCGATCAGATTTTTCAGCAAGGTAAACAGCGCGCCGCGATCGGCTTGCCATATGATTTTTTCATGCATATCGCTGGCGATCAGCTTTACCTTGGCATCGTCGGCAATTTTTTGTAAAAAGAACAGCACATTACGCGCAACTTCGCAGGCATCAACCGGTTGAAAACGGTAGCTGAGCGGCTCGCTGGCCTCGGCCAGCAACAGGATCTGTTGCACATGCCGCGCGAGGTGTGCCACATGCATCAGTAACGGCTCTCGAGGAACCAAATCGCCTTCCATGGTTTCAACTTCGGCCCGAATCAAAGTCAGAGGGGTTTTTAATTCATGCGCCGCTTTGGCCAGGAAATCCTGCTGCACCCGATAGCCGTTTTCAAGCCGCTCCAGCGCGTGATTAAAACTGCCGATCAGCGGAACGATTTCAGCGGCCACGCATTGGGTTGGCACGCGGTCACTGAGTGATTGCGGGGTGATCGCCGCCGCGGCACGCGAGGCCTGACGCAAGGGCCTGAGGGCATACTTCAGGCTCACATAGGCACAAAGCGTAAAAACAAAAAGCAGCACCACGCTGAACACCATGATACCGAGACGGATAAAAGGCAGGGCAAATTCCTGGTGCAGAAAACTGACGATGCGGGAACTGACCGTCAATTGCATAAACCAGGTTTTACCATGATGTTCAAAGGGTTCTGTCGCACCATCGTAGAAGACACCATGCGTTGTAAACTCAAAGCGACGCCGCTGCAGTTCGGCGATCGATGCCAGATGCGGCCAGTTTCTGACGCCGGGCGACATCAGCACCACCTTGCCGCGAGCATCCATGACTCGAAACGCGGTTTCCTCGCTCAGGCTATCGTACAACCAGTGTGGGTGCTCCGCATCGCCGCTAAAACCGACCGGGTTGCCGCTGCCGTCGTACTCCAGCTTTTGTGCCAGATGCAGGGTACGTTCCGACAGGTTCATTCCCGGCAAACGGTCTTTGACGATTGCGCCAAACAGCAGCAGAAAACCGATGCTCAGCAGAATACCGCCGACCAGGGTCAGCAAAATCCTCAGCGATAGGCTATTGATCCACAGCGTTTTTTCTAAGCGCATAGCCATGCCCCCTGACATTGACGATCTGTAGGCTAGAGCCGACGGCAGTGAGCTTGCGCCGTAAACGATGTAACGCCACATCCAGCGCATTGGGAGTAATGGCTACGCTTAATCCCCATCCCGCCGCTTCCATAGCGCTGCGGCGCAGCACCTCACCCTGACGGTGGATCAGAGCCGACATGATTTGCATCTCGGCTGGCGCCAGCGTAATACTTTTATCACCGCATTGCATCGCGCCGGCTTCCAGCGACAACACCACATCCTGGTAGCCGGGCTGAAGCGGCTGACGGGTCGCCGGGCGACGCAGCAGCGCCCGCACGCGCGCCACCAGCTCCGCCATCGCAAAAGGCTTCGGCAGGTAGTCATCCGCCCCCGCTTCCAACCCTTCAACGCGATCGTGCAAGGCATCTCTGGCGGTAAGAATCAGACAGGGAACCGGTGAACTGGCCTGACGCAGGCGCCGCAGCAGCGACAATCCATCACCGTCGGGTAATCCACGATCAATAATCAATCCCTGGTAGGCTATTTGCCGGGTTGCGCTCCACGCCTGTTCGCTACGTTCTACCTGGTCGGTGGCAATCCCCGCAGCGGCCAACCCCTTGCCGATCAACTTCGCAAGTTGCTGATGATCTTCGACTAACAATATTCTGCTCATTAGAAGTAGTAGGCATATCCCAGGAAAAAGCGGTTTTCAGTGGTTCGCTCCGTTATCGGGCTATCGCCAATCTCTGTCGACAGACGCGTCGCCTGGACGTCGAACATAACGGCATGGTGCGGGTTAAACGCGTAAATCGCTCGCATGCCGATTTCAACGTCAATCCCCGCCTCGCCCTGATAAGCAGGGCGCCCGGCGCGCGCTTCCTCCGCACGTACGCCGTAATAATAATCAGTGTATTTATCATCGTGCCAGGTTAGGCCGAAACGTGGAGTGAGGGTAACGCTGTCGCCGATGCGCCAGGATCTGTCAGCCGCCAGGGCAATCTGCTGCCCTTTGCTATTCCCCGAAACGTCATGCGTCCAGTCGGCATGCAGGTTCACCAACGCGGTCTGCCATTCGATCCGCACGCCGCCCCATAGCCCCCCTTTGCGCTCTGCCATTCCGTCAAGCACCGGTGAATCATCTGCGTGATACCCTGCCCCGTCATAGCGTCCAATTAGACCGAAATTAAGCCGCTGAGTTTCACTCAACGCCAAGCCGGGCAGTTTGAGCTCCAGGCCGGTGCCGAAGAAATGGAAATAGCGGTTATCCACGTGGAGTAATGGCATCACGCTGGTGTCGCGATCGATAGATTTATAGGCTTTTTGACTACTGACGACGCCAACGCCCAATCCCCAGACGCTTTCCTGCTCGACGGTGGCCGGTTGCGCCAAAGTGGAAAAAGACCAACACAACAATAGGGAACAAGCCGTGGCCGTAGCGTGAGGTAGGATAGGGGTACGGCTGCCGAACAACGGGCGATAAAGAGCATTCATGGCGGTCCTCCAGGATGATGAATGCGTCCATCATCAGGAGGTTTTTCTTACTGGTTGCTTACTGAACCCAGCCAACGGCAAAAAAGAGTCATAGCCATCTTCAATGCAGCCGCGATTATTTATAAATTCTACTCATCACTATATTCAGCTGATGGCTATTAAAAAATAAAACGCGCTCTGTTAAAACTGAGCACGTATTATTCTGGCCTTGATCGGGGGTAAATAGCGGAATGTTCTGCCTGGCCGGTCAGGCGTCGCTCGGGCGTTTGCCAGAGCAAAGTATGTCGAACACCACCCACCATCAGGATACGCCGATGAAATTGAATATTATCATTGATGGCTATGCCCGTACGGCCACGCTTAATCACAGCCAGGCCAGTAAAGATTTTGTCGCCTTGCTGCCGCTCACGCTGACCTTGCAGGACTATGCCGCAACGGAAAAAATCAGCGTTCTGCCCTCTCGCCTGACCGTCTCGGACTCCCCAGCCGGCACCGCCGCACGGAAAGGCGACATTACATTTTATGCCCCGTGGGGAAATCTGGCGCTGTTTTATCAAGATCATGGTTACGCCTCCGGGCTGGTAAAACTCGGTCAGTTTGACGAACCCGGCGCCGTTCCCAGCCAACAAAAATCCTGCACGGCAAGGTTCGAACTCGCCCAGTAATTCAGAGGCTCTCACCAGGCAATCGACGCGCTTTGCATGGATGCAAAAGTAACCTCTCCACAATTATCGTCAACGCATCTGCAGAATGATAACGTTGCTGCTGGCCGGATCCGTACGTTCACGCAGTTGCTTGACCTCGGCTTCCTGCACCGCGCCACCGTGGTTACCCCACGACGTCCTGACAAACGACAATACCTCGGCAATCTCCCGATCTGAGAGCTGATTGCGGAACGGCGGCATGCGATAGGCATCAGGTACCCCATTGGCAACAATCCGCATCGAACCGTTCAGCGTAATGTTGATAGAGGACGCATTTTCCTTGGCGAGCGAAGAAGCCGAGCCGGCAAGCGGCGGGATCCATTGTCCCTGACCACGCCCATCCTGGCCATGGCAGGCACTGCATTTCGCCGCGAAGGTTTGCGCCCCCGGCACCTTCAACCTCTGCGCTGGCGACAGCCTGTTGTGAGCGCTGGCATCATACTGCCAAGGCTCACCGTCACGCTCTGCATCACCCGGCAGCGATTTGAGGTAGTGCGCGACCGCCTTGAGGTCATAGTCCGTCATAAACTGCGTCGAATTGTTGAAAGCCTCGGTCATCGAACCGAATACCACGGCATGCTTGTTGCGACCGGTTTTAAGCAGTTGCACGATCTCCTCCTCGCTCCAGCGGCCGAGTCCGGTATTGTGATCGCCGCGCAGACTTGGCGCATACCAGCCATCCAATAGCGCCCCGGAAAGGTAGAGCGGACTGCGTTCGGTCAGCGCTTTCTCATTCATCGCGACACTGCGCGGCGTGTGACAACTGCCACAGTGACCGGCACCTTGAACGATATAGGCGCCGCGATTCCACAATGCTTCCTCTTCGCCGGTATTGGTAAGGTTTTTCGCCTGGTAAGGCTCCGATTCGGTGAACAGGGCATTCCACAATGCCAACGGCCAGCGCATATTTAACGGCCAGGGGATCTCGCTGGGTCTGTTCTGCTCACTGACCGGAGAAACGCCATGCAGGAAGAAGGCATACAGCGCCTGTACGTCTTCGTCGCTGAGCTTGGCATAAGAAGGATATGGCATCGCGGGATAGAGCCGGTGGCCATCGGCGGCAACGCCCTGTCGTAATGCCCGGTCAAAGTCCGCCAGACGGTAGCTGCCGATGCCGGTTTGCTTGTCAGGCGTAATGTTGGTGGCAAAGATTGCCCCCATCGGGGTCGCCATTTCAAGGCCGCCGGCAAACGGCTTACTGTCCGGTGTGCTATGACATGCCACACAATCGCTGAGTCGAGCGACATACTCACCACGCTGGATCAACTCAGCCGTCGGCGTCGATATGGCGGTTGCCTCGTCAAAGGGGGATGCCGGCGTGCGTGTGACAAACCACGCTATAGCCAGCGCCGCGACCACACCGATGAGCAATAGCATGAGCAAGGCCTTTTTCAATCTGGATCGCCTCATTTGTCGCTCTCCCTCATAACATTTTCTCGCTATCGAAATGGTAATGCGAGAGTGGCATGCTGCGAATACGCTGCCCCGTCAAGCGGGAAACGGCATTCGCCACCGCCGGGGGAACCGCCGGCAAGGGCGGCTCGCCAATGCCGCCCATCTTTGCCCCGCTCTCGATAATTCGCACATGCACGCGAGCCATGCGATGAGCTGGCAGGATCGGATACAGGTCGTAATTTCGCCCCACCGGCATACCGTTTTTATAAACCGCCTCTTCAAGCAGTACCTGCGAAAGCCCCAATGCGACGGCACCGTTTACCTGTGCTTCCACCAGTGCCGGATTGACGATGCTACCGGGATCGATTGCCTGCCAGATGTCATGGACCTTGACCTGACCATGCTCAATAGAGACTTCGGCAATCACCGCAACTTCGGTGCCAAATGGCGAGGCCATCGCGATACCTCGAGCACGACGAGATCCATCTTCTGCCGTGAAGGGGCCTCTTTTCCAACCGCCAGATAGCGCCTCAACGGCCTGCAACAGGTTGCTCAGGCGCGAGTTTCCCTTCAGCAGATGCATCCTCAGTGCAAAAGGATCCTGCCCCCCTTTATCCGCCAGCTCATCAAGAAACGTCTCATATAAAAAGTCGTTCATTGAGTTACCAACCGAACGCCAGTAACCCAGCATCACCGGGTTTTTCACATACAACTGGGCCACGCGTTTATTCGGTATCGCATAAGCCTTGCCAGACAAGCCTTCAAGCGCCGTGGGATCCAGGGCGTCCCCCTGTTTGTTGGCCACCCCTTCGGTGGGGCCTTCGGTGGCACTGATCGCTTCCAGTGCGACAGGCAAACCCTGCTCATCAAGGCCGCCACGAAACCGAACCGCCGCCATTGGACGCAGTACATCACGCAGAAACTCTTCTTCACGACTCCAGATCAGTTTTACCGGCTTTCCGACCGCTTTAGCCAACTGAATGGCCTGCGGGTACGGCGTAGCCGTGGGGTACAGAAAGTGGCGGCCAAAGAAGCCGCCGAGCAATGGCGAGTGGATATGGATCTGTTCCAGACCAAGCCCGGTTATTTTTGCGACGTCAGCCTGGAACATTCCCGGCGCCTGATTAGGCAGCCACAGATCCAATGAGCCATCGGGATTGAAGCGCGCCAGTGTAGAAGGCGGTTCCAACTGGGCGTGATTAAGGTACTGGCTGCGGTAAGTTGCACTGACCACCTGATGCGCATTGGTCAGCGCTTGATGTATATCCCCTTCGGTCTCCGCGTCCTGGCCCGCGCCGGTCTCATTCGCCAGACGGTCATTAAAGGCCGCGCTAGAAAAATCGGCCGGCATATAGCGCACCGAGGTTTCGGCTCCCGGATCGTTCCAGTCTACCTGTAAGGATTCGGCCGCACGTTTAGCTGTCCACCATCGTTGCGCCACCACCGCCACCGCCCCTTCCTGACGATGTACCGAATGTACCCCCTTCATGCTGGTGACCTGCTGTTCGTTGCGAATGCTGCCAACGGTCAGACCAAGTCGTGGCGCATGCTGCACCGCCGCGTGCAACATGCCCTCAACCTGAACATCAATGGTGTAAATTGCCTTGCCGGTCGATTTATCGTAACCGTCCAGACGTGGTACCGGTTTCCCTATCCAGCGGAACTGGCTCGGATCCTTGAGCGTCACGCTGGCAGCATCTGGCACCGGCAGTTCCATTGCCCGCGGCGCGAGTTGCCCGCGGCGCGAGTTGCCCCGCGGCGCGAGTTGCCCATAGCGCAGAGACCGGCCGGAAGCCCTGATGAATGACCCTCCCAGGTTCGGTCGTCAGGGTATCCAGCGGCACGCCGAGCTGGCTGGCTGCCGCTTGCAGCAACATATGGCGCGCCAGGGCGCCCAGTCGACGCATGGTCGAATAGCTCATACGTACCGACATGCTGCCACCGGTAATACGCAGGCCGTTTTCCATGACCGTGTACTCGGCGTCTGGCGGGGCGTTTTCAACAATAAAGCTCATCGGTTCGGCGTCGAGCTCTTCACCCACGATTTGCGCCATTCCGGTAAAGATCCCCTGGCCCCCCTCAATAAAGGGACTTTGTAAACGAATGGTATTGTCAGGGCGAATTTCCAAAAATGCCGGAACGTGAGTGCCCGGCGCAGCATGGTTGCCCGGCGTTTGAGCGCGAACTTGGCGCACCGGCAGCCCAAAACCGAGCACCAGCGCGCCGGCCATGGTCCCCGCCGCGCCCAACAGAAAACGGCGTCTGGAAATATTCACCGGCTCGCCCGTCGGGAAGGCCTCGCGGTCATGGCTATCGCTCACTTTTGTCATACCCCGCTCTCCTCATCGTTCGCGCGCACGGACTGTGGTTGTCGGTGGAACACATCATTCCCCGCCAACGCCAGCGCACTGGTCGCGACAGCCGCGCCGCTATGCGTCGGCGTCCATGTCTGTTCCGCCCCCCTGCCAACGGCGCTGTCTGGCGTCGTTACCGCAGTTGCTGCCTCATGCACCGCTGCGTTGATGGCGTTATAAGTACCGCAGCGGCACAGGTTGATCATCGCTGCCGCAATTTGCTCATCTGAAGGGTGCGGGGTCTGTTTAAGCAACGCGGCCGCCGCCATCACCTGCCCGGATTGGCAGTAGCCGCACTGGGGAACCTGGTGACTGATCCAGGCCTGAACCAGCCGTTTGCCAACCTCGTCGGTCTCTATCGCCTCGATAGTGGTAATAGCACGACCCGCTACGCCCTCAATTGGCGTTACGCAGGAACGTACCGCGACGCCATCAACCAACACGGTACAGGCACCGCACTGCGCCAGCCCACAACCGTATTTTGTGCCGGTGAGGCCAAGATCGTCGCGGATCACCCACAACAGCGGCGTATCCGCCTCGGCATCTACCTCATAACTCGTTTCATTAATCTGAAGTTTCATTACTGTCCCCTGCCTGAGGCGGTCGGTTTTACTTATTAATGAGAATTTATTGCCCGTTGGCCGTGCAATCGACGGGTGGCAGTTCTCCCCTACCGATGACGAGAATCCAGCCCAATGTTGCCGTGATAGGCATAGTGCAAAGCTCGACCCACCTGCGGTCGCAACGGGCAGCAGGCAGGAAGCCGCGAGCTTTTTTGTCAAACGCGTTAATGCGGGCGGTAAATTTTCCGCCGAGGGTGGCAAGAGGCTGCATCGCCCCGGAAGACCACATCACTTGAGTGAGTATAGACGCGGGAATACACCCCGTTGCCCGAAGCGCATGTAGTGCTAAATCCCCTAGCGCGGGGGCAACGCCGCCTGAGCCTCATCGGGCTGGCTGTCGATTTGCGTGCTGGCTAGGCGAGGTTCTCGCTGTCGTTATTGATGTGCTTAATCATCGCTCAGCCAGGCCCCGGCGACTAGTTTATGAATACTTATAATGTTTATAAGTCTGGCTAATCAATAATCGTCGTCGGAGAGCGGCAGAACGTTACAATTCCAACGAGGATTAGGGGTTGTGACCGATAAATTGGCTGGGGGATCCATGCCGGCGTCGATTCGGCATGAAACCGGCTAGCGCCATAGCCTAGCTTGCCTGGCGCGGCGTGGCGTTCGCCTCAGCCTTACGCCGATTTCTTTTTATCTGCCGCCACCGCCAGCATCGCGTCCCCGATCGGATGCTCGCCCCGCGCTTTCAATGCGCTGCCAGCCCCGTCAATATCCCGGATTTCCTTGTTCTGGCTCAGTTTGAATTTCCCCACCAGTTGGGTTATTTCAATTTCTATGCCGACGATCGCCGTCAGCATCGCGTCAATGTAGTCTTTTGGCCCATCGGCCATTTTCCAGGGCTCGGCCTGAAAGGCTTCGTGCTTGCGGGTCAGGCGTGCCACCAGCCCGCGCACATAACGCAAGTCATCATGAAGCGTCACCCGCCCGACCGCATGGACCACCCGGTAATTCCAACTGGGCACCTGTTTATGGGTCTCATGCTTGCTGGGAAGCCATTGCGGGGAAATGTAGGCATCGTCAGCCCGGAATACCACCAGCACTTCCTGGCCATTGCTCAACGCCTGCCACAACGGATTTTTGCGGGCGATATGGCAATGCAGCACGCCAAATTCACCGTCTGCGGCGTTTAATTCAAAAGGAATATGATTGGCATCGAGACTGTTATCGCTGTTGGTAATTAAAATACCCAATGGGTTTTGTTCAATTAATTGATGCAACAGCGCAACGCGGGTTTCTGCAAAATGCTCGGGTAAATACATTGCCGATCCTCCTAAAGGAAAATTAAATTTCAACCATGGCAAATTCTGCCTTGCCGGCCCCGCAATCGGGGCATACCCATGCCTCCGGCACCTCTGCCCAGCGCGTGCCGGGGGCGATGCCATCTGTCGGCCAGCCGTCATTTTCGTGATACTCCAAGCCACACAGCGCACATCGCCAGCTTTTCAATACTGTCGTTTCCAAACTACGGTTATTCATCACGTCTCCAGCCGCATTAATCATCGGTAGTGCTATTTTTCGTCCAATGCGGTGTATTATGAAGGTCCAGTTTGCGCTTGTTTTAATGGACCAGAATTATGGCGAGAAAAGCAAAAGTGATGGATATTCCGTCGATTGGACTGTTGGACAGAACGCAGGGCAACCTGGTCCGTCAGCTGACTCAGACCTTGCGGAATGCGGTACAACGTGGAGATTTGCAACCGGGAGAGCTGCTGCCGTCATCACGTTCGCTGGCCAGATCGTTGGGCATCGCCAGAGGTACTGTCATCGACGCTTTTGAACAATTGCAGGCCGAGGGGGTGCTGGAAACCAAACCGGCGTCGGGGACCTGCGTTTCTTCGTCACTGACGCATCAGACCACAACCACTCCCCAGCAGGTTGTTACCGACGCTGGGCAGACGCTCGCTCCCACTGCCCGAGCTGCCGCGTTTGCCAAACTCTATGACCAGTTCTTGCCGTTGCCTGCCGTGCCTTTCGCAGTTTCCGTACCGCAAGGGCTGGCACTGCCGGATGAGAGCTGGCGCAAACTGGGCAATCGGATCCGCGCTCGCGGCCCCGGATCGCCATCAGGCTATGACGATCCACGCGGTGCGCAGGTATTGCGAGAAGCGATAGCCGAATACGTCAGGCGATCGCGCTCGGTGCGCTGTGAACCACAGCAGGTGATTATCACCAGCGGCATTCAGCAGGCCCTTTACCTGTGCTGTCAGCTTTTGCTGGAAAACGGCGATCGGGTGTGGGTGGAGGATCCCGCCTATCGCGGCATCACGGCGATCCTGGAAAATGCCGCCAACGCGGCCACGATGGTCCGCGTGCCGGTCGATGCCGAAGGGATCCAGGTCGACGTCGGCATCGCGCAGGCAGCCAATGCCCGCGCGGCGTTTGTCACACCGTCGCATCAATACCCACTAGGGATGCCGATGAGCATGGCCGCCGCAATGCCCTGCTGGCCTGGGCAAAAAGCGAACATGCCTGGATTGTTGAAGATGACTACGACAGCGAGCTGCGCTACGCCGGCCATCCGTTCCCCTCACTGCAGGGGCTGGATCCGTCCCGCGTCATTTATCTCGGCACCTTCAGCAAAATTCTGTTTCCCTCGTTGCGTCTGGGATATGCCATCGTGCCCCCCGGCTTGGAACGCGCGTTTTGCGGCGCTCGCATCCTGATGGATCGCCATCCTCCCAGCGCCGATCAGCATGTGCTTGCGGCATTTATTCAGGAAGGGCATCTGGAGCGCCATATTCGCCGGATTCGCAGCGTCTACGCGGAACGGCGCGCCCAGTTGGTCACGCTGCTTGAGCATCATATTCCCGCCTCGTTGGGCTGGTTACAGCCGAGTGACCAGGGCATGCACCTGGTGCTGTGGCTGGCGAGGCACATTGACGATCGCCAGTTGGCCGCCAGCGCGTTGGCGGCAGGTGTCGCGGTCAGGCCGGTTTCCTCGACCTTTACCCTCGGGCGGAGCCGGCCGGGACTGATTCTGGGGCTGGGGGATTTTGACGCCGAGGCGACGCTGGCAGCGGTGCGCACCCTGGCGACGCTGATTATCGCTGCACCCGGTTGAACACTCTGCGTCATCAGTAACCGGACATGGGTTGGTACAGTGTTCAGCTGCACAATATGGCGGTTAAAAAGTCGTAGAGATGACAACAACATGATATCTGTGCATGATGGATACCCGCGTATTGCTGGCGGTGTTGCCCGGCGATGCGCTCAACGTCAAGCTGCCGTCAGGCAACCAAATGGATGAAGCATGGTTAAAATCGTCAGTTGGCTATTGCTCACGCTGATTTCCAGCGCTGGACTGGCCACCTATTTTCTCCAACAGCAGTATGAAGAGAAAAGCGCCGATTTCCGCATTCTTTACCGTGAGATCACCGTCAAGCTGTCCCAGCATGACGCGATTATCCCGCTATTGCCGGAAAATCAGGACGCGCAGGAGGTACAGAAAATCCTGCCGCAAATCGTTCGCTGGCGGCAACACACCAACCTCGAACCGCGTCGGCCGATCGTGTTGGAAGGACGGGGGCGCTACTGGCTCAACTTCGCTCAACTGTCGTTACTGATCGATCTAAAAACACTGCTCAATACCTTGCCGGAAACCAAGCCGTTCAAACACCTCACCCTACGCTGGAATAACGAGCCCCTGTTTTGAACAGGGTGAAGCGGGTTCGCACTATTGGCGCTGGGACAAGACCATCTCCAGCCCGTCACAGCCGTTTGTACTGGCGGTCGGCGACGATCCACACTGGGCCGTACTCCCTTGGCTAACCATTCTGGCTCCCGCTCCCTGCTGGGCCCTGCTGCTTTACCTGATGAGCCAATATCAAATAAACAAGCGCCGGCGCGATATTGCCGACCTGCGCGCGCACTATTCCGAACTGACCCGGCTGAATACCATGGGAGAGCTGGCGGCTGGCATTGTGCATGAGTTGAATCAGCCGCTGACGGCGATCCTCAGCTATAACCAAACCGCAATCCGCCTGATGAAACAGGATCAAGGCTCGCAGGTACCGGCATTGCTGGATGCCGCCGTGGTGCAAATCAAACGTATCGATACCTTGCTGCGTCAGTTTCGTCAAAGGCTGGACAGTGAGCAGACAGACTACCAGCCGGTTGACTTGCGTTCGCTGTGGTCACGAATCATCACCCTACTGGACAATGAACTTCACAGCCAGAAAGTGCGAGTGAGCAGTCATATCCCTGATAATTTACCACCGCTGTTTGCCCCCGCCGTTATGGATAGAGCAGATCCTGCATAACATTGTCAGTAACGCGATCCAGGCACAGTGCGAGAACGCGCCCGGTAGCGCCTGGATCACCCTGCATGCCACCAGCGATGACGTCGGCATGACGTTGACCCTGGCAGACGGTGGGCCAGGGCTGACGCCACAGGCACTACAGCAGGTCTTTATGCCGTTCTTCACCACCCGCGCCCATGGCATTGGCCTGGGCATGGCGTTGGCGGATACGCTGGTACAGCGGCTCAACGGCAAAATCGAGGTCGCAAACGTGGCGGGACAGGGTGCCCGTTTCACGCTGTGGTTTCCGCTGACAACCCAGGTGGAATAATGGAACAACGCATTTATCTCATCGATGACGATCAGGCTATTCGCAGCTCATTAAGCCTGCTGCTGGCTACCGTCGGCTGGCAAACCGACGCTTACGGCAGCGCCCAGCTGTTTCAGCAAGCGGCCGATGACCTATCCGCGCTGGCCGGCTGCATGCTGCTGGATATCCGCATGCCGGGCAAAACCGGGCTGACGCTGCTGGATGAATGGCGGCAGCAGGGATTAACCATCCCGGTGATCATCATGACCGGCCATGCGAATATCGATCTATGCCGTCGCGCCTTCAAGAATGGCGCGTTTGAATTTCTCACCAAACCGATTGACGCCGATCTGTTGTTCGAAGCGATCGGCGCCGCCATGGAACAGCAGAAAACCGGCCATGAACAACAGAAAAAACGACTGCTGCTGCAAGCCAGGCTCGCCACACTCACCGCTCGCGAAAATGCTATTTTTGAAATCATCATGAAAGGATATTCGAACAAGGAGATTGCCCGTCAGTTCTCTCTGTCGCCACGCACCGTTGAAGCGCACCGCGCCAATATTTTTGCCAAACTCGAGGTTAATTCCCTGCCGAAACTGTTAAATACCTATGGCGAGATAACGCTGCTCAAAAATGATTAATCACCCACGCCCACTGCCCTTGCGCATCGATGCTAGGTAAAAATACCTAGATAGTTAGGTATTCACATCAATAGTCTGCTTGCTCCCCGCCTTTTATTATTCCGTCATCAACGGTGTAAACCATGGAGCAAACTACGATGAAACACATTATTTTAAGCACGATCGCCCTCGGCAGCGTCATTTCCTTTAGCAGTGCGGCAGCCGGCATTCTCAATGAAAAAAACCTGTCACTCGAACTGGCCGATAAATTGGCCCAGCGTGCCATACAATCCTGCAGCGCCGACCGCTACAACGTGGCGGTTACCGTTGTCGATCGCGCCGGCACCCCGCTGGTAATCAAACGCATGGATAACGCCGGCCCACACACGGTTGAAGCCAGCCGCATGAAGGCCTTCACCGCCCTGACCACTAAAAACGCCACCGACGACGTGATGAAAGCGCCCAGGCCAATGCCGGCGCGGCAAATCTGCGCGACATTCCCGGCTTCCTGCTGCTGGCCGGCGGCGTGCCGGTAAAAGTTGGCGAACAGACCATTGGCGCCATTGGCATTGGCGGCGCACCTGGCGGTCATCTGGATCAAAAATGTGCGCTTGACGCGCTGAAAGGCAGTCAGGCCGAACTCAGCGCCGGTTGATAGCGGCCACACAGCATTTTCCGGGAGGGAATCCATGACCATCAAAACCCATGTTTGTCATTTTGCCACTGATGCTGACCTCAGGCGCCACACTGGCCAACGAGAGTGCGGAAGGCTATTACGGTTCAGCGAAATACCTGCAGGTTGAACAACGCGCCAAAGACCAGGACACCAGTAGTCGTCCGGGCGTGGGGCAGTTCGTCGGCGGCAAAGAGAAAGAACATCTGGGCGGCGCGGCCATTGCGCTGGGCTACCAGTATGGCAATGGCTGGCGAACCGAAGGGGAATACACCTTCAAGCAAAAAACGGAATACACCAGCGGATCCAGCACCTTTGCCAGTAGCTACAACCACCTGCAGACTCACGTCGAACGCCTGATGTTGAACGTCTACCGCGACTATGCGTTAGGTTATGGCTTTTCTGTTTTCGCCACCGCCGGGGTTGGGATCAGCAAAATCAAGGCTGGTGGTTGGCAGGGAGTACCTTCCCGTGAATATGACTCGACCAGCCAAAACAACTTTACCTACGCTATCGGCGGCGGCGTCAGCTATGCGCCCATCGAACGACTCAACGTTGACTTAGGCTACCGTTACGTCGATATGGGGAAAATAGAAAGTGGCTACAACAGATTCGCTAATGCCCGTGGCCTGAAAGATGAACAAATGAAGGCCCATCTGGTATCCAACGAATTTACCCTGGGCGTGCGTTATCTGTTCTAAGCGTAACGTGCAAATTTCTGGCCAACCCGATACTGTCAAATAGCCCCCATCCGCCTGCGCGTATGGGGGCTATTGGCTATATCTGAACCGGCCAGCGGTTTAAGGTAATCCCCCGGGTCGCCGCACTGGCGCCGAAGTCAGCCAGCATGGCGCGAACGTCCGGATCGATGTATTCGGCATTGTCATGCTCGGCAATCACTACGCAGTTGTCCGGGATCTGCGCCAACAACAGCTGTAAACGTGGATTATGCAGGAAAGTCAGGTTCTGGTGAAAACGCACCACGTAATGGTCGTCATAACGCGTCAGTTGCAACGCATTGTGGTGACTCTTATAGGTGCTGCACAGCAGCTGCGCCATCAGCCCCACCGCGATCCCCGCCAGCATGCCAAATACGATAATACCGCCGACGGTAACGATAAACGGTACGAACTGCGGTAATCCCATACGCCACTGGGTAACGAAAAGTGCCGGTGAAGCCAGCTTATAGCCGGTATACAACAGTACCGCCGCCAGGCTGGCCAATGGAATGGTGTTCAACAGATCGCTGAAGAACAGCCCACACAGCAGCAGCAGTACACCATGCAGCAGAATCGACACCTTACTGCGCGCGCCGGCGTTGACGTTCACCGAGCTGCGTACAATAACCGCAGTAATCGGTAAACCACCAAGAAAACCGCTCAACATATTACCCACGCCCTGCGCACGCATTTCTTTGTCCGGCGATGGAACCGGCGTTTGCGATTTCAATTTCTTCAGCGCTTCCTGACTGAGCAGCGTTTCCAGGCTTGCCACCAACGCCAGGGTCACGGCAATCAGATATACCGACGGATTACGCCATGCGCCTTGCCAATCAGGGCGGCTCAACTGCGCGCCCAGCTCATCGACGCTGTCAAACTGGGGCAATGCAATGCGCGGCATGCTGCCCATGCCTTCCGGCAACAGGCGATCGCCAAAAATGACCGCCAGACTGCCCCACAGAACAGCCACCAGCGGGCCGGGCACATAGCTCATCATTTTGATACGCTTAATCGGCGCCGTGGTCCACAGCCACATGATAAACAAGGCGACCAACGCCACCAATGCCGATGCTGGCGACAAGAGATCCGTGCCTGCCGACAGTATCGCGCTCAGGCTTTCTTCTCCCTGATAGCCCAGAGCCACCGGCACTTGCTGCATAATCAGCAAAATACCGATTGCCGCCAGCATGCCCTGGATCACCGTTCCCGGCACCAGCGAAATCCAGCGCCCGGCACGCAACAGACCAAAAATCAGCTGTAACGCGCCGGCCATGATCAACGCCACCAACAGCAAGGAAAACGAGCCGAGGGTTTCCATCGCGCCGACCACAATGGTGACCAGGCCGGCAGCCGGGCCGCTGACCGCATAGCGCGACGGGCTGAGCATCGTCACCACAATACCGCCAATCACCCCGGTCAGCAGGCCAACAAACGGTGGCAGCCCACTGGCCTGCGCAATGCCCAGACTCAGCGGCAGCGCCACCAGAAAGACCACCACCCCGGCGGGAATGTCATTACGCAGAGTGCTTAAGTTCATGGCGCGCCTCCATACTGTCCTGATGAACCAATTCCTTCAAATGACCGTCTTGCAAATCATAAACACAACCGAAAACGTCCAACGTCTTGCCCTGTTCCCACGCCTGTCGTACCGGTTGGCTGGCGATCAGATGGCCAACTTGCGTGACCACATGGGCTTCAATCAGACGATTCAACCGCGCCGTCTCATCGTCCTCTGCCTGCTGATAATGCTGCAGTTCGTTGGCCAGCGAGCGTCGTAAATGCACCAGCCGACGCGCCAGCGCGCTGTCTTCCTGCGACAACGGCATATTCGGCAGATTCACCGCCGCCTGCACGCCGCCGCAGCCGTAATGGCCGCACAGCACGATGGCGGAAACGTGTAGATAGTCCAACGCGTATTGCAATACGCTCATCAGACTATCGTCATCCTCCAAAACCATATTGGCGATATTACGATGAACGAAAAGTTCGCCGGGGTGAGCGCCGGTCAGCACTTCCGCGGGTACACGGCTGTCAGAGCAGCCAATCCATAACGCCTGCGGCTGCTGGCCGGCAACATGCTTGCGAAAGTAATGAGGGTTACGCTGACGCTGCTGTAGCGCCCAGCTTCGGTTTCTGGCTAAAAGGGGTTTGAGTATCGTCACAACGTGCTTCTCTCTGTTGGGGGACAAACAGGTTTATACCTACCCGCCCAGGGCCAATAACATTAGTAAAACTGATGATGTTGATGAAGGCTTGAAGCTGATACACGGTTTCTTCACCCCGTGCAGGATCGTTCCTGCACCAGGAAAGTCCTTTATTAAAAATAGAGGCGATAGCCATTAAGGCAAGTAAAAAAATGCGGGAACTTTTATCAACTCGATGGAATACAGTTGATTTAAAAGGAAAATAAAATGATACGCGAGTATTAAAAAAGTAAAGTAATCGCTCACTGAAGAAACTTTACACTGCAGATTTTCCGCTAGTGAATTATGCTGTCAAACCTTCTCTCGATAGCGGATATTGAAATAATTAACAGAGATTAATATTAAGTTTGCCTTTCTGTTTTAACATCATCAGGCAGAAGTTCCTTTGTATAGAAATGTGTGACGCCGATCTCTGCGGGGATCCCCTGCCAGACCAGGGGGAAACTGGCGCAGTCAACGGAGGATGATAAGCCAGCCTGTACTTTCATCTTGGACAGCAGCAGGATGGTACGGTGATAGGGTAAACATCAGGAGCAGCCATTTCGGCCATTTCGGCCATTTCGGCCATTTCGGCCATTTCGGCCATTTCGGCCATTTCGGCCATTTCGGCCATTTCGGCCATTTCGGCCATTTCGGCCATTTCGGCCATTTCGGCCATTTCGGCCATTTCGGCCATTTCGGCCATTTCGGCCATTTCGGCCAGCATAAAAGAAGACGGGATAAAGAAAAGGACTAATATCTCAAATCACCGGAGGATATGTATTTTCTAACGAATGACTTGACTGTTCGACATTAGCATTACGCTTCCCCCCCTTCCGCCAAGGTTAACAAGAATAGAAATAAAAACAATTAGTTATTTTAAATACAATTAATAAATCAATTGTTTCCATGATCGCCCGATAGAAAAACACATGCTTTCAGATAATTTGTTATCTCTTCGAACCACAGAAAAATAATAGCCGAATCGTTGCCATCTCTTGATTCAATATATTCACCAACCATATAACATTTGGTTATTCATAATGGCAGTTTAGTTAAAAATGACATATTCATGGACTTTTTGCTGCCAAGTCAGTGGATATCGTCATCAATTTCACCAGTAACTATTACAAATCAATATCTTCGTTGCGTGATCTGCCGCGCAAAAAAGAAACAAAGAATCATAGCAAACTATACTTAACCTTCAGTTGACATACTATTAACAACTTCAAGGAGAAAAGCTATGAGCCAACTGCACAAACACGCTATTCCTGCCGCAATTGCGGAACGCACCCTGATCAATCCGGCACAATATCAGCAATATTATCAACAGTCTGTGCAAGACCCAGATGCATTCTGGGGTGAGCATGGCAAAATTGTCGATTGGATCAAACCCTACACCAAGGTGAAAAATACCTCTTTCGATCCTGGCCACGTCAGCATTAGCTGGTTTGAGGACGGGACCCTGAACCTGGCGGCCAACTGCCTGGACCGCCATCTGGCCAGTCGCGGCGATCAGACCGCCATTATCTGGGAAGGTGACGATCCCGGCCAATCCAAACATGTCACCTATAAGCAGCTGCATCACGATGTCTGTCAATTCGCCAATGTGTTGAAGAACCTCGGGGTTAAAAAAGGCGACGTGGTGGCAATCTATATGCCAATGGTGCCGGAAGCCGCCGTGGCCATGCTGGCCTGCGCGCGTATCGGTGCCGTGCACTCGGTTATCTTCGGTGGCTTTTCACCGGAAGCCGTAGCCGGGCGTATCATCGATTCCAACTCCAGCCTGGTGATTACCGCCGACGAAGGCCTGCGTGCCGGCCGCTCGGTACCGTTGAAGCAAAACGTCGATGAAGCGCTGAAAAATCCGGGGGTAAAAAGCGTCAATAATGTGGTGGTGTTCCAACGCACCGGAAAACCGGGCTACTGGCAACAAGGGCGCGATTTATGGTGGCATGACCTGATTGACGGCGTCTCCGCCGATTGCCCCGCGGAAGAGATGAACGCCGAAGATCCGCTGTTCATTCTCTATACCTCCGGTTCTACCGGCAAGCCTAAAGGCGTTTTGCATACCACCGGTGGTTATCTGGTGTATGCCGCCATGACGTTTAAATACGTCTTCGATTACCATGACGGTGATATTTACTGGTGTACCGCCGACGTTGGCTGGGTTACCGGCCACAGCTATCTGCTTTACGGCCCGCTGGCTTGCGGTGCCATCACCTTGATGTTTGAAGGCGTGCCTAACTACCCTGGTGTTAATCGCCTGTCGCAGGTGGTGGATAAACATCAGGTCAATATTCTGTATACCGCCCCTACCGCCATCCGTGCGCTGATGGCCGAAGGTGACAAAGCCATCGAAGGTACCCAACGCGATTCGTTGCGTATTATGGGCTCGGTCGGCGAACCGATTAACCCCGAAGCCTGGGAATGGTATTACAACAAAATCGGTAACGGGAAATGCCCGATTATGGATACCTGGTGGCAGACCGAAACCGGCGGTTTTATGATCACCCGTTGCCAGGCGCCACCGAACTCAAAGCCGGCTCCGCTACGCGCCCGTTCTTCGGCGTACAGCCGGCGCTGGTTGACAACAGCGGAACCCCGCTGCAGGGAGCAACCGAAGGCAATCTGGTGATCACCGACTCCTGGCCTGGCCAGGCGCGTACCCTGTTCGGCGATCATGAACGGTTCGAACAAACCTATTTCTCTACCTTCAAAGGCATGTACTTCAGCGGCGACGGTGCCCGCCGTGATGAAGACGGCTACTACTGGATCACCGGCCGAGTCGACGACGTGCTGAACGTATCGGGCCACCGTCTGGGAACCGCAGAAATCGAATCGGCGCTGGTTGCCCACCCAAAAATCGCTGAAGCGGCAGTGGTTGGCATACCACACTGATGTAGCCCCCTGAAACACCAGACAGTAGCTGTATCTCCAGATAAGAGATAGGCTTGAATATATGTCTAACACTAACACCAATTTTGAGATGACCGGGATCCTGTTAGGGCAAGAAGTCCGTAAACGTAAAACTCCTCAGGAAAAGATCGCCATTATCCAGCAGACGATGGAGCCAGGCATGAATGTCTCCCATGTCGCCCGCCTGCATGGCATCCAGCCCAGCCTGCTGTTTAAGTGGAAGAAGCAGTATCAGGAAGGCAGCCTCACCGCCGTTGCGGCCGGAGAAGAAGTCGTTCCAGCTTCTGAGCTTACTGCTGCTCTGAAGCAGGTCCGGGAGCTTCAGCGCCTGCTGGGCAAGAAGACGATGGAAGTTGAGATCCTGAAAGAAGCTGTGGAGTACGGTCAGTCGCGAAAATGGATAGCGCACGCGCCCTTGTTGCCAAAGGACGGGGAATAGCCCTGGTCAGCCGCACCATGGGCGTGTCGCGTGCGCAGCTGTCACTGCGAATTAACCGTTCTGCCGACTGGCAGGACAGGCGCTGTAAGCGGCGTAATGATGAAGGCAGACGCTGAAATACTGTCAGAGCTCCTCGATATCATCAGCGATATGCCCAGTTACGGCTATCGCCGTGTGTGGGGCATCCTGCGTAAGCAACGTCGCACAGAGGGGCTGACACCCGTGAACGCCAAACGGCTTTACAGGATAATGAGCGAGCATAATCTGTTGTTATTGCATGACAAACCAGAGCGGCCAAAGCGTGAACATAAGGGCAAAATAGCGGTGGCAGAAAGCGATATGCGCTGGTGTTCAGATGGCTTCGAGTTCGGCTGTGACAACGGAGAAAAACTGCGGGTTACGTTCGCGCTGGACTGTTGCGACAGAGAGGCCATAGACTGGGCTGCAAGCACCGGAGGCTACGACAGTTCGACGGTGCAGGATGTGATGCTGAGGTCGGTGGAAAAGCGCTTCGGCGACAGGCTGCCGGAAACACCAGTGCAGTGGCTGACGGACAACGGTTCAGCATATACCGCGCATGAAACGCGGAGGTTCGCCAAAGAGCTGAATCTGGAGCCGTGTACAACAGCGGTGAGCAGCCCGCAGAGCAATGGCATGGCCGAACGGTTCGTGAAGACGATGAAGGAAGACTATATCGCGTTCATGCCGAAACCGGATGTGAGAACAGCCCTGCGAAACCTTGCAGCGGCGTTCACGCATTACAATGAAAACCACCCGCACAGTGCGCTGGGATATCACTCTCCGAGAGAATACCGGCGGCAACGTGCATCGTTAACCTAAGATACAAAAGCTGTCCGGAGATGGTGGGTCAAGATCAGGTTGGCATACCACACAACATCAAAGGACAGGCAATTTATGCCTATGTCACGTTAAACCACGGGGAAGAGCCAACGCCGGAGCTGTATACCGAGGTGCGTAACTGGGTACGCAAAGAAATAGGGCCAATCGCCACGCCCGACGTACTGCACTGGACTGACTCGCTGCCTAAAACCCGTTCGGGCAAAATCATGCGCCGCATTTTGCGCAAAATTGCCGCTGGCGATACCAGCAACCTGGGGGATACCTCAACGCTGGCGGATCCAGCCGTAGTCGACAAGCTGTTGGAAGAAAAACAATCAATGAAAGTGCCGTCATAATTTCTGCCGCTTCGGGCCGTTCATCGCCGGTTGTCGGATGCACGGCTTGATACCCTTGGGTATGCGCGGCGTTCGCTATCAATACCTACTGGAGACACTCTGATGAATGACACCATTTATCAAGGGATTGAGCAAAACCGCGTTTCAAGGAGCTGGTGCGCAAACGCAGCCGTTTTGCCTGGCTGCTGTCGCTAATAACGCTGGCGTTATATGTCGGTTTTATTTTTTTAATTGCCTTTAACCCACAATGGCTAGGCACCCCTATCGCTGCCGGCTCAACCATCACGCGCGGCATTCCAATCGGCGTCGGGCTGATCGTTATTTCGTTCGTCCTTACCGGGATTTATGTTTTCCGCGCCAACGGTGAATTTGACCGTCTCACCGCGGAAGTGCTGCGCGAGGTGAAACAATGAGGGGTTTATTCATTGCGGTAACATTACTGTTATTACCTGGCCTGGCCCAGGCGGACGCCATCGCGGCGCGGTTCAGCGTCAGCCGTTGAATATTCAGGCCATCGTGATGTTCCTGCTGTTCGTTGGCGCTACGCTGTATATCACCTACTGGGCCTCCAAGCGCACCCGTTCCCGTCAGGACTACTACACTGCCGGAGGGCGCATTACCGGCTTGCAAAATGGTTTGGCAATCGCCGGCGACTTCATGTCAGCCGCGTCGTTTCTTGGGATCTCTGCACTGGTGTATACCTCGGGTTACGATGGGCTGATCTACTCCATTGGCTTCCTGATTGGTTGGCCGATAATTTTGTTCCTGATCGCCGAACGTCTGCGTAATCTGGGCCGCTACACCTTCGCCGACGTTGCGTCTTATCGCCTGAAACAAAAACCGATTCGCACGCTGTCTGCCTGTGGCTCACTGGTGGTGGTTGCGCTGTATCTGATCGCCCAGATGGTTGGCGCAGGTAAACTCATTCAGCTGTTATTCGGCCTCAACTATCATATCGCGGTCATTTTGGTCGGTATCTTAATGGTACTGTACGTTTTGTTTGGCGGCATGTTGGCCACCACCTGGGTACAAATTATCAAGGCAGTCCTGCTGCTGTCCGGCGCCAGCTTTATGGCGCTGATGGTGATGAAGTCGGTGAATTTTGACTTCAATACCCTGTTCGCCGAAGCAGTGAAAGTGCATCCCAAGGGCATTGCCATCATGAGCCCAGGAGGGCTGGTTTCCGATCCGATATCAGCGCTTTCGCTTGGGCTGGCATTGATGTTCGGTACCGCAGGCTTGCCACATATCCTGATGCGCTTCTTCACGGTGCACGATGCAAAAGAAGCGCGTAAAAGCGTTTTCTATGCGACCGGTTTTATTGGTTACTTCTATATTCTGACCTTTATCATCGGCTTCGGCGCCATTCTGCTGGTTAGCGGCAATCCGGCGTTTAAAGACGCGACCGGCGCACTGCTCGGCGGCACGAATATGGCAGCGGTACACCTGGCCAATGCCGTCGGCGGCAACTTCTTCCTTGGCTTTATTTCTGCCGTAGCCTTCGCCACAATTTTGGCCGTAGTCGCTGGCTTGACGCTGGCGGGCGCGTCGGCGGTTTCCCACGATCTGTACGCCAGCGTTATCAAAAACGGCAAGGCTACCGAGCGTGATGAACTGCGCGTGTCCAAGATCACCGTCGTCGTGCTGGGGATCGTTGCCATTGCATTAGGCATTCTGTTTGAAAAGCAGAACATTGCCTTTATGGTCGGTCTGGCGTTCTCCATTGCCGCCAGCTGTAATTTCCCTATCATCATCCTTTCGATGTATTGGTCACGCCTGACCACTCGTGGTGCGATGATCGGTGGCTGGCTTGGTCTGTTGACCGCGGTGATCCTGATGATCCTTGGCCCGACGATTTGGGTGCAAATACTCGGTCATGAGAAAGCGATCTATCCATACGAATACCCAGCGTTGTTCTCGATGATTGTGGCATTCGTCGGTACCTGGCTATTTTCGGTCACCGACAGTTCGTTGGCAGGCCAGCAGGAACGCGAGCGTTTCCGCTCTCAGTTCGTTCGCTCGCAAACCGGTCTGGGAATTTCGCAAGGCAGCGCGCATTAATACCGCTGCATGTGCCGTCGAAACACCAACCAAGGCCCTGCGGGGCCTTTTTTATTGACTGAACAGCGTTAGCAAGCTCCTGTCATTGTCCGTAGACCCGCCAAATAAAAAGCCCCACGCTTGCGCGTAGGGCTGGTTGTTTTATTTGATGCCTGACCGTGTCCTGCCCTGTTCGTCTTATCCCGAGGCTCACCCCCACCGGCCGCCGCCAGCGGGGTTCACATCCGTTCCAGACGGACAGAGCGCCTGCCCATACTCGAGCAATACAGCAGATAACAGACAAAACAAAAAGCCCTACGTTTTCACGTAGGGCTTTTTGCTTTATTTGATGCCTGGCAGTGTCCTACTCTCGCATGGGGAGACCCCACACTACCATCGGCGCTACGGCGTTTCACTTCTGAGTTCGGCATGGGGTCAGGTGGGACCACCGCGCTATTGCCGCCAGGCAAATTCTGTTTCATTCCGACCGCTTCACTTCTCGTAAAGCCATCAGAACCAATCTCGGAACCAGCTGAATATCTTCGTCTCTAAAACACCTTCGGTGTTGTAAGGTTAAGCCTCACGGATCATTAGTACTGGTTAGCTCAATGCATCGCTGCACTTACACACCCAGCCTATCAACGTCTTAGTCTTAAACGTTCCTTCAGGGGCCTTAAAGGCCCAGGGAAGACTCATCTCGAGGCAAGTTTCGCGCTTAGATGCTTTCAGCGCTTATCTTTTCCGCACTTAGCTACCGGGCAGTGCCATTGGCATGACAACCCGAACACCAGTGGTGCGTTCACTCCGGTCCTCTCGTACTAGGAGCAACCCCTCTCAATCTTCCAACGCCCACGGCAGATAGGGACCGAACTGTCTCACGACGTTCTAAACCCAGCTCGCGTACCACTTTAAATGGCGAACAGCCATACCCTTGGGACCTACTTCAGCCCCAGGATGTGATGAGCCGACATCGAGGTGCCAAACACCGCCGTCGATATGAACTCTTGGGCGGTATCAGCCTGTTATCCCCGGAGTACCTTTTATCCGTTGAGCGATGGCCCTTCCATTCAGAACCACCGGATCACTAAGACCTGCTTTCGCACCTGCTCGAGCCGTCACTCTCGCAGTCAAGCTAGCTTATGCCTTTGCACTAACCTCACGATGTCCGACCGTGATTAGCTAACCTTCGTGCTCCTCCGTTACTCTTTGGGAGGAGACCGCCCCAGTCAAACTACCCACCAGACACTGTCCTCACCCCGGATTACGGGGCCGAGTTAGAACATCAAACATTAAAGGGTGGTATTTCAAGGTTGGCTCCACGCAGACTGGCGTCCACGCTTCAAAGCCTCCCACCTATCCTACACATCAAGGCTCAATGTTCAGTGTCAAGCTATAGTAAAGGTTCACGGGGTCTTTCCGTCTTGCCGCGGGTACACTGCATCTTCACAGCGAGTTCAATTTCACTGAGTCTCGGGTGGAGACAGCCTGGCCATCATTACGCCATTCGTGCAGGTCGGAACTTACCCGACAAGGAATTTCGCTACCTTAGGACCGTTATAGTTACGGCCGCCGTTTACCGGGGCTTCGATCAAGAGCTTCGCCTTGCGGCTGACCCCATCAATTAACCTTCCGGCACCGGGCAGGCGTCACACCGTATACGTCCACTTTCGTGTTTGCACAGTGCTGTGTTTTTATTAAACAGTTGCAGCCAGCTGGTATCTGCGACTGGCTTCAGCTCCATCCGCAAGGGACTTCACCTACGCGCCAGCGTGCCTTCTCCCGAAGTTACGGCACCATTTTGCCTAGTTCCTTCACCCGAGTTCTCTCAAGCGCCTTGGTATTCTCTACCTGACCACCTGTGTCGGTTTGGGGTACGATTTCGTGTTACCTGATGCTTAGAGGCTTTTCCTGGAAGCTTGGCATCAACTACTTCTGCACCGTAGTGCATCGTCATCACGCCTCAGAGTTAACGGCGTTCCGGATTTACCAGGAACACCCTCCTACACGCTTAAACCGGGACAACCGTCGCCCGGCTAGCCTAGCCTTCTCCGTCCCCCCTTCGCAGTAACACCAAGTACAGGAATATTAACCTGTTTCCCATCGACTACGCTTTTCAGCCTCGCCTTAGGGGTCGACTCACCCTGCCCCGATTAACGTTGGACAGGAACCCTTGGTCTTCCGGCGAGCGGGCTTTTCACCCGCTTTATCGTTACTTATGTCAGCATTCGCACTTCTGATACCTCCAGCATGCCTCACAGCACACCTTCACAGGCTTACAGAACGCTCCCCTACCCAACAACGCCTAAGCGTCGCTGCCGCAGCTTCGGTGCATGGTTTAGCCCCGTTACATCTTCCGCGCAGGCCGACTCGACCAGTGAGCTATTACGCTTTCTTTAAATGATGGCTGCTTCTAAGCCAACATCCTGGCTGTCTGTGCCTTCCCACATCGTTTCCCACTTAACCATGACTTTGGGACCTTAGCTGGCGGTCTGGGTTGTTTCCCTCTTCACGACGGACGTTAGCACCCGCCGTGTGTCTCCCGTGATAACATTCTTCGGTATTCGGAGTTTGCATCGGTTTGGTAAGCCGGGATGGCCCCCTAGCCGAAACAGTGCTCTACCCCCGAAGATGAGTTCACGAGGCGCTACCTAAATAGCTTTCGGGGAGAACCAGCTATCTCCCGGTTTGATTGGCCTTTCACCCCCAGCCACAAGTCATCCGCTAATTTTTCAACATTAGTCGGTTCGGTCCTCCAGTTAGTGTTACCCAACCTTCAACCTGCCCATGGCTAGATCACCGGGTTTCGGGTCTATACCTTGCAACTAGACGCCCAGTTAAGACTCGGTTTCCCTACGGCTCCCCTATTCGGTTAACCTTGCTACAAAATATAAGTCGCTGACCCATTATACAAAAGGTACGCAGTCACACCACGAAGGTGCTCCCACTGCTTGTACGTACACGGTTTCAGGTTCTATTTCACTCCCCTCGCCGGGGTTCTTTTCGCCTTTCCCTCACGGTACTGGTTCACTATCGGTCAGTCAGGAGTATTTAGCCTTGGAGGATGGTCCCCCCATATTCAGACAGGATGTCACGTGTCCCGCCCTACTCATCGAACTCACAATTAATGCATTTTAGTGTACGGGGCTATCACCCTTTACTGCGCGACTTTCCAGACGCTTCCACTAACACAAGAACTGATTCAGGTTCTGGGCTCCTCCCCGTTCGCTCGCCGCTACTGGGGGAATCTCGGTTGATTTCTTTTCCTCGGGGTACTTAGATGTTTCAGTTCCCCCGGTTCGCCTCATGCCACTATGTATTCATGACATGATAGTGTGTCGAAACACACTGGGTTTCCCCATTCGGTATCGCCGGTTATTACGGTTCATATCACCTTACCGACGCTTATCGCAGATTAGCACGCCCTTCATCGCCTCTGACTGCCTAGGCATCCACCGTGTACGCTTAGTCACTTAACCTCACAACCCGAAGGTGTCTTTCGACATCATCGTATTGCTACATTTGAGAGACTCTATGACAGGTTACTCCTCATCCCAAACTGCTACGGGGGACAAGTTTCAGCCGTCATGTTTCAATTTTCAGCTTGTTCCAGATTGTTAAAGAGCAATATCTTAAACACGACTCGTTAAAGTCATCTTTAAGTTATTTTCGGTTCTTGCGAACCGGTGATAATGTCTTTCACTCATTATCGGATGGCGTCCCCAAGGGGATTCGAACCCCTGTTACAGCCGTGAAAGGGCAGTGTCCTAGGCCTCTAGACGATGGGGACACAAAATCCGATTAAACCCAGGGCTTAACCGTTTCTCGTATCAGCATGAGTCAGAGACTCATTACATCAACAGGTGCGCATTTGCTCATTACTTTTCTATCAGACAATCTGTGTGGACACTGCACAATCGAATATCGTTAGGTAAGGAGGTGATCCAACCGCAGGTTCCCCTACGGTTACCTTGTTACGACTTCACCCCAGTCATGAATCACAAAGTGGTAAGCGCCCTCCCGAAGGTTAAGCTACCTACTTCTTTTGCAACCCACTCCCATGGTGTGACGGGCGGTGTGTACAAGGCCCGGGAACGTATTCACCGTAGCATTCTGATCTACGATTACTAGCGATTCCGACTTCATGGAGTCGAGTTGCAGACTCCAATCCGGACTACGACGTACTTTATGAGGTCCGCTTACTCTCGCAAGTTCGCTTCTCTTTGTATACGCCATTGTAGCACGTGTGTAGCCCTACTCGTAAGGGCCATGATGACTTGACGTCATCCCCACCTTCCTCCAGTTTATCACTGGCAGTCTCCTTTGAGTTCCCGGCCGAACCGCTGGCAACAAAGGATAAGGGTTGCGCTCGTTGCGGGACTTAACCCAACATTTCACAACACGAGCTGACGACAGCCATGCAGCACCTGTCTCAGAGTTCCCGAAGGCACCCTTCCATCTCTGGAAAGTTCTCTGGATGTCAAGAGTAGGTAAGGTTCTTCGCGTTGCATCGAATTAAACCACATGCTCCACCGCTTGTGCGGGCCCCCGTCAATTCATTTGAGTTTTAACCTTGCGGCCGTACTCCCCAGGCGGTCGATTTAACGCGTTAGCTCCGGAAGCCACGCCTCAAGGGCACAACCTCCAAATCGACATCGTTTACAGCGTGGACTACCAGGGTATCTAATCCTGTTTGCTCCCCACGCTTTCGCACCTGAGCGTCAGTCTTCGTCCAGGGGGCCGCCTTCGCCACCGGTATTCCTCCAGATCTCTACGCATTTCACCGCTACACCTGGAATTCTACCCCCCTCTACGAGACTCTAGCTTGCCAGTTTCAAATGCAGTTCCCACGTTAAGCGCGGGGATTTCACATCTGACTTAACAAACCGCCTGCGTGCGCTTTACGCCCAGTAATTCCGATTAACGCTTGCACCCTCCGTATTACCGCGGCTGCTGGCACGGAGTTAGCCGGTGCTTCTTCTGCGAGTAACGTCAATCCAACAGCGTATTAAGCTATTGGCCTTCCTCCTCGCTGAAAGTGCTTTACAACCCGAAGGCCTTCTTCACACACGCGGCATGGCTGCATCAGGCTTGCGCCCATTGTGCAATATTCCCCACTGCTGCCTCCCGTAGGAGTCTGGACCGTGTCTCAGTTCCAGTGTGGCTGGTCATCCTCTCAGACCAGCTAGGGATCGTCGCCTAGGTGAGCCGTTACCCCACCTACTAGCTAATCCCATCTGGGCACATCCGATGGCAAGAGGCCCGAAGGTCCCCCTCTTTGGTCCGTAGACGTTATGCGGTATTAGCCACCGTTTCCAGTGGTTATCCCCCTCCATCGGGCAGTTTCCCAGACATTACTCACCCGTCCGCCGCTCGTCACCCAGAGAGCAAGCTCTCCTGTGCTACCGCTCGACTTGCATGTGTTAGGCCTGCCGCCAGCGTTCAATCTGAGCCATGATCAAACTCTTCAATTAAAAGCTTGATTTGCTTCAACTCGTGAAGCGGTGCTCAAAGATTCACTAAATGAATTTTACTTCAGTAGTCACTCTTCAAGACTTGATATTTTTTTGCTGCCGAAGCAGCTGGATATCGTCTTGTGAGTGCCCACACAGATTGTCTGATAAATTGTTAAAGAGCAGTGAGTTACGCGCCGAAGCTTGTTAACTCGAGGTGGCGTATATTACGCTTTCCTCTTTCAGAGTCAACCCGTTTTTTCAGGATTTTTTCTCTTTCGCCCTGGCTAGCTTGTGAAGTGAATCACTTGCCGTTGTGCCCGGTCGATGGAGGCGCATTATAGGGATCCGAGTTTTTTGCACAACCCCTTTTTTGATCTTTTCTTATCGTTTGCACACTTTTCCACCCTTTCGGCCGGATCTTGCGCGATCGAGGCCATTTTACGCAGGATCTGCTCTGTTGATTGGTTGTAATTCCATCGCCAACGTCTAGTATTGCCGGTAATTATGATCCCGACGTGAGGCTTACCATGTCTGATGCAATTCGTTCTTACCTTCATTACACCCCACAGATCGGCCAACGCGTGATGATCGATCCTTCCAGCGTGGTGATCGGCAACGTGGAACTGGCCGATGACGTCAGCATCTGGCCCCTGGTGGCCATCCGCGGCGACGTTAACGCCGTCAAGATCGGTGCGCGCAGCAACATTCAGGACGGTAGCGTGCTGCACGTGACTCATCAATCGGAACATAATCCTCAAGGCTACCCGCTATTAATTGGCGAAGATGTGACGGTGGGGCATAAAGCCATGCTGCATGGCTGCGCCATTGGCAACCGGGTATTGGTGGGAATGGGATCGATTTTGCTGGATGGTGCAGTAATAGAAGACGACGTGATGATTGGCGCCGGTAGCCTAGTGGCGCCGGGAAAACACCTGGCAAGCGGTTACTTATATATGGGCAGCCCTGCACGGCAGGTACGACCGCTGACGTCGGCCGAGTTGGAAGGGCTGCGCTACTCCTCCAATAACTACGTGCGCTGGAAAGATGATTACCTGTCCGAAGATATTTGACCGAACGCCCGTTCCTGTCCGGGTACGGGTTGCTTTCAGTCAGCCAGTTCCTTGCGCAATTGCTGCAGCACCGGTTCAATCTGCGGCATGACCCCATGCCACAGCAAAAAGGCATGCGCCGCCTGCCCCACCAGCATGCCTAAGCCATCGGCAAACTGCGTTACGCCCTGCCGTTGCGCCCACGCCAGAAACGGCGTCAAACCGCGTTGGTAAAACATGTCGTAACAACGGATATGCGCTCCCATGATGCTCACGGGCAACGTCGGCACCTCTCCGCTAATACCTGATGCAGTCGCGTTGATCAGCAAATCAAAATCCTGTTGATCGAGTTGGTTCATCGGCAGTGCCGCGATCTCTCCAAGGTGGCGGAAGGCCTGCGCCAGGTCTTGTGCCCGACTAAAGGTACGGTTGGTAATCACCACCTCGCAACCAAAGGAAAGCAACGGCAGTATAACGCCGCGAGCGGCCCCCCCCGCCCCCACCAGCAGAATGCGATCGCCGGAATTGATCAAACCCTGACGCTCCAGAATCGCTCAACAGGCCAATGCCGTCGGTGTTGTCTCCCAATAGCAACCCATGGAGCTGTCGTTTAAGGGTATTCACCGCGCCGGCCATTGCCGCACGTTCGGTCAGTTCATCGGCCAGCTGATACGCCTGTTCCTTAAACGGCACGGTAACATTGGCTCCTTCGCCGCCAGCGCCAATGAACGCCTGTAAACTCCCGGCAAAATCATCGACCGGAGCCAATACCGTGCCATAGGGATGCGCAATCCCGGTTTGCTGAGCAAACAGCGCATGAATGCGCGGTGATTTGCTATGAGCAATCGGGTTGCCAAATACCGCAAATTTGTCCATCCACCGCTCCTCTAGCCCTGACGGATCTGCTCGCCGGTCAACGCATCTCTGATTTTCTGAAGGGTTAAGACGACCACCGACATTGCCGGCTAACACCGGGAAAGCGGCGCCAAACTGCTGCAGCACCTCATTGGCGCTCCGGCAGGGCTCTTGTCCACTGAGGTTGGCGCTGGTCGATACCAATGGCTTACCGAACTCGCGGCACAGTTGCTGCACCAAAGGATGATCGCTAACGCGTACCGCCAATGAATTAAAATGCCCGGTAAGCAGCGTCGAGGTGGTCGGTTTCGCCGGGATCACCCAGGTCACCGGCCCCGGCCAACTGGCGAATATCGCCGCGCGCTGCGACTCGCTAAGCTGGCTGTCAGCCAATATAGGGCAGCAACTGGTCGTATTCGGCAGCAATCAGGATCAGTCCCTTTTCCCAAGGCCGCTGCTTTAAGGCCAGCAGTTCGCGCAGCGCCTGCTCGCTGTCAGGATCGCAGCCCAGGCCAAACACCGCTTCGGTTGGGTAGGCAATAACTGCTGATTGTTCAATGCTGTAATAATGGAGGTGAATTCTAAGCTCATGATGTCGTTATTCTGTCGTTGTGACCGGTTTTCCGCAGAGTTTACTGGCGCAGCAGAGGATTATCCCCCTGGCCGTACGCTTTTCCATCAGCAACGGATAATGGCAATACGCGCATTCGCCGGCGACGGGTTTAAGATTGAGGGCAAACTGGCATTCCGGGTAGCGATCGCAGGAATGAAACACTTTGCCGTAGCGTGATTTGCGCTGCAGCAATTTGCCCTGGCCGCATTGCGGGCAAGGAATGCTGGTTTCGTCCGGTTTGTCGATTACTTCGGTATGATCGCATTCAGGGTAGTTATTACAACCAATGAACATGCCATAGCGCCCCTGACGCAACACCAGCGTCGCCTGGCATTTCGGGCAATGTTGTCCTTCCAATACTTTAAACTATATGACCGTCCGCCTGGGCTTTCAGCGGACGTATATATTCGCACTCTGGATAATGAGAACAGCCAAGGAAGGGGCCATGGCGACCACTGCGGATCACCAACTCGGCCCCACATTCCGGACAGGGTTCATTTTGCCTAGCGGCAAAATCGCTGTTTTAGTCATAACTACTTTATACCCTACATGATTCGAGTTACAGGAAGGCGGCGACGCAGCAAATCCCTGGGGCGCACAAAGGCTACGCCACCAGGGTCAGCAAGGGAAGCCAACGCACCTGTATCTTGAAGTATACGGGTATATGCGTGTTATCGGCTCAATGCAAATAGCCTTCGTTTACTTCAAACAACAGTTCTTCCATTTGCTGATAGGCGCTTTCATAACCTGGGATATTGAATAGCACCATCAACACCACCCATTTCAGGTCTTCGAGATCGAATTCCTCGTTATCCAACGCCATAACGCGATCGATAACCATTTCACGGGTTTCGAGGTTCAATACCTGGATCTGTTCAAGGAACAGAAGAAAACCACGGCAACTGGCATCCAGACGCACGCTTTCTTCTTCGGTATAGAATCGCATCGCCAGCGGATCGGCGCCCATAAGATACGGCGCGTTCTCACCTTCTTGCAAGTCTGCGAGTTTTTCAAGCCAATTCAACGCGTTGTAGATATCCTCTCGATGAAACCCCGCCTCAGCGAGATCATCGGTCAGTTTATCCTGATCGACGCGTATCTCTGGTTCATTGTGGATATACGTTTCAAATAAGTACATGAGTACGTCGAACATGGCTTGCCCTCCTTATTCGGACATAGCCGCCGGGTACAGCTGCGATCCATCCTGCTAACTCCAGATCGAGTAATTGGATTACCACCTCTGGCACAGGTTGGCCGGCACGTTCAGCGACGACGTCAACAGGTGTCACCTCATCTCCTACGTTAGCCAACACATCGGCAAATGGCAATTCAACTTCCGCTTCTGAAGCAGAAATAGTTGTTTTTTCATCCATCGCCAACCAATGCAGGCCGCTGCCGAGCTGTTCTGCGATATCTTTTGGTTCGGTAACCAGATAACCGCCCTGTTGAATCAGCCAGTGTGTTCCCGCGCTCATAGGATTACCCAAGGCGCCAGGCAAGGCAAAAACGTCACGCCCTGTTCAAGTGCCAGGCGCGCAGTAATTAGCGAACCACTGCGTAAAGCGGCCTCCACCACCAGTACGCCAAGGCTCAAGCCACTAATGATGCGATTACGCCGAGGGAAATGCGCTGGCAGAGGCAAGTCGGTGACCAGGTGTTCGGACAACAGCGCGCCGCCCTGCTCGACGATGCGCCTGGCCAGTCGACGATGACAACGCGGCGAGACATTGGCCAGCCCGCTACCCAATACGCCAATCGTGATACCCTGTGCGTCAAGTGCAGCGCGATGACAGATACCGTCGATGCCAAGTGCCAGACCGCTGGTGATGGCATAGCCGCAATGTGCCAACTCGCCGGCAAAGTACGTCGCCCAACGCTCACCGTAATGGCTGTATTGACGAACTGCCCACCATGGCGATTTGCGGCAACTGCAACGCCTCAATGCAGCCGTCCACCAGCAGTACAAACGGCGCATCGACGAGATGCGAAAGTTGCTGCGGATATCCCGCCGTGCCGAAGTCAGCATCCTGTGCCCGGGGTGTTCCAGCCAAGCCAGCGTCGCGGCCAGGTAGCGCGAGTCCAAACGGTCGAACTGTTCACGCTGGCGAAGGTTCAGGCCCAGTGCGCGCAGCATGCGGCAAGGTGCGCCCCCTGCCGCGATCAACTGCCGCAAGACCTCGCTTGCCGCTGCCGCGCCGAGCCCCGATACCGCATGCAGCCGTAACCCCATCTCCTCTGGAATCATCGCGCGTCCCTTGCCGTTAGCGTTGGTATTACCAATCTGTGCAATTGTTAGACGATGCTGTCAATCAGGACGGGAAATGTCTAGAATAGACATTAAACTCTCTTTATTACTCGGATATAGATCTAAAGATATATGTCAGTCTTGCAGGTATTACATTTCCCAGACGAGCGGCTGCGCAAAGTTGCAGCCCCGGTAAAAGAAGTCAATGCTGATATCCAGCGTATCGTGGATGATATGTTTGACACCATGTACGCAGAGGAAGGCATTGGCCTGGCCGCGACCCAGGTGGATATCCACCAACGCATTATCGTCATCGACGTTTCCGAAACTCGCGATCAGCGCCTGGTGCTGATTAACCCGGAACTGTTGGAACAAAGTGGTGAAACCGGCATTGAAGAAGGATGCCTGTCCATCCCTGAACAACGTGCCTTGGTGCCACGGGCCGAAAAGGTGAAGATCCGCGCGCTGGATTACAACGGCAATTCATTCGAACTGGCCGCCGACGATCTGTTGGCCATCTGTATCCAGCATGAAATGGATCACCTGGTCGGCAAACTGTTTGTCGATTACCTGTCGCCGCTGAAACGCCAGCGTATCCGTCAGAAACTGGAAAAAATGGCCAAGCTGCAAGCGCGCGCCTAACCACGCAGGGAATCAACGTGTCTGACTCTTTACGCATTATTTTTGCCGGCACACCCGACTTCGCAGCGCGTCATCTTGACGCGCTGTTGTCATCTGGACACCAGGTGGTCGGTGTGTTTACCCAGCCCGATCGCCCTGCCGGGCGTGGCAATAAACTGACGCCAAGCCCGGTCAAAGTGCTGGCTGAACAGCATCAACTGCCGATCTTCCAACCCAAGTCATTACGCCCAGAAGAAAACCAGCAACTGGTGGCAACGCTTGAAGCTGACGTGATGGTGGTGGGTGGCATACGGTCTGATTCTGCCAAAAGCAGTTCTGGATATGCCGCGCCTCGGCTGTATCAACGTACACGGTTCGCTACTGCCGCGCTGGCGCGGTGCCGCGCCGATCCAGCGTTCCCTGTGGGCTGGCGATCGGGAAACCGGCGTGACCATCATGCAAATGGATGTCGGCCTTGATACGGGTGACATGATGCATAAAATCAGTTGTCCCATTGAAGCTTCGGATACCAGTGCCAGCCTGTACGACAAGCTCGCTGAATTGGGGCCCAGGGGATTGCTGACCACATTGCAACAGTTGGCCGACGGCACCGTCGCACGTGAAGTACAAAACGAAGCGCTGGTGACCTACGCGGAAAAACTGAGTAAAGAGGAAGCGCGCCTCGATTGGCAACTTTCTGCCGCACAGCTTGAACGCTGCATTCGCGCCTTCAATCCGTGGCCAGTCAGTTACTTCACCGTTGACGACCAACCGGTGAAGGTTTGGCAGGCGCAGGTTAGCGATGAGAGCAGCAATGCCCAGCCGGGTACCATCATCCATGCCGACAAGCATGGCATCCAGGTGGCAACTGCCGACGGCGTGCTATGCCTGACGCAGTTACAGCCTGCCGGCAAAAAGCCGATGTCAGCTCAAGATTTGTTGAATTCACGTCGCGAATGGTTCACTCCGGGTAACCGGTTATAAACCGCCTTCACTGCCCGGTGGATCCTGCCGGGCTGTTTATTTTATTCAATGCCGATCGTCAACAGCTCTAGCCTATGAAAAACAACTACAACCTCCGCAGCATTGCTGCTCAAGCCATCGGCCAGGTATTGGATCAGGGGCAATCACTCAGCACCATCCTGCCGTCATTGCAGAAAAACATCTCGGACAAAGACCGCGCACTGTTACAGGAGCTGTGTTTTGGCACCTTACGCGTCTTGCCGCAACTGGAATGGTGCATTCAGCAGTTGATGGCCAAACCGATGGTCGGAAAACAACGCACGCTGCACTATCTGCTGATGGTTGGCATGTACCAATTACTGTATACCCGTATTCCTGCGCACGCGGCGCTGGCAGAAACGGTAAACGGCGCCGTTGCGCTAAAGCGGCCACAGCTCAAGGGGCTGATTAACGGCGTTTTGCGTCAGTTCCAGCGCCAGCAGGATCAATTGCTGCAACGCGCGGCCAACAATGACAGCCGCTATTTGCACCCAAGCTGGCTATTGAAACGCATCCAGCAGGCCTATCCTGAGCAGTGGGAACACATCGTCGAGGCCAATAACCAGAAACCGCCAATGTGGCTGCGGGTAAACCGGCTGCATCACACGCGCGATGAATATCTCAAACTGATGGAACAAGCCGGCATCGCCGCCGCGCCACACGCAGAATATCGTGATGCGCTGCGTTTATTGTCGCCATGCGCGGTCAACGAGCTGCCCGGCTTTGCCGAGGGATGGGTCACCGTGCAGGATGCCTCTGCACAAGGCTGCGTCGATCTGCTGGATCCGCAGGATGGCGAGCAGATCCTCGATCTGTGCGCAGCCCCTGGCGGCAAAACCACGCATATCCTCGAAGCGGCACCAAAAGCCCATGTGATGGCGGTCGACATCGACGAACAGCGGCTGAGTCGCGTGAACGAAAATCTCCAGCGTCT
Source organism: Serratia odorifera (assembly GCF_900635445.1). Lineage (NCBI taxonomy): Bacteria > Pseudomonadati > Pseudomonadota > Gammaproteobacteria > Enterobacterales > Yersiniaceae > Serratia > Serratia odorifera. Next base: position 1,134,053 of record NZ_LR134117.1, read on the forward strand.
GCGATTCAGCGCCGAGGTCAAGCAGGGTGATGGCCGTACACCGCAGCAATGGTGCGGCGATAAGCAATTTGATCGCATTCTGTTGGATGCGCCATGCTCTGCCACCGGGGTCATCCGCCGCCATCCTGATATCAAATGGCTGCGCCGCGATCGCGACATTGCCGAATTGGCCAGCCTGCAGGCGGAAATCATGGATGCCATTTGGCCTCACCTGAAGCCTGGCGGTGTGATGGTGTATGCCACCTGCTCTATCCTGCCACAGGAAAACAATGAGCAGGTACTGGCCTTTTTACAGCGCCATGCCGACGCACAACGTGTAGAAACCGGTAAGCAACATCAACCTGGCCGACAGAACCTTCCTCATCCTGAAGATGGCGATGGCTTCTTTTACGCTAAGCTGATTAAACTGTAACCCCTCAGGGCGTGCCTTTGCGCCCTGCTCTTTCAGTGTGAAGCAGAGAACACGATGAAAATAATTATTCTTGGCGCAGGTCAGGTCGGCGGAACTCTGGCGGAAAACCTGGTTGGCGAAAATAACGATATCACCGTGGTGGATACCGATACCAACCGCCTTCGTCAGTTGCAGGACAAATTCGATCTGCGCGTCGTACAGGGACATGGTTCACACCCGCGCGTCCTGCGTGAGGCCGGCGCTGAAGATGCCGATATGCTGGTTGCCGTCACCAATTCTGACGAAACCAATATGATCGCCTGCCAGATTGCCTACTCATTGTTCAACACGCCAAACCGCATCGCTCGTATTCGTGCGCCAGAATACATTCGTGAATCCGACAAGCTGTTTTTACCTGAAGCGGTGCCTATCGACCACCTGATCTCTCCCGAACAGCTGGTTATCGATTACATCTACAAACTGATTGAATACCCTGGAGCCTTGCAGGTTGTAAACTTTGCGGAAGGGAAAGTCAGCATTGCCGCGGTTAAAGCCTATTATGGCGGCCCGTTGGTAGGCAATGCGTTGTCGGCCATGCGCGAACACATGCCGCATATTGATACCCGCGTAGCCGCTATTTTCCGCCAGGATCGACCGATTCGCCCGCAGGGTTCCACCATCATTGAAGCCGGTGACGAAGTATTTTTTGTTGCTGCATCCCAGCATATCCGCGCGGTAATGAGCGAACTGCAACGGCTGGAAAAGCCTTACAAGCGCATTATGATCGTCGGCGGCGGCAATGTCGGTGCCGGTTTGGCCGCCAAGTTGGAGAAAGACTACAACGTCAAGCTGATTGAACGTAACCAGCAGCGCGCCGCCGAATTGGCCGAACAACTCCATGACACCATTGTGTTTTACGGTGATGCTTCCGATCAGGAACTGCTGGCCGAAGAACACGTTGAACAGGTAGACGTGTTTATTGCCATCACCAACGATGACGAAGCCAATATCATGTCCGCCATGCTGGCCAAACGCATGGGCGCCAAGAAAGTCATGGTGCTGATCCAGCGCCGCGCCTACGTCGATTTGGTTCAGGGCAGCGTGATTGACATTGCCATCTCACCGCAACAAGCTACCATCTCTGCGCTGTTGGGGCACGTACGCAAGGCCGATATTGTCAGCGTCTCGTCCCTGCGCCGTGGCGTGGCAGAAGCCATCGAAGCGATCGCACACGGTGATGAAAGTACCTCCAAAGTGGTTGGACGCATTGTAGAAGAGATCAAGTTGCCGCCAGGCACGACCATTGGCGCAATTGTACGTGGTGACGATGTGATTATCGCCAACGGCAACAGTAAAATTGAGCAAGGCGATCATGTGATCATGTTTATTACCGACAAGAAATTTGTCCCGGATGTTGAACGACTGTTCCAACCGAGTCCGTTCTTCCTTTAATACAAATACGTAAAGCCGGTAACCGCCGTTTTGCGTTAAAATTGATTGTCACAGGAAATGGCGAAAAGTTTTCTATACTTATTGTGGCAAAGGGAAGTTGCTTTGTTAAACTTGTGTTATTAATTTTGCGAGGGGTGTTCTATGAGTATGATGAAAGAGTTCCGCGAGTTTGCCATGCGTGGCAACGTGGTCGATTTGGCGGTGGGTGTCATTATCGGTGCTGCCTTCGGGAAAATTGTATCGTCATTCGTTGCTGATATCATCATGCCGCCGTTGGGTTTGCTGATTGGCGGCGTCGATTTTAAACAGTTCCATCTGGTTTTACGTGAAGCACAAGGCGCTGTTCCGGCGGTAGTAATGAATTATGGTTCATTCATTCAGACCGTTTTTGATTTTATCATCGTCGCATTTGCCATCTTCCTGGCAATTAAGCTGATGAATAAAGTTCGCCGCAAGCAGGAAGAAGCCCCTGCTGCTCCGCCAGCGCCTACCACTGAAGAAAAACTGCTGACTGAAATACGCGATCTGCTGGCTCAGCAACAACAGCCAAAGCTGTAAGACCACCCTTTTTATAAATAAAAGCCCTCGCTGATAGAGGGCTTTTTTAATGGCTTAAAACCAGAAGGCCAGTGGTAAATTATCTGCTGATACTTTACCACTGGCCTCCCAACGCCCACCTTTTGCATGTTTTTCTTTACGCCGATAACTGCCTTTACCTTTAATATTTTTTTCTACCCGTTGGCGAAACAGCGGGTCATGTAACAAGGCTTCCAAGGCGTTATCCTGAATTTGGCCCTTGGTATGTCGATATTTTGTCATGGTATTACTCCGATTAACACTGTGGTTATAAAACGGCTGATGATACTGCGGTCGAGGTCGACATTAAAGCGATTATCGCTGTTGCCTGACGCTTGCCGCTTTTTCTTCACGTGCGCCTTGTTCCAATGCCTCAAGGATCGAGCAAGAGCTACTGGTATGTGCGGTACCACAGCAGGCATCGCTGAGTCGTTTCAATGATTCACGCATACGCGACAATTCTTGCAATTTGTTCTCAACGTCCTGCAGTCGCGCCTCCACGATCGATTTTGATTCCTGGCAGGTATGATGCTCTGGATCGACGCGGATCGATAACAGTTCGGCGATGGTTTCCAGGGTAAATCCCAATTGCTTGGCATAACGAATAAAACGCAGCCGCTGCAAGTCCTGCTCGCTGTACAAGCGAAAACCGCCTTCGGTTCTGATGTCGTGATCCATCATGCCCTGCTTTTCGTAATAACGCACCGTATCGGGCGTCACATCGGCAAGTTTTGCCAACTGGCCAATTTTAAACATTACTTATCCTCCGTGCTGAATTTACCGCTCAGTGCCGCTTGGTATTCACCGTGTAGAAAATCGGTGCTCATTCCCGCCTGACGCAAACGAAACGCCAACAGCGCCATGCGTTTATTCAACTCGTCAAAGTCAGGATGTTCGCTATTGATGCCCTGCAGTAAGCGAGCCAGCGTCAGCGCTTCTTTGCGCACTTCAAGTTCTGGCGGCAGATAACCGGCGTTTTTTAACAGGCGAAAACCCGATCGCAGCTCGGCAGGTACCGCACTGTCATCATCCAGTATTAGCGGCGCGCCCATACCGGGTAGTTTGTCGAGTTCACCTTTCTGCTGGGCATCGGCGATATGGCGTTCAGCCCATTCATCGAGCAACCACATAAGAGGATTTCTCCAGCGCTAAAGCAGATAATATTAGCATAGTGGATAAGAAGGGAGATCTTAAGTCATCACATAGGGGGATCGATCTGCGGCAAACGACAGACGTAAAAAAACCGGGCAAGCCCGGTTTTTTTACGCGTCTACAGATTACTCTGCAGTTGCCACTTCTGCTTGAGACTCAGCACGATCAACCAGCTCGATGTATGCCATCGGCGCGTTGTCGCCTGCGCGGAAGCCACACTTCAGAATGCGAGTGTAACCACCGGCACGGCTCGCGAAACGCGGGCCCAGCTCGTTAAACAGTTTTGCCACGATCTCGTTATCACGAGTACGGGCGAATGCCAGACGACGATTAGCTACGCTGTCGGTCTTGGCAAGAGTAATCAGCGGCTCAACAACGCGACGCAGCTCTTTCGCTTTTGGCAGGGTCGTCTTGATGATCTCATGACGAACCAAAGAGCCGGCCATGTTACGGAACATAGCCTGGCGATGGCTGCTGTTACGGTTCAGTTGACGACCACTCTTACGATGGCGCATGACCTTATCCTTCTCAGTAAAACCTTAACCTGTGATCCGGTTACTCGTCAGCAATGCTTGCCGGCGGCCAGTTTTCCAGGCGCATGCCCAGAGACAGACCACGTGAGGCCAGCACATCTTTAATCTCGGTAAGAGATTTTTTTACCCAGGTTCGGCGTTTTCAGCAACTCAACCTCGGTACGCTGTACCAGATCACCGATGTAGTGGATAGCTTCTGCCTTAAGGCAGTTAGCAGAGCGGACAGTCAATTCCAGATCGTCAACAGGGCGCAGCAGGATTGGATCGAACTCTGGTTTCTCTTCTTTAACTTCCGGCTGACGTACATCACGCAAGTCAACGAAAGCTTCAAGTTGTTCAGCCAGAATGGTTGCCGCACGGCGGATCGCCTCTTCAGGATCGATCGTGCCATTGGTTTCCATTTCGATTACCAGCTTGTCCAGGTCAGTACGCTGTTCTACACGCGCTGCTTCAACATTGTAGGCAATACGCTCTACAGGGCTATAGCAGGCGTCCACCAACAGACGACCAATCGGGCGCTCATCTTCTTCCGAATGAATTCGGGCAGAAGCCGGCACATAACCACGACCGCGCTGAACTTTGATACGCATGCTGATAGCAGCGTTCTCATCGGTCAGGTGGCAGATAACGTGCTGCGGCTTGACGATTTCGACATCACCATCATGGGTAATGTCGGCAGCGGTCACAGGGCCAATGCCAGATTTATTCAGGGTAAGAATAACTTCATCTTTGCCTTGAACTCTCACCGCCAGCCCTTTCAGGTTGAGCAGGATCTCCAGGATATCTTCCTGTACGCCTTCTTTGGTGCTGTACTCATGCAGTACACCATCAATCTCAACCTCGGTCACCGCGCAACCCGGCATAGATGAAAGCAGAATACGGCGCAGTGCGTTGCCAAGAGTATGGCCAAAGCCACGCTCTAAAGGCTCAAGGGTCACCTTGGCGTGCGTCGAACTGACTTGCTCGATATCTACCAGGCGCGGTTTTAGAAACTCTGTCACAGAACCCTGCATTGTGTCCTCTCTTTGGTACTAAGCTTTACTTGGAGTAAAGCTCGACGATCAGGTGTTCGTTAATGTCCGCAGACAGATCGGTACGTTCAGGAATACGTTTGAACACACCTTCCATCTTAGCAGCATCAACTTCCAGCCAAGTTGGCTTTTCACGCTGCTCAGCCAGCTCCAAAGCGGCCTTAACACGAGACTGCTTTTTAGCTTTCTCGCGGATGCTGACTACGTCATTCGGAGATACCTGATAAGAAGCGATGTTAACAACGCGACCATTTACCATGATGCCTTTATGGCTAACCAGCTGACGTGCTTCTGCACGAGTGGCGCCAAAGCCCATACGGTAAACGACGTTGTCCAGACGGCCTTCCAGCAGTTGCAACAGGTTTGCACCAGTGTTGCCTTTCAGACGTGCTGCTTCTTTATAATAGTTACGGAATTGACGCTCCAGAACACCGTACATACGGCGAACTTTTTGCTTTTCACGTAACTGTACACCGTAGTCAGACAGACGCGGTTTACGCGCACCGTGTTGACCAGGCGGTTGCTCAATTTTGCATTTTGAATCGATCGCGCGAACGCCAGACTTCAGGAACAGGTCTGTGCCCTCACGGCGGCTAAGCTTGAGCTTAGGACCCAAATATCTTGCCATTTTCTTTCTCCAACAATCCTAAAAGCAGCGTTATACGCGGCGCTTTTTCGGCGGACGACAACCGTTATGAGGGATCGGAGTCACATCAGTAATGTTAGTGATGCGGAAACCAGCCGCGTTCAGAGCGCGGATAGTAGACTCACGACCAGGACCAGGTCCTTTAACCATAACTTCCAGGTTCTTGATACCGTATTCTTTTACTGCTTCAGCACAACGTTCGGCTGCAACCTGAGCTGCAAACGGAGTTGACTTACGAGAACCACGGAAACCGGAACCACCGGCAGTTGCCCAACCCAAAGCATTACCCTGACGATCGGTAATAGTTACAATGGTGTTGTTGAAAGAAGCATGGATATGAGCCACGCCGTCAGAGACTTGCTTTCTTACACGCTTGCGTGTACGAACAGGTGCCTTTGCCATTATTCAATCACCCCGATTATTTCTTGATCGGTTTACGCGGACCCTTACGGGTACGTGCGTTGGTCTTAGTACGCTGACCGCGAACTGGCAGACCACGACGATGGCGCAAACCACGATATGTACCAAGATCCATCAGACGCTTGATGCTCAGGGTAACTTCACGACGCAAATCACCTTCGACAGTGAATTTGGCGACTGCTTCACGCAGCTGTTCAATTTGCTCTTCAGACAGCTCACTGATCTTAACATTTTCAGGAATACCCGTAGCCGCACAGATAGACTGTGAGCGGGTTTTACCGATTCCGAAGATCGACGTTAAGGCGATTACGGTATGTTTATGATCAGGAATGTTAATGCCTGCTATACGGGCCACTATGCACTCCTACTATTTTATACGGCAACACCATTCTGAAAAGCCCGTTTTCAGGATACTCAAATAATGTTGCAGCTACATACAAAAGATTGGCTGGCTAATCTAGCCAGCTCAACCCAACTTTGCAAGAAAAATATGCGAGATAATCAGCCTTGACGCTGTTTATGCTTCGGCTCGGCGCTGCAAATCACACGAACGACACCGTTACGCTTAACGATTTTGCAGTTACGACATAATTTCTTGACGGAAGCACGAACTTTCATTTTTACTCTCCGTAACTTCTCAAACAAAACCCGACTAGCGGTTATAGCCTTTCAGGTTTGCTTTCTTCAATGCAGACTCGTACTGACTTGACATCATCAGAGTTTGCACTTGAGCCATAAAGTCCATGATGACGACAACCACGATCAGTAGCGAGGTACCACCAAAGTAGAATGGTACTTTCATTGCATCACGCATGAACTCCGGGATCAGGCAGATGAAAGTAATGTACATCGCGCCCACCAGGGTTAAACGCGTCATTACTTTATCGATGTACTTCGCCGTTTGCTCTCCCGGACGAATTCCTGGTACGAAGGCACCGGACTTCTTCAGGTTATCTGCTGTCTCACGCGGGTTGAAAACCAACGCCGTGTAGAAGAAACAGAAGAAGATGATTGCAGACGCATAGAGTAACACATAAAGCGGCTGTCCAGGCTGCAAATACATCGAAATCGTTGTCAGCCAGTTCCAACCGGTACCGCCCCCAAACCAGGATGCAATCGTGGCTGGGAACAGGATAATGCTGGAAGCGAAGATTGCAGGAATTACGCCTGCCATGTTCACTTTCAACGGTAAGTGTGTGCTCTGTGCTGCGTAAACACGACGACCTTGTTGACGTTTCGCATAGTTAACGACGATACGACGTTGACCACGTTCGATGAAAACAACGAAGAAGGTTACTGCAAACACCAATACTGCAACCAGCAGCAACAGGAGGAAGTGCAGGTCGCCTTGCCGGGCTTGCTCAATAGTATGACCGATTGCCGGCGGTAATCCCGCCACAATACCAGCGAAGATAATGATTGAAATACCGTTGCCGATACCTCGTTCGGTTATCTGCTCACCCAGCCACATCAGGAACATTGTCCCGGTAACCAGACTCACAACCGCAGTAAAGTAGAACGCAAAGCCTGGATTTAACACCAGGCCCTGCATACCAGGCATATTCGGCAGACCGGTAGCAATACCGATCGACTGGAATATGGCCAATACCAGCGTACCGTACCGGGTGTACTGGCTTATCTTGCGACGGCCAGCCTCCCCTTCTTTCTTGATTTCCGCCAACGCCGGATGAACCACCGTCAGCAGCTGGATAATGATCGACGCCGAGATATATGGCATGATCCCCAGAGCAAAGATAGAAGCACGGCTGAGGGCACCACCAGAGAACATGTTAAACATTTCAATGATAGTGCCTCTCTGCTGCTCGAGCAATTTGGCAAGCACAGTGGCATCGATACCAGGAATCGGAATAAAAGAGCCGATACGGAAGACAATCAGCGCGCCGATAACAAACAAAAGTCTGCGCTTCAGCTCGCCGAGCCCACCTTTAGCACTTTGAAAATCTAATCCTGGTTGCTTAGCCATCTGCTACTTATTCCTCAATTTTACCGCCAGCAGCTTCGATAGCAGCACGAGCGCCTTTGGTGACACGCAGACCACGCAGGGTAACCGGACGAGTGATTTCGCCAGAAAGCATAACTTTCGCGAACTCAATCTGGGTACCAACAACGTTAGCGGCTTTCAGCGTGTTCAGGTCGATTACGTCGCCTTCAATCAAAGCCAGCTCAGACAGACGAACTTCTGCCGTGATCATCGCTTTGCGAGAGGTGAAGCCGAATTTCGGCAAACGACGGTATAAAGGCATCTGACCACCTTCAAACCCGCGACGTACGCCACCGCCAGAACGAGACTTCTGACCTTTGTGACCACGGCCGCCGGTTTTACCCAGGCCAGAACCAATACCACGACCTACACGCTTCGGCGCATGCTTGGCACCTTCAGCCGGAGACAGAGTATTTAAACGCATCTGTTACTCCTCAACTTTAACCATGTAGGAAACCAGGTTGATCATACCGCGTACAGCAGGAGTATCCTCGCGCTCTACGGTGTGACCAATACGACGCAGACCCAGACCGAGCAGAGTAGCTTTATGCTTCGGCAGACGGCCAATGGAACTGCGAACTTGTGTTACTTTAATAGTCTTAGCCATGGTCAATTACCCCAGAATGTCTGCAACGGATTTACCACGCTTGGCAGCGACCATTTCAGGGGACTTCATATTTGCCAAGGCATCAATAGTTGCACGAACCACGTTGATCGGGTTGGTGGAACCATAAGCCTTAGCCAATACGTTGTGAACCCCAGCGACTTCCAGGACGGCGCGCATTGCACCACCGGCGATAATACCGGTACCTTCGGAAGCCGGCTGCATGAACACACGAGAACCCGTGTGAGCACCTTTAACAGGGTGCTGCAGGGTGCCGCTGTTCAGCGCGACATTCATCATGTTGCGACGGGCTTTTTCCATCGCTTTCTGGATCGCTGCCGGAACTTCGCGTGCTTTGCCGTAGCCAAAACCAACGCGACCGTTACCATCACCAACGACTGTCAGTGCGGTAAAGCTGAAAATACGGCCACCTTTTACGGTTTTAGATACGCGGTTTACCGCGATCAGCTTTTCCTGCAGTTCGCCAGCTTGTTTTTCGATGTGAGCCATCTTAAACCTCTTCCTTAGAACTGAAGGCCAGCTTCACGGGCAGCATCTGCCAGTGCCTGGACTCGACCATGATATTGGAAACCGGAACGGTCAAAGGAAACATCTTTGATGCCTTTTTCCAACGCGCGCTCAGCGATAGCTTTACCTACTGCTGCTGCTGCGTCTTTGTTACCGGAAAACTTCAGTTGCTCAGTGATAGCTTTTTCTAAAGTAGAAGCTGCTACCAATACTTCAGAACCGTTCGGAGCAATTACCTGTGCGTAAATGTGACGCGGGGTACGATGTACCACCAGGCGGGTTGCACCCAGTTCTTTGAGCTTGCGGCGTGCGCGGGTCGCACGACGGATACGAGCAGATTTCTTATCCATAGTGTTACCTTACTTCTTCTTAGCCTCTTTGATACGCACGACTTCGTCGGCGTAACGAACACCCTTGCCTTTGTAAGGCTCAGGACGACGGTAGGCACGCAGATCTGCAGCAACCTGGCCAATAATCTGCTTATCAGCGCCTTTCAGCACGATTTCAGTTTGGCTAGGACATTCAGCAGTAACACCTGCTGGCAGCTGGTGATCGACAGGGTGAGAGAAGCCCAGGGCTAAATTCACCACATTGCCTTTAACAGCAGCACGATAACCAACGCCTACCAGTTGAAGCTTCTTGGTGAAGCCTTCGGTAACACCGATAACCATTGCGTTCAGCAGAGCGCGCGTAGTACCCGCTTGGGCCCATGCGTTCACAAAGCCTTCGCGTGGTGCGAAAGTCAGTGCGTTAGCTTCTTGCTTCACTTCAACGGCTTCGTGGACTGTACGAGTCAGCTCGCCGTTCTTACCCTTAATCGAAATAACCTGACCGTTGAGTTTTACCTCTACGCCGGCAGGAATGACGACGGGTGCTTTTGCAACACGAGACATTCTTTCCTCCCGAATTAAGCTACGTAGCAGATAATCTCGCCACCAAGACCAGCCTGGCGAGCTGCACGATCGGTCATAACACCTTTAGAGGTAGAAACAACAGCGATCCCCAAACCGGCCATAACTTTTGGCAACGCATCTTTTTTCTTATAGATACGCAGACCTGGACGGCTGATACGCTGAATGCTTTCTACCACAGCTTTGCCCTGGAAGTACTTCAGTACCAGTTCCAGAACAGGCTTGGCGTCGCCTTCGATTTTGAAATCTTCAATAAAACCTTCTTCCTTCAGCACGTTGGCAATCGCCACTTTCAGCTTGGAGGAAGGCATGGTGACCGCAACTTTGTTCGCGGCTTGACCGTTACGGATACGGGTCAGCATATCCGCGATCGGATCTTGCATGCTCATCTGTCTTTACTCCCGTGATTCAATTGGTGACAATTACCAGCTAGCCTTTTTCAAGCCTGGTACTTCACCGCGCATGGCGGCTTCACGCAGTTTGATACGGCTCAACCCGAATTTGCCCACATAACCATGTGGACGGCCAGTTTGGCGGCAGCGATTACGCTGACGGGACGGGCTGGAATCACGCGGCAGAGTTTGCAGCTTGAGAACGGCATTCCAACGATCTTCATCGGAAGCGTTCACATCAGAGATAATAGCTTTCAGTTCAGCGCGTTTTGCAAAGAACTTGTCAGCTAATTTCACGCGCTTTACTTCGCGTGCTTTCATTGATTGCTTAGCCATCAGTAACCCTGCCTTACTTGCGGAACGGGAAGTTAAAAGCAGCCAACAGTGCGCGGCCTTCATCATCAGAGTTCGCAGTAGTGGTAATGGTAATATCCAAACCACGGACGCGATCGACTTTGTCGTAGTCGATTTCTGGGAAGATGATTTGCTCACGCACACCCATGCTGTAGTTGCCACGGCCGTCGAATGACTTGGCGGACAAGCCACGGAAGTCACGGATACGTGGAACAGCAATGGAAATCAGACGCTCAAAGAACTCCCACATGCGTTCGCCACGCAGAGTTACTTTACAGCCGATCGGATAGCCCTGGCGGATTTTGAAGCCTGCAACAGATTTGCGTGCTTTGGTGATCAACGGCTTTTGACCGGAGATTGCTGCCAAGTCGGCTGCTGCGTTATCCAGCAGTTTCTTGTCAGCGATCGCTTCACCAACACCCATGTTCAGGGTGATCTTCTCGACCCGAGGGACTTGCATGACAGAATTGTAGTTAAACTGAGACATCAGTTGTTTAACTACCTCGTCTTTGTAGTAATCATGCAGTTTCGCCATCGTATTACTCCAAATTACTTGATAGTTTCGCTGTTAGATTTGAAGAAACGGACTTTTTTGCCGTCTTCGAATCTAAAGCCTACACGGTCAGCCTTACCGGTAGCCGCATTGAAGAGAGCAACGTTAGAAACCTGAATTGCAGCTTCTTTTTCAACGATGCCACCTGGTTGGTTCAGAGCCGGAACCGGCTTCTGATGTTTCTTCACCAGGTTGATACCTTCAACAATGACCTTACCAGCAGACAGGACATTTTTTACTTTACCGCGCTTACCTTTGTCTTTCCCGGTAATCACGATAACTTCGTCATCACGACGGATTTTCGCTGCCATGGTTCGCTCCTTAGAGTACTTCTGGGGCCAGAGAGATAATTTTCATGAACTTCTCATTACGCAGTTCACGAGTTACCGGCCCAAAAATACGCGTACCGATTGGCTGCTCGCTGTTATTGTTTAAAATAACGCATGCATTACCATCGAAGCGAATGACAGAACCGTCCGGGCGACGTACACCCTTCTTGGTGCGCACCACTACCGCCTTCAGCACATCGCCTTTCTTCACCTTACCACGTGGAATTGCTTCCTTGATGGTAATCTTGATGATGTCGCCGACGCCTGCGTAGCGACGGTGCGAGCCACCTAGAACCTTGATACACATTACGCGACGTGCACCGGAGTTGTCGGCGACGTTCAGCATAGTCTGTTCTTGGATCATTTTAGTGCTCCGCTAATGTCAACTACTACTTTAAAGACCCAAGAAATATTAGGTCGTTGAAAAGCCCCATAACCGAGGGCGCAGCATTATAACACCGCTTCCAGAGTATGGGTAGAAAAAATGAACGGCTCATTTCCTGAGCCGTTCATTAAGTTAGAGCCAGCTACTCTATTACAGAATCGCTTTCTCTACAACGCGAACCAACGTCCAGGACTTGGTCTTGGACAGTGGACGGCATTCGCGGATTTCAACCACGTCGCCGATACCACATTCGTTGCTCTCGTCGTGTACGTGCAGCTTGGTCGTACGCTTGATGAATTTCCCGTAGATCGGGTGCTTCACGAAACGCTCGATAGCAACAACAATGGATTTCTCCATTTTGTCGCTGATCACGCGACCTTGCAGAGTACGGATATTGTCACTCATTTACACACCCGCCTTTTCAGTCAGTAAAGTCTTAACGCGTGCGACATCACGACGCACTTGTTTCAACAGGTGAGTTTGTTGCAGCTGGCCACTCGCCGCCTGCATGCGCAAGTTGAATTGCTCACGCAGCAGGTTGAGCAGCTCAGTGTTCAGCTCTTCAACGCTTTTTTCACGCAGCTCTTGTGCTTTCATTACATCACCGTCTTAGTTACAAAGGTGGTTTTGATCGGCAATTTAGCTGCAGCCAGCTTGAATGCCTCACGGGCCAGCTCTTCCGGCACACCGTCCATTTCGTACAGGACTTTACCAGGCTGGATAAGGGCAACCCAATACTCCACGTTACCTTTACCTTTACCCATACGCACTTCGAGCGGCTTCTCGGTGATCGGTTTGTCCGGGAATACACGGATCCAGATCTTACCTTGACGCTTAACTGCACGAGTCATTGCACGACGAGCTGCTTCGATTTGACGAGCAGTCAGACGGCCACGGCCAACAGCTTTCAGACCGAAAGTGCCGAAGCTAACATCCGTACCCTGCGCCAGACCACGGTTGCGGCCCTTGTGCATCTTACGGAATTTTGTACGCTTTGGTTGTAACATCAGCGACTCTCCTTACTTGCGGCCTTTACGCTGCTGCTTTTTAGGTTGAGCAGCCGGTTCCGGTTGTTCAACTGCAGCCATACCACCCAGGATCTCACCTTTGAAGATCCATACCTTAACGCCGATTACACCATAAGTGGTGTGCGCTTCAGATGTGTTGTAATCGATATCCGCACGCAGAGTGTGCAACGGAACACGACCTTCACGGTACCATTCGGTACGCGCGATTTCAGCACCGCCAAGGCGGCCGCTTACTTCAACTTTGATACCTTTAGCGCCAAGACGCATTGCGTTCTGTACAGCACGCTTCATAGCACGACGGAACATAACGCGACGTTCCAGCTGTGAAGTGATGCTGTCAGCAACCAATTTAGCGTCAAGTTCCGGTTTACGGACTTCGGCGATGTTAATCTGTGCAGGAACGCCAGCGATATCCGCTACGACCTTACGCAGTTTTTCGACATCTTCACCTTTCTTGCCGATAACGATGCCTGGACGAGCGGTGTGAATAGTCACACGGATGCTCTTCGCAGGACGTTCGATAACGATGCGAGAAACGGAAGCTTTCGCCAGTTCCTTGGTCAGGAATTGACGAACTTTAAAGTCGCTGTCCAGGTTGTCAGCGAATTCTTTGGTATTCGCATACCAAGTAGAGTTCCAAGGTTTGACAATACCCAGGCGAATACCGTTAGGATGTACTTTCTGACCCATTGCTAGTCTCCAGAGTCTCAGCGATCGGACACAACCACAGTAATGTGGCTGGTGCGCTTCAGGATGCGATCTGCACGACCTTTTGCACGCGGCATAATGCGCTTCATGCTTGGGCCTTCGTCGACGAAGATTTTCGTGACTTTCAGATCATCGATGTCAGCGCCATCGTTGTGTTCTGCGTTAGCAATGGCAGACTCCAGCACTTTCTTAACCAGACCAGCAGCTTTCTTGTTGGTGTAGGTCAGAGTTTCCAGAGCTTGCGACACTTTCTTACCGCGGATCAGGTCAGCAACAAGGCGAACCTTCTGAGCAGAAGAACGAGCGTGGCGATGTTTAGCGATAGTTTCCATCTCTTCCTCCTACCTTAGCGCTTTTTAGCTTTTTTATCAGCCGCATGGCCGCGATAAGTACGAGTCGGCGCGAATTCACCCAGTTTGTGACCGACCATTTCATCGGAAACGAACACTGGTACGTGCTGACGACCATTATGGACAGCGATGGTCAAACCGATCATGTTAGGAAAGATCGTTGAACGACGGGACCAAGTGCGCAAAGGCTTCTTGTCACCGCTTTCCACCGCTTTCTCTACCTTCTTCAGCAAGTGCAGGTCAATAAAAGGACCTTTCTTGAGAGAACGTGGCATGGCTTATCCTCTAATTATTTTTTGCTACGGCGACGTACGATGAACTTATCAGTACGCTTGTTGCTACGGGTCTTCTTACCTTTGGTCTGAACGCCCCACGGAGTTACCGGGTGCTTACCAAAGTTACGACCTTCACCACCACCGTGCGGGTGATCTACCGGGTTCATCGCCGTACCGCGAACGGTAGGACGAACACCACGCCAACGTGCAGCACCTGCTTTACCCAGAACGCGAAGCATATGTTCAGCGTTACCGACTTCACCCAGGGTGGCGCGGCAATCAACTGGAACTTTACGCATTTCGCCGGAGCGCAGACGCAGAGTTACGTAGGAACCATCACGTGCAACGATCTGAACGTAGGCACCGGCTGAACGAGCCATCTGGCCGCCTTTACCTGGTTTCATTTCTACGTTGTGAACCGTTGAACCCACTGGAATGTTGCGCATCGGCAGGGTGTTACCCGTTTTGATTGCAGCATCAACGCCAGATTGAATCTGGTCACCAGCTTTCAGGCCTTTCGGCGCAAGGATGTAACGGCGTTCGCCGTCTTTGTACAGAACCAGCGCGATGTTCGCGGAACGGTTCGGATCGTACTCCAGACGCTCAACCACTGCAGGCACACCGTCTTTGTTGCGTTTGAAGTCAACCAGACGATAATGTTGCTTGTGGCCACCACCGATATGACGGGTGGTGATACGGCCATTGTTGTTACGACCACCGCTTTTGCTCATTTTTTCAAGCAGCGGGGCATAAGGTTTACCCTTGTGCAGCTCAGGGTTAACCACTTTAACAACGTGGCGACGACCCGGAGATGTAGGTTTACATTTAACAATTGCCATTGTTCTTACTCCTCCGACTTACTCTGCGCCGCCGATGAAGTCCAGATTCTGGCCTTCTTTCAGGGTGACGTAAGCTTTTTTCCAGTCGCTACGACGACCAACACGCTGACCGTGACGCTTCACTTTCCCTTTAACTACCAGGGTGTTAACGTCCTTGACTTCGACTTCAAACAGTTTCTGCACTGCAGCTTTGATTTCTGCTTTGGTCGCGTCTTTGGCAACTTTGAGAACGATGGTGTTGCTTTTTTCCATCGCAGCGGATGCTTTTTCAGATACGTGCGGTGCACGCAGCACTTTCAGCAAACGTTCTTCACGGATCATGCCAGCATCTCCTCAACTTGCTTCACAGCATCAGCAGTCATAACCACTTTGTCGAAGGCGATCAGGCTAACTGGATCGATACCTGCTACGTCGCGCACGTCAACCTTGTACAGGTTGCGAGCGGCCAGGAACAGATTCTCGTCGACTTCGCCGGTTACAATCAGCACGTCTTCCAGGGCCATATCTTTCAGTTTCTGTGCCAGCAGCTTGGTTTTAGGCGCTTCTACAGAGAACTTCTCGACAACGATCAGACGATCTTGACGTACCAGTTCGGACAGGATGCTTTTCAGCGCGCCGCGGTACATCTTTTTGTTAACTTTCTGACTGTGGTCTTGTGGCTTGGCAGCGAAGGTTACACCACCGGAACGCCAGATCGGGCTCTTTACAGAACCTGAACGCGCACGGCCGGTACCTTTCTGGCGCCACGGTTTTTTACCGGAACCAGTTACTTCAGCACGGGTCTTCTGAGCACGGGTACCTTGACGGGCACCTGCTGCATAAGCAACAACAACCTGGTGTACCAGCGCTTCGTTGAAATCACGACCGAAGGTAGTTTCGGAAACAGTCAGCGCGCTTTGCGCGTCTTTCAATACTAATTCCATTGCTATCCCCTTACGCCTTCACAGCTGGTTTAACGATCAGGTTGCCACCGGTTGCGCCCGGTACAGCACCCTTAACCAGCAGCAGGTTGCGCTCAGCGTCAACACGTACTACGTCCAGGCTTTGAACGGTTACACGCTCGTCACCCAGGTGGCCAGCCATTTTCTTGCCTTTGAACACTTTGCCCGGAGTCTGGTTCTGACCGATAGAACCCGGAACGCGGTGAGACAAGGAGTTACCGTGGGTAGCGTCTTGGGTACGGAAGTTCCAGCGCTTTACAGTGCCAGCAAAACCTTTACCTTTAGAAGTACCGGTAACGTCGACTTTTTTAACGTCAGCGAAGATTTCTACGCTGATTTCCTGACCTGCAGCGAACTCTTGACCTTCTTCAAGGCGGAATTCCCACAGACCACGGCCAGCTTCAACGCCAGCTTTAGCGAAATGGCCCGCTTCCGGTTTGGTCACACGGTTCGCTTTTTTGCTACCGGTAGTGACCTGGATGGCACGGTACCCGTCGTTGTCCAGGTCTTTGACCTGAGTAACGCGGTTCGCTTCAATTTCGATTACGGTTACTGGGATAGAAACGCCATCTTCAGTGAAGATACGGGTCATACCCACTTTTTTACCGACTAAACCAATCATTGTTTTCAACCTCTCAATCGCTCAATGACCTGATTAACCCAGGCTGATCTGCACGTCTACACCGGCAGCCAGATCCAGACGCATCAGAGCATCAACGGTTTTCTCGGTTGGCTCAACGATGTCAACCAGACGCTTGTGAGTGCGAATCTCGTACTGATCACGCGCATCTTTGTTGACGTGCGGAGAGATCAGAACGGTAAAGCGCTCTTTGCGAGTTGGCAGCGGGATCGGACCACGGACTTGCGCACCAGTGCGCTTAGCAGTCTCGACGATTTCCGCGGTTGATTGATCGATCAGACGATGATCAAACGCTTTCAGGCGGATACGGATTCTTTGGTTCTGCATGAGACCAGAGCTCCAATTATTTATAAACGTAAATAATTACTCCTCACACCCATTTCGATTGATGGGGGAGTGTAATCGTCAACATATAACCCCCATATCGGGAGTATTGTTCGAAGGGCAGAAAGAGCTTGCCTATCGACTGATTCGCTAAAATCAGGCTTACCAAGATTAGGTAAGCCCGCGCATTATACGCAAAATGCGCGCATAAGCAAGGCACAGATGAAATTATGCTCAGGATATCGACAAATTTAATCGAGATGAGGTATCAGACGTTGGCGCCAAGAGAAAAAGATGGGGACTCACATGGGGATATTCAGCAATCGCTGTCCCCTGCCCTGCCGGCAGTAATCGGTTTCCGGCAGAGAGGAAACGCGGTAAATCAGTCTTTGCGCTCCAGTACCTGCGCCTGGGCATAGTTCTGGATACCCAACCGCTGAATCAGGTCCAGTTCGGTCTCCAGCCAGTCGATGTGTTGTTCTTCGTCGGCCAGAATTTCAATCATCAAATCGCGGCTGACATAGTCATGGATGGAATCAGCATAGGCGATACCTTCACGCAAATCTCTGGCGCCTTGCAGCTCCAGATCGAGATCTGAGCGCAGCATTTCTTCAATGTCTTCGCCAATATTCAGTTTGCCGAGGTCTTGCAGATTGGGGAGCCCTTCAAGGAATAATATGCGTTCAATGTAACGATCGGCATGTTTCATCTCGTCGATCGACTCGTGATATTCCTTATCGTTGAGGCGCATTAGACCCCAATTCTTGAACATACGGGCGTGCAGGAAATATTGATTGATGGCAACCAGCTCGTTACCAAGCAGTTTGTTGAGATGCGCAATGATCTTTTTATCGCCTTTCATAGGGTAATCCTCCTGACCAGTTCTAAAAGTGTAGAACCTGTATGCCAAGAGTCAAAAAATAACCTTACCTTTTGTTAGGCAACTTCATGCATATGAATAATGGTTGCGCGTTCCTCCACCATAATTTGTCTTGCCTGACGAATGCATTTCCCACAATCGGTACCAATTGGCACTAAATCACGCAGTTGCTTCATGGTATGAGGGTTGTGCTGGCGAACCACTTTGCGAATGGCTTTATCAGTCACGGCATTACACAGACATACGTACATAGGAGACTCACTTCTTAACCAATGCATCAAGTCTAAATGGGAATGCTTTTTATTTCAATTAAGATTTAACCAATTTGTATAAAAAAAGGGCACCGAAGTGCCCTTTTTATTGGTGTCGAAAAGTTGTCAGCGATTAAGCGATAACTTTAGCAACAACACCCGCGCCTACGGTACGGCCGCCTTCACGGATTGCGAAACGCAGACCGTCGTCCATTGCGATTGGGTGAATCAGGGTAACAACCATGTTCACGTTATCGCCTGGCATTACCATCTCTACGCCTTCTGGCAGTTCGATGGTACCGGTCACGTCAGTAGTACGGAAGTAGAACTGTGGACGGTAGCCTTTGAAGAATGGCGTGTGACGACCACCTTCTTCTTTGCTCAGGATGTACACTTCTGAGTCGAATTTGGTGTGCGGCTTGATAGAACCTGGTTTAGCCAGAACCTGACCACGTTCGATGTCTTCACGCTTGATACCACGCAGCAGAACACCAACGTTCTCACCAGCACGGCCTTCGTCCAGCAGTTTGCGGAACATTTCTACACCGGTACAGGTAGACTTAACGGTGTCTTTGATACCAACGATTTCAACTTCTTCGCCAACTTTGATGATACCGCGCTCAACACGACCGGTAACAACGGTACCACGACCGGAGATGGAGAATACGTCTTCGATTGGCAGCAGGAACGGCTTGTCGATAGCACGCTCTGGTTCTGGGATGTAAGAATCCAGCGCTTCAGCCAGTTCTACAATCTTAGCTTCCCACTCTGCTTCGCCTTCCAGCGCTTTCAGCGCAGAACCGCGGATTACTGGCAGGTCGTCGCCAGGGAAATCGTAAGCAGACAGCAGCTCGCGAACTTCCATTTCTACCAGTTCCAGCAGCTCTTCGTCATCAACCATGTCACATTTGTTCATGAACACGATGATGAAAGGAACGCCAACCTGGCGACCCAGCAGGATGTGCTCACGGGTCTGAGGCATAGGGCCGTCAGTCGCAGCAACAACCAGGATTGCGCCGTCCATCTGCGCAGCACCGGTGATCATGTTTTTCACGTAGTCGGCGTGCCCTGGGCAGTCAACGTGCGCGTAGTGGCGAGACGGGGTGTCATACTCAACGTGAGAGGTGTTGATGGTGATACCACGAGCTTTTTCTTCTGGCGCGTTATCGATCTGATCGAAAGCACGTGCAGAACCGCCGTAGGTTTTAGCCAGAACGGTAGTGATTGCTGCAGTCAGGGTAGTTTTACCGTGGTCAACGTGGCCGATAGTACCAACGTTAACGTGCGGTTTGTTACGTTCAAATTTTTCTTTAGACACGGCTATATTCCTTACTCTTATGCTCTCCCCTCAAGGAGAGAGCATGGGATCATTGTTTTAAAACCTGGGCTTATTTACCACGGGCTTCGATTACGGCCTGAGCAACGTTGTTCGGCGCATCATCATACTTCAGGAACTCCATGGAGTAAGAAGCACGACCTTTGGTCAGAGAACGCAATTGAGTTGCGTACCCGAACATTTCAGACAACGGAACTTCAGCGTGAATCTGAACGCCGGTAGCGTTGGATTCTTGACCTTTCAGTTGACCACGACGACGGCTAAGGTCACCGATAACGTCACCAGTGTTCTCTTCTGGCGTTTCAACTTCAACCTTCATGATAGGCTCAAGCAGAACGGGTTTCGCTTTCTTAAAGCCATCTTTGAAGGCGATAGAAGCTGCCAGTTTAAACGCCAATTCGGAGGAGTCAACGTCATGGTAAGAACCGAAGTGCAGACGCACACCGAGATCAACAACCGGATAGCCAGCCAGCGGACCTGCTTTCAGCTGCTCCTGGAGACCTTTGTCAACGGCAGGGATGTATTCAGTTGGAATCACACCGCCTTTAATGTCGTTGACGAACTCGTAGCCTTTCGGATTCGAGCCCGGCTCCAGTGGGTACATGTCGATCACAACGTGACCATACTGACCACGACCACCAGACTGCTTGGCGTGTTTACCTTCGATATCGGTAACCTTGGAGCGAATCGCTTCGCGGTAAGCAACCTGAGGTTTACCGACGTTCGCTTCAACGTTGAATTCACGCTTCATACGGTCAACGATGATGTCGAGGTGCAGTTCACCCATACCAGCGATGATGGTCTGGTTAGATTCTTCATCAGTCCATACGCGGAATGACGGGTCTTCTTTAGCCAGACGGCCCAGAGCCAGACCCATTTTTTCCTGGTCAGCTTTGGTTTTCGGTTCAACGGCGATGGAAATTACCGGTTCAGGGAATTCCATACGCTCCAGAATGATCACGTTGTCCGGATCACAGATGGTGTCACCTGTAGTCACGTCTTTCAGGCCGATTGCCGCAGCAATGTCGCCCGCGCGAACTTCTTTGATCTCTTCACGTTTGTTAGCGTGCATCTGAACGATACGGCCAAAACGCTCACGAGCCGACTTCACCGGGTTGTATACGGTATCACCGGAGTTAACCACACCAGAATACACGCGGAAGAAGGTCAGGTTACCGACGAACGGGTCAGTAGCGATTTTGAACGCCAGTGCAGCGAACGGCTCGCTATCGTCTGCGTGACGCTCGGCTGGAGTATCTTTGCCGTCGTCCAGCATACCGTTGATTGCCGGTACGTCTGTTGGCGCTGGCAGGTAATCGATTACCGCATCCAGCATCGCCTGTACGCCCTTGTTCTTGAACGCAGAACCACAGGTAACCAGAATGATTTCGTTGTTCAGCACGCGCTGACGCAGAGCTTGCTTGATTTCTGCCTCGGTCAGCTCTTCGCCGCCCAGGTATTTTTCCATCAGCTCTTCTGAAGCTTCGGCAGCAGACTCAACCAGATTCTGGTGCCATTCTTCAGCCAGTTCCTGCATGTCAGCCGGGATATCTTCGTATTCGAAGGTCACGCCTGCATCGGCTTCGTTCCAGTTGATGGCTTTCATCTTCACCAGGTCAACAACACCGGTGAATTTCTCTTCTGCGCCGATAGCCAGCTGCAGAGGAACCGGGTTTGCACCCAGGCGAGATTTGATCTGGCCTACAACTTTCAGGAAGTTCGCGCCCATGCGGTCCATTTTGTTAACGAACGCGATGCGTGGAACTTTGTATTTGTTAGCCTGACGCCATACGGTTTCAGACTGTGGCTGAACACCACCAACAGCACAGTAAACCATTACCGCGCCATCAAGCACACGCATGGAACGTTCAACTTCGATGGTGAAGTCAACGTGCCCTGGGGTGTCGATGATGTTTACGCGATGCGGTTCATACTGCTTGGCCATACCTGACCAGAATGCAGTAGTTGCAGCGGAGGTAATGGTAATACCACGCTCCTGCTCCTGCTCCATCCAGTCCATGGTAGCTGCGCCGTCATGAACTTCACCGATTTTGTGGTTTACACCGGTGTAGAACAGAATACGTTCGGTAGTGGTGGTTTTACCGGCGTCGATGTGTGCGCTGATACCGATATTACGGTAGCGCTCAATGGGTGTTGTACGAGCCATTTGATTCCTCTATTCCCTAGGGCGTTCATTCAGTTAACCCAAGCGGGCTGGCTTCTTGAAGCGCCCGCTTGGTTAGCATAACTACTGCGTGGCAATTACCAGCGGTAGTGGGCGAACGCCTTGTTGGCTTCGGCCATACGGTGAACGTCTTCACGCTTCTTAACAGCAGAACCTTTGTTCTCTGCTGCGTCAGACAGCTCGTTCGCCAGGCGCAGAGCCATGGATTTATCACCGCGTTTACGAGCAGCATCAACGATCCAGCGCATTGCCAGGGCATTACGACGAACCGGACGAACTTCAACTGGTACCTGATAAGTAGAACCACCAACGCGGCGAGACTTGACTTCGACAGTCGGGCGCACGTTGTCCAGAGCTACTTCGAAAGCTTCCAGGTGATCTTTACCAGAACGCTGAGCCAGGGTCTCCAGCGCGGTATAGACGATTGCTTCAGCAGTAGATTTTTTACCATCTACCATCAGGATATTTACAAATTTGGCCAGCAGCTCGGATCCGAACTTAGGATCCGGCAAAATTTTACGTTGACCAATGACGCGACGACGTGGCATGGAAATACTCCGTTGTTAATTCAGGATTGTCCAAAACTCTACGAGTTTATTTTGACATTAAAGTGAAAATGTTTGGCCTTACTTAACGGAGAACCATTAAGCCTTTGGCTTCTTCACGCCGTACTTGGAACGAGCTTGCTTACGGTCTTTAACACCGGAGCAGTCAAGTGCGCCGCGAACGGTGTGGTAACGCACACCTGGCAGGTCTTTTACACGACCGCCGCGGATCAGGATCACGGAGTGTTCCTGCAGGTTGTGACCTTCACCACCGATGTAGGAAGTCACTTCGAAACCGTTAGTCAAACGCACACGGCATACTTTACGCAGTGCGGAGTTTGGTTTTTTTCGGGGTGGTGGTATATACGCGGGTACATACACCACGTTTTTGCGGGCAGGCTTCCAGCGCTGGAACGTTGCTTTTAGCAGCCTTCACAGAGCGTGGTTTGCGTACCAGCTGGTTAATCGTTGCCATTCAAAAAGCTCCTGGTTTGTGCTTCGTTTCTTGCTTCGTAAACATGTGATAAATCCCCCCGCATGCACTACTGGCAAAATACGAGGACGCAGAATTTTATGGCTGAGTGATTAAGGTGTCAAGAAATATACAACATCAGCATTATCACCACGCCATTTGGCTATGGTGTTTTTCGGTTAATTCAACGAATTGATTATAGCCGATGACGGTGATGCTGTGTGAAATATAACCAGACAGACCGCGAGCGCTCAGGTCATCTTCCAGCGCATACAGGGATATGGGGGCGTTCAGCAGTAAATCAAGCGGCGCACTGCCGGCCAGCGCGGCCAGCACGCCGTCCTGCAGCAGCAGCAGCGCGTCGCCCGGGGCAGCCAGGCGCAGCAGTGCAGGCAGATCGCATTGTAGCGGGGAGCGGCTCAGGGTAAACAGCATGGCTAATTCCTAAAATGTCAGTACCACATCGTAGTCGGCGAGCCGCTGGCGCAGCACGTCCGGCGCCAACACCTCGGCGTCCAGCACGCCGCCATCGATCTGCGTAAAGCCGCGCTGTTGCAGTGACGCGGCGCACAGATAGCAGCGATCGACATCGTACAGGGGCAATACACCGAAGGTGGCAATATAATTTCGCGCAAGGATCTTTTCCGGCTGTTGGCCGGGCAGCAGTTGCAGCACCCCGTCGCCGACAAAGAACACACCCAGCTCCTCGCTCAGCGCGGAGGTCGCCAATAGGGCATCCAGTCCTTCGCGACCGGCGGCACTGCCGTGTGGCCCCTGGGTGAAAACAAACGCGACTCTTTTCATGATGATCTCTTAAAACTGCACGGTGCGGTCGCAGCTCAGTGTCGCTTCCGCCAGCGCACCCAGCCCGCTGAGAGTGAATCCCGGCTGCAGGTTGGCGGCCGGCAACCCTTGCTGCTGCGCTTCCTGTTGGTCAGTAACGCCTCGGCGCAGCGCAGCCGCCACGCAGACGTTCAGCGCAATAGCGTGCTGCTGCGCCAGCGCAGCCCACGCACGCACCAGATCGAACTCGTCGCTGGCCGGCGACGTCAGCTGATTGGCATTCAGCACACCTTCGCGATAAAAGAACACGCTGGTCAGTTGATGCCCCGCCGCCAATAACGACTGAGCGAACAGATACGCGCTGCTGGCCTGTTGCGTGCCATACGCCGGGCCGGTGACCACCAGGCAATAACTCAGGCTCAACGTTCGCTTCCCAGCAGATCGCCGCTTTTGAACTGGCGAATATACAGATAGACGGTGTGTTTGGAGATATTCAGCCGCTCAGCCACCTGATTGATGGCATCCTTGATATCGAAAATCCCCTTTTCATACAGGTTCAGCACCACCTGACGATTTTTGGCGTTGTTGGATACGTTACGGTCGGCATTCACCTCTTCAATGGTGAATTCCAGCGTTTGCGCCACCAAATCGTCAACGGACGAGGCGAAGTTAACCGAAGAAGGCACTTCCTGCGTTTCCGGCGGCATAAAGGTTTGCATGATCTGTGAGAACGGCACATCCAGGTTCATATTGATGCACAACAACCCGATGACCCGCTGTTCACGATTACGAATGGCGATGGTCACCGACTTCATCAGCACGCCGCTTTTGGCACGGGTAAAGTACGCTCTGGACACGCTGCTGTCGTCGCCGGCCATATCGTGCAGCATGCGCAGTGCCAGATCGGTAATCGGCGAGCCTATCTGACGCCCGGTATGTTCACCGTTGGCAATCCGCACCGCGGAGCATTTCAGATCCTCCAGCGAGTGCAGTACGATTTCGCAGTGACCGCCGATCAGCATCGCCAGTCCGTCGACCACGGCTTCATAAGACTTCAGGATTTCATGGTCCGTTTGGCTAAACGGACGTTCATTCAGCAAATCGAGTTCGCTGGCTTCGCTGGATAAAAGCGAATTAGACATCGAAGATACCACCCTCATAGATCGCCTGTGCCAGGGGGCGCAGCTAAAACGGCTCTTGGCGGCCGGGAACGGTTTTAGATACACGCCCTAAGGGGCAGGCGTATGACTCATTAGTCAGAACCCAGGTTTGGCGATATGGCCAAAACCAAGCCCTGGCATTTACGCGTGGTATTGACGTTAAGCCGATGCCCGGCAGGCGTCAAGTAATCCGTAAGGAGAGGGGAGAAAAGTTGCGTTGCAGATCAGGCTGACGGAGCTGAAATAAAAACCGCCGCGATAAACGCGGCGGTGATGCATCGGCAAGGCTTATTTTGCTTTGCTGCCTGCGGCTTCCGCTGGCTTTTCAGCTTTGGCATCGGCTTTTGGCGCCGCTTTCACGTCCAGCAGCTCAACGTCAAACACCAGGGTCGAGTTGGCCGGGATGCCAGGAACGCCGGTTTTACCGTAGGCCAGCGCCGGTGGGATAACCAGCTTGATCTTGCCGCCCTTCTTGATGTGTTTCAGGCCTTCGGTCCAGCCCGGGATCACGCCGTCCAGACGGAACGACAGCGGTTCGCCGCGCGTGTAGGAGTTGTCAAACTCGGTGCCGTCGGTCAGGGTACCCTTGTAGTTCACCACCACGGTGTCGCTGTCCTTCGGCGCTTCACCGGCACCTGGTTTTTCTACCTGGTACAGCAGACCTGATTCGGTTTTCTTCACGCCTTTTTCTTTGGCGAAGGTATCACGATATTTGGCGCCTTTCGCTTCGTTGTCTTTGGCATCCTGCTCCATCTTCGCCTGAGCGGAAGACTTCACGCGTGCTTCAAAGCCCTGCAGGGTCTTTTCGATATCGGCATCGTTCAGCTTGCTCTTGTTGGCAAAAGCGTCCTGAACACCGGCGATCAGCTGATCCTTGTCCAGTTTGATGCCCAGTTTTTCTTGCTCTTTCAGCGAGTTGTCCATGTAACGGCCCAAAGACGCACCCAGTGCGTAAGCCGCTTGTTCGTCATCGTTCTTGAACTTGCCGGTGCTTGGCGCTGCCGCTGCATCAGCCGCTTTGGCGGCCTCGGCCGGTTTCGCTGCATCGGCGGCCATAACCTGAGTCGTATTCAGAGCAAAAGCCATGGTGGTTGCCAGAAGCGTGACTTTAAACAAAGATTTCATCCATTTCTCCAGTGTCTGAAGCGGTGCCCCAAACAATCATTAGGTAAGATAACCGGGCTACTATAGCTGGCTGAAACAAAACAAAACAGTCGCACAGGTAACCAATCGAGTCAAAGTGTGACTCCGTATCCCGAGAGAAGTTTCCTCTGATTTATTACCCGCATGATAAATCAGACTTTTCTGTGCCAATGACGCCATATTGACGTAAAAAAGCCGCCCCTTGCGCGCTTTTTTACCGACTTTTACACCGGGTACCGAACTTTTCGGCTATACCCTAGGCTGAATGCGTCCAAATAGCACAGCGCAAAGCCCGCGCCACCTGTTACCATAACGCCAGCAATCGGGATTTAACAGTGTCAGAGGTAGTATTATGCACAACGTCGACAATCAGGGGCTGCTACAGCGGCTGGAGGAACTGGAAAGCCGTCAGGCGTTCCAGGAATTGACAATTGAAGAGCTGAATCAAACAGTTGTCCAACATCAGCTTGAATTATTAAAACTGCGGGAACACCTGCATATGTTGACCGACAAACTGCGTGCCACGCAAACCTCGATGATCGCCTCGCAATCGGAAGAGACGCCGCCACCGCACTATTGACCGGCCAACGCGCTGCGCCAATAAAAAAGGCCGCCGAGGCGACCTTTTTCTGGCAGTAGACTGCGCTTAGTGGCAACCGCAACCACCGTTGCCGCAACCGCCTTTCTTGCCATGGTCGTGGTCATGATCGTGAGCATGGTCATGATCGTGACCGCCGCAGCAGCCGTCACCGTGTTCGTGATGATGATCGTGCTCACCGTGAACGTGGCCATGAGCCAGTTCTTCAGCGGTTGCTTCACGAATGGCCACGACTTCGACATTGAAGTTGAGGTTCTGGCCAGCCAGCATGTGGTTACCGTCAACCACCACGTGGTCACCGTCCACTTCGGTGATTTCTACCGGTACCGGCCCCTGATCGGTGTCAGCCAGGAAACGCATGCCAACCTGCAGTTCGTCAACGCCCATGAATACATCTTTTGGTACGCGCTGAACCAGGTTTTCGTCATAGTTGCCGTATGCGTCGTTAGCGCCAACGTGAACGTCGAAACGGTCGCCCACCGCGTGGCCTTCAAGCGCTTTTTCCAGACCTGCGATCAGAGAGCCATGCCCGTGCAGATAGTCCAGCGGTGCACTCACCGGAGACTCATCAACCAAAACACCGTCTTCTGTACGTACTTGGTAAGCCAGGCTGACCACCGAGTCTTTTGCTACTTTCATGATATCTCCTACCGTTGGATACTTTAAGCTGCCCCCTTGTGGCACCTTAGTACCGTACGGACACAACCTATACCGTGCAGATTGTAACGGAAATCTGCATCGCTGTACCCTTCAGCATAAAAAATCGCGGCAAATAACGCTACTCCGGGTGGAAAATCCCGATGACCTGCTCCTGCGGACGCACGTGCTTTTCCACCTGTTGTTCGGTCTGGCGCTGGTGATGACCGCACTTGACGCACTCCACCACTTCAACCCGATCTTCGCGCCAAACGGCCAGCGTATCCATCGCGCTACAGCTCGGGCAGACCGCCCCGGCGATAAACCGCTTACGTGTTGCAGACATGCTCTTGCTCCTATTCATATTCATCCCAGCCGTCAAACTGGCGACTCTCTTTTTGCATTTCGCGATGGAACAGCTCTTCCAGCTCGCGCCGCGCCTCTTTGACGCGTGAGATTTGCGCCACGTCGCCCTGATGCGGCGGCATCAGCTCACGCAGCATACGCATATCCAGCCGGCGGAAGTGCTGCTGAGCGCGAAAC
This sequence comes from Serratia odorifera, assembly GCF_900635445.1. Classification (NCBI taxonomy): domain Bacteria; kingdom Pseudomonadati; phylum Pseudomonadota; class Gammaproteobacteria; order Enterobacterales; family Yersiniaceae; genus Serratia; species Serratia odorifera. The sequence continues at coordinate 1,161,949 of NZ_LR134117.1, forward strand.
GCCTGATGCGGATGCATACCAAGCGTCATCAGCGCCTTGCGCCCCAGTTCCAGCGCGCTGGAGAACGTCTCGCGGCTGAAATACTGTACCCCGGCCTGCAACAGCTCGTGCGCCTCCACCCTGCCCCGCGCCCGCGCCAAAATGGCCAGATTGGGAAAATGCTGCTGGCACAGGTGAACGATCGCCAGGGTATCTTCCGGCTCGTTACAGGTGATGACGATCGACTTGGCTTTTTCGGCACCGGCGGCGCGCAGCAGTTCCAGCTCGGTGGCATCACCGTAATACACCTTGTAGCCATAGCGGCGCAACACGCCGACCGCACTGACGTCGCGTTCCAGCACCGTGATACGCATTTTGTTGGCCATCAGCAGACGGCCAATCACCTGGCCGAAGCGGCCAAAACCGACGATGATCACCTGCGGATCGTCATCTTCGACGTACGGTGTTTCCTCGTCTTCGTCTTTGGCGTTATAGCGGCGCGCCAGCATGCGATCGATGATCTGCATCAGCAGCGGCGTGGTCATCATCGACAGCGTCACGATAACCAATAACAAGGCCAGTTGGTCGCTTTTCAACAGTTTTTGCGACGCCGCCGCCGAAAACAGCACGAAGGCGAATTCGCCGCCCTGACTCAGCACGCCAGCGAACTGCAGGCGCACCGAGCGCCGCAGGCCGAAAATGCGCGCCAGCGTATACAACACGCCGGACTTGATGGTCACCAGCAGCAGCACGCCGATCAGCACTTCCGCCAGATGGGTATACAACACGCCGATATTCAGCGCCATGCCCACCGAGATAAAGAACAGCCCCAGCAGCAGCCCCTTGAACGGTTCGATGGCGATTTCCAGCTCGTGACGATACTCGCTTTCCGCCAGCAATACGCCGGCGATAAAGGTGCCCAACGCCATCGACAGCCCAAGCGCATCCATAAACAGCGCCGCCCCCCAGCACCACCAATAACGCGGCGGCGGTAAAGATTTCACGCACGCCGGACGCGGCGATATAGCGGAACAGCGGCCGCAACAGGAAACGGCCGCCAACCAGCATGCCGCCGAATGCCGCTACCTTATAGCCAATCTCCGCCCAGTCGTCGCTGGTGCCGGCGCCGCCGGCCAAAATCGGGATCAGCGCCAATGCCGGGATCACCGCCATATCCTGAAACAGCAACACCGAGAAGCCGAGCTGGCCCCCTTCGTTGCGGTTCATGCCCTTTTCGCGCATCAGTTGCAGCGCCATGGCGGTGGATGACATCGCCAGCCCAATGCCGCCAATCACCGCCGCCTGCCAGGCAAACTGGGTCAGATACAGCAGCACGCCCAGCACCGCCGCGGTGAGCACCACCTGACCGGCACCGACGCCGAAGATCGAGCGGCGCAGTTCCCATAGCTTGGAGGGGTTCAGCTCCAGGCCAATGATAACATCAAAAACACTACGCCCAGTTCGGAAAAGTGCAGAATTTCCTCTACGTCGCGGATAAACCCCAGCCCCCAGGGGCCGATGGCGATGCCGGCGAACAGGTACCCCAGCACCGCACCGATCCCCAGACGCCGAGCGATCGGTACCGTCACCACGGCGGAGAACAGGGAACAGCAGTACGGCGGTCAGTAAGGTTGAACTTTCCATGTTTATCGCCCTCGTTGCGGCAGCGGGTTTTGCAGCCAGTCGCCATAGGCGTCGGCGGTGACCGGCCAGCACCTCCGGCTTTTGGCGGCGCGCCCAGTAAACGATAATCGGCGACAGCCAATGCATATGACACATGCCGGCGGTCAGCTCAAACGGACGCAGAATGTCTTCCATCGGATAACGGTTGTAACCGCCGGTGCGGTACGCGCCTTCCGGTTCGCCGGTGGTGATCACCGAACGCCAATACTTGCCCGCCAGCGCATTGCCGCCAACGCCGCTGGCAAAACCACGCGACAGCACGCGGTCGAGCCACTCTTTCAGCAGCGCCGGGCAGCTGTAGGTATATAAAGGATGTTGGAAGACGATGATCTGATGCTCGCGCAGCAACTGTTGCTCATGGTGAATATCAATAAAAAAATCAGGATAGTGCGCGTATAAATCGTGCACGGTGACGTGGTCCATCTGCTGTGCCGGCTTGAGCAAAACCCGGTTGGCGACCGAGTCATGAGATTCCGGATGGGCATACAGCAGCAAAACCTTGGCGGCTGCGACATCATTCCCCTCCAAAGCGTCGTCAGGGTAGCGGTTTTCCGTTACCATGCAGCGCAAAGTTTAAAACAGCACGCGTACTGCGGTCTGTTACATTAAAGAATAATTTAACATACTCTGAACAAACGGCGCTTTATGATTGTATTCTCCTCGCTACAAATTCGACGCGGTACCCGTGTCTTGCTGGACAACGCCACGGCGACGGTTAATCCAGGTCAAAAGGTCGGCCTGGTGGGCAAAAACGGCTGCGGCAAGTCTACGCTGCTGGCGCTGCTGAAGGGCGAAATCGCCGCAGACGGCGGCAGTTACAGCTTTCCGAGCAACTGGGCGCTGGCCTGGGTCAACCAGGAAACGCCGGCGCTCGACGTGCCGGCACTGGAGTATGTCATCGATGGCGATCGCGAGTTCCGCCAGCTCGAAGCCGAGCTGCAACAGGCCAACGATCGCAATGACGGCAACGCCATCGCCACGCTGCACGGCAAGCTGGACGCCATCGACGCCTGGACGGTGCGCGCCCGCGCTTCCAGCCTGTTGCATGGACTGGGCTTTTCCAATGAACAGCTGCAAAAGCCGGTGCGCGCCTTTTCCGGCGGCTGGCGGATGCGTCTCAACCTGGCACAGGCGCTGCCTCTGCCGTTCCGACCTGCTGCTGCTCGACGAACCCACCAACCACCTGGATCTGGACGCGGTGATCTGGCTGGAACGCTGGCTGAAAGGCTACGCGGGTACGCTGGTGCTGATCTCGCATGACCGAGACTTCCTTGACCCGATCGTTGACAAGATCCTGCATATCGAACAGCAAACCATCAACGAATACACCGGCAATTACTCCTCGTTCGAACGCCAGCGTTCGACCAAGTTGGCGCAGCAGCAGTCGATGTATCAGCATCAGCAGGAGAAGGTGGCGCATCTGCAGAGCTTTATCGATCGCTTTAAAGCCAAGGCGTCCAAGGCCAAACAGGCGCAAAGCCGCATCAAGATGCTGGAACGGATGGAGCTGATCGCCCCGGCGCACGTCGACAACCCGTTCAGCTTCAGCTTCCGCGAGCCGGAAAGCCTGCCGAACCCGCTGCTGCGTATGGAAAAGGTCAGCGCCGGCTATGGCGATAACATCATTTTGCAATCCATCAAGCTGAATCTGGTGCCCGGCTCACGCATCGGCCTGCTGGGGCGCAACGGCGCCGGCAAATCAACGCTGATCAAACTGCTGGCCGGTACGCTGGATCCGCTGAGCGGTGAAATCGGTCTGGCAAAGGGCATCAAGCTCGGTTATTTCGCACAGCATCAGTTGGAGTTTTTACGCGCCGACGAATCGCCATTGCAGCACCTGAGCCGCATCGCGCCACGAGTGCTGGAAACAACAACTGCGTGACTATCTGGGTGGCTTCGGCTTCCAGGGCGATAAGGTCACCGAACAAACCGAACGCTTCTCGGGCGGTGAAAAAGCACGCCTGGTGCTGGCGCTGATCGTCTGGCAGCGTCCTAACCTGCTGCTGCTTGATGAACCGACCAACCACCTGGATCTGGACATGCGCCAGGCGCTGACCGAAGCGCTAATCGATTTTGAGGGTGCGTTGGTGGTGGTGTCGCACGACCGACACCTGCTACGCTCCACCACCGACGATCTGTATCTGGTGCATGACGGCCAGGTCGAACCGTTCGAAGGCGATCTGGACGATTACCAGCAGTGGCTGAGCGACTTACAAAAACAGCAGGCGCAGCAGGACGCGGCACCGAAACAGGACAGCGGCAACAGCGCGCAAGCGCGTAAAGATCAAAAGCGTCGCGAAGCCGAGTTCCGCAGCCAGACTCAACCGCTGCGCAAACAAATCGCCAAACTGGAACAGCAGATGGACAAGCTGGCAGCCGAACTGGCCGCGACAGAGGAAAAGCTGGCGGACTCCACGCTGTACGACATCAGCCGCAAGGCCGAACTGACCGAATGCCTGCAACAGCAAAGCCAGGCCAAAAGCGCGTTGGAAGCAACAGAACTGACCTGGCTGGATGCCCAGGAGCAGTTGGAACAGCTGACCCAGGCGTTTGAATCAGAGAGTTGACGGTGGCGGTTGCGACGCATGCGCCAGCAACCGCGCCGCAGCCTACACAGGCGGTGCTACCCTTTATAAAACGGCTTATCGCCCAGTACCGTCGCGCGGTGCATAATGCGCCGCTGCGGCAGATAGTCGGCGTTGGCATAGTGCTGCGTCACGCGATTATCCCAAATGGCGATGTCGTTTTCCTGCCAGCGCCAACGCACCTGGAACTCCGGCTTGGTAATATGGGCAAACAAAAAGCCGAGTAACGCGTCGCTTTCCTTTGGTGACAGGTCAACGATGCGCGTGGTAAACCCTTCGTTGACGAACAGCGCCTGCTTGCCGCTGACCGGATGGGTACGCACCACCGGGTGCAGCAACGGCGGATTGTTCTGCACCGCCTGTCGCCAGCGCTGGTGCTGTTCTTCACTGCCACGATGCTTGTACTCCGGAAAGGATTTGGTGAAGTCATGCTCGGCCCGCAACCCGCTCAACAACTGTTTGAACGGCGTCGACAACGCGTCAAAGGCGGCAATACCGCTGGCCCATAGCGTATCACCGCCGGTGCTCGGCAGGCGTTTGGCGGCCAGAATCGCCCCCAGCGGGGGATTGTCGATAAACGTCACGTCGGTATGCCAGTTGTCATTGTCCGGCGGATTGTTGTCATCGGTATCCAGTACGATGATCTCCTCCACGTCACTGGCGTGCGGATAGACGGGATGAATGTGCAGATCGCCAAAGCGCCCGGCCAAATCACGCTGTTGCAGCGGTGTGATCGGTTGATTGCGGAAGAACAGCACCTGATGCTTCAGCAACGCGTGATAAAGCTGCTCGAACTGGCCATCGCCAAGCGGTCGCGCCAACGTGACGTTTTCCACCAAAGCACCGATATGCGGCCCCAACGGGGTAATCACCAAACGTTCGTTCATTGTTGTACTCCATGCCACGGGGTTAATCGGCGCTGCAAGGCGCGTAGCCCCAGCTCCAGCCCAAATGCAATAATCGCAATCACGCTGATGCCGGCGATCACCACATCGGTCGCCAGAAACTCACCGGCAGATTGCACCATAAAACCCAGCCCGCGCGTGGCGGCGATCAATTCGGCGGCCACCAGCGTAGACCACCCCACGCCGAGTCCGATGCGAATACCGGTCAGAATTTCCGGCAACGCATTCGGCAGCACCACGAAACGCAGCACTTGCCAACGATTGGCCCCCAAGGCACGGGCAGCACGCAATCGAACCTGTGCCACGCTGCGCACCCCGGCCACGGTAGACAACGTCACCGGCGCAAAGATTGCCAGGTAAATCAACAGGATTTTTGATGTTTCCCCGATGCCGAACCAGATCACCATCAGCGGCAGGTAGGCTAACGGCGGTACCGGACGATAAATTTCTATCAGCGGGTCGAGAATACCGCGCACCGTGTCATTCAACCCCATGGCGATACCAACCGGAACGCCGATCATCACCGCCGCCAGCAGCGCCAGCAGAATACGCCCCAGACTGGCCGCCAGATGCTGCCATAACGTGGCGTCCATAAACCCTTGCGGACTGGCGATAGTCAGCAATTGATGCAGCACCTGCTGTGGTGACGGCAGAAACAGCGGGCTGATCAATCCCAGCGCGGTGATCCCCCACCAGACCGCCAAGGTTACCAGTAAGGTGGCCGCGCTCAGCCAGAGGTTGCGCGGCAGCGTGAGACGGCGGGCCGGCGCGCGCGCTGTCTGCCCGACGCTGGATTTCAAAATGGAATGCAGACTCATGACAGCGCCTCGCGTTCAAAGACCTTGCCGAGCACGTATTCGCGCCGGGCGATAAATTCCGGGTCGGACTTGATGGCGCGACAGGCTTCACCGGCGGCGTAGCGACGACCAAAATCCAGCGACAGCCGTTCAACCACCTGGCCAGGCCCCAGCGATAGCAGCAACAGCTCGCTGGCCAGGAATACCGCCTCTTCGATGTCATGGGTAATCAGCAGCACCTGCTTACCGGTATCGCGCCAAATGGTCAGCAACAGCTCCTGCATCTGCTCACGGGTAAAAGCATCCAGCGCGCCAAACGGCTCATCCAACAGTAACAGCCGCGGGTCGGCCGCCAGTGCACGAGCAATCCCCACCCGTTGGCGCATGCCGCCGGACAGTTGCCAGATAAAATGCTGCTCATAGCCGGCCAGTCCGACGCGTTGCAGCATCTGCTGCGCCACCGCGCGGCGCGACGCTTTGCCGACGCCGGCCAGTTGCAAGCCGAACTCGACGTTATCTACCACGTTGCGCCACGGCAGCAAGCCTTCATGCTGGAATACCACGCCCCGCTCGGCACCCGGGCCGTTAACCGGTTTTTCATCAAGCGTGATGCTGCCCGCTGAAGGCGCGATAAATCCGGCAATCAGGTTCAACAGCGTGGTCTTGCCGCAACCTGACGGCCCGAGCACCACCACCAGTTCCCCACTGGCAATCTGGAATGACACATCGCGCAGCGCGGGGCGTCCCTGATATTCGGCTGAAAGACCACTGACGTTTAACATGCCGACCTCCTTAAGGCTGCGGTGCAGCCTGCACCTGCTTGACGAAACGGTCGGTCACATAGGCGCTGTAATCATTGTCGACCTGCGGGATTTTGCCCTGCTGCTTGAGGAAGAGCGCGGTATCATGGATCGCCTTTTCCACCGGCTGACCAAGCTGGCTGATTTGTTCGGCCACCGGCAGATAGCGATTACCCTTCACCAGTGGCGGGATCTGCGCTACCGGCACGCCGCTCAGGCGAGACAGGGTATTGAGATTGTTCTGGTCTTGCAGCCAGGCATCCGGCGCGGCCAGATAGGCCTGCTGCGCGCTGAGTGCGCTGGCGGCAAAGGCGGTGACCACCTCGGGATGCTGTTCGGCAAAATCCTTGCGCACCACCCACACGTCCAGCGTTGGCGATCCCCATTGCCCCACTTGCTCAGAATCGGCCAGTACCCTGCCCTGCTTGGCCAGCTCGCTGACTACCGGTGCCCAGACGTAAGCGCCGTCAATGTCGCCACGCTGCCAGGCGGCAGCGATCGCCGGCGGTTGCAGATTGAGGATCTTCACCTGTTCGGGCTTGATGTCCCAATGCCTGAGCGCAGCCAGCAGGCTGTAATGAGTGGTGGAAATAAACGGCACCGCAATGCGCTTGCCAATCAGATCTTTTGGCGACTGGATGTCATTCTTGACCACCAGCGCTTCAGAATTTCCCAGTTGCGAGGCGATCAGGAATACTTCAATCGGCAGTTTCTGGCTAGCGGCAACCGCTAACGGACTGGAGCCGATATTACCCATCTGCACGTCGCCAGACGCCAGGGCACGCAACACGCTGGAGCCGCTGTCGAACTTGCGCCAGTCGACCTGGGCGCCAGAGCGTTTGGCAAAGCTGTTTTCCGCCTGCGCGACCTTGGCAGGCTCCGCCGAGGTTTGATACGCCACGGTTACGTCCACCGCCTGCGCACTGGCCGCCGCCAGCGATAGCATCAGCAGCGCTGCGCCGCGTAAAGAAAAGAGTGTGCCCGCCATGATCCGCTCCGTTGATAAACTGCTATTCAGTTATCTGTAGTTTTATCCGAGCGTCAGCGGGCATTGAAGGAATAAAAAAATATTCTTTATTACTTATGGAACTATAAGCGTCGTCCATTGGCCGCCGGCGTCATGGCTGCGTCGGGCGGTTTCGATAAACGCCATGCCTTGCAATCCGCTTTCAATTCCCGGCAACAGCGGCGCGGCACCAGGCCCATGGCGCAAACGCTGCGCCGCCTCACGATAAATCTGGCCAAACCCTTCCAGATACCCTTCCGGGTGACCAGCCGGCACCCGTGCCAACGCGCGGTTTTCCGCATATTGAGAGGCTGCACCACGGGTCAAACAATACGCCGGTGCCGAATGGGGACGCATCCACAGCTGATTGGGGTTTTCCTGATTGAATTCCAGGCTGCCTGCGCTGCCGTAAATCCGCAACCGCAAGCCGTTCTCATGGCCACAGGCCACCTGGCTGGCCCACAAACGGCCGCGTGCGCCGTTGGCATAACGCATCTGCACCCGCACGTCATCATCCAGCCGACGGCCGGGAATAATGCTGCTCAGCTCGGCGCTGATGGTGACGGGCAGTTGACCGCAAACGAACTGCGCCAGTTGCCAGGCGTGAGTACCAACGTCGCCAATGCAGCCCGCCCCCGCCTTTTCCGGCTCGGCACGCCAGCCCGCCTGTTTGTTACCGCTTTGTTCCAGCGGCTGCGCCAGCCATTCCTGCAAATATTCTACCTCGACGAAGCGCAGCTCCCCCAGTTCCCCGGCCAGCACCCGACTGCGCGCTTCGCGGATCAGCGGGTAGGCGCTGTAATTATGGGTCAAGATCAGCTGTCGGCCGCTGCGACGCACGGTTTCAGCCAGTTGCAGCGCATCCTGGTACGAGGTGCACAACGGCTTATCGCAGATCACATCGATGCCGGCGGTGAGAAACGCCGTCGCCGCCGGCGCGTGCAGGTGGTTTGGCGTCACGATCGCCACCACCTGAATGCCGTCCTCGCGCGCCGCTTCCTGCTGCGCCATCTGCTGGAAATCACCATAGCAGCGCTGCGCATCCAGCTGTAGCGACGCTCCGGTGCGCCGACAATTGTCCCAGTCCGAGGAAAACGCGCCGGCCACCAGGATAAATTCGTCATCCATGCGTGCCGCCAAACGATGCACTGCGCCAATGAAAGCCCCTTCGCCGCCGCCGACCATACCCAAACGTAACCTCATTCCTTGCCCTCCAGTCCGAGCATGGTTCTTACCGCAGCGCGATCGCTGCTGCCGGCGGCGAAATCGTCGAACGCCCGTTCAGCCACCGGTATGATATGCCGGGCAATAAATGCCGCCCCTTCGCGTGCGCCCACCTCCGGCGCCTTCAGGCAGCATTCCCACTCCAGCGTCGCGGTACCGGGGGAAATCGTACTGCGCCAGTTTGCTGAAAATGGCAGCGAAATCAATCTGGCCGTCCCCCAGCGAGCGGAAACGCCCCGGCCGCTCCAGCCACGGCTGATAACCGCCGTAAACGCCGCTACGCGCGCTCGGCCGGAACTCGGCGTCCTTGACGTGGAAGGCGCGAATGCGGTGGTGGTAGCGATCGATAAAACCAAGGTAATCCATCTGCTGCAAATGCAGATGACTCGGATCGTAAAGAATATGGCAGCGCGGATGGTTGCCGACCAAGCGCAGAAAACGCTCAAAGGTCACGCCGTCGTGCAGATCCTCCCCCGGATGCAGTTCGTAGCAAACGTCGACGCCGGCCTGGTCAAACGCATCGAGGATTGGACGCCAGCGCTGCGCCAGTTGGCCGAACGCCTCCTCCAGCAACAACGCATTATGCGGCGGCCATGGATAAAAGTAGGGCCAGGCCAGCGCACCGGAAAACGTCACGTGCGCACTCAGGCCCAAGCGTTGCGAAGCCTGCGCCGCCAGCATCAGCTGATCGCAGGCCCACGCCTGGCGCGCACGCGGCTTACCACGCACCGCCTCGGGCGCAAAGCCCTCGAACGCGGCATCATAGGCCGGATGCACCGCCACCAATTGGCCTTGCAGATGGGTCGACAGTTCGCTGATGCTCAGCCCATGCTGCGCCAAGCGTGCGCGTATCTGGTCGCAATAGGCCTGGCTGCGCGCCGCCTGTGCCAAATCAAAAATCGCCGCATCGCCGGTCGGCAGTTGCAGGCTGCGAAACCCCAGCCCCGCCGCCCATTGCGCCAGCCCATCCAGCGAATTGAACGGCGCCTGCGGACCGATAAACTGTGCCAGAAACACCCCCGGCCCGTTAATGGTTTTCATTGCTCACCCCCTAACATTACCGTGCTCTGACTGCGTACCGCCTGGTCCGCCGCCAGTACCACCCGCAGGCTGTTAATCGCATCGCGCCAATGGTCGTTGAGATCGCCACCCTGCCGGATCGCCTGCAGGAAAAACTGCTGTTCGCGGCGGCATAACGCCAGATGATCGGGCTCGTCCCGACAATCAATCCATTCGTCCGCGTCGGTGAACCGGTTATCGGCGTCAAGGGTCGCATGATGCACCCGCAGCGATTCGGTGCGGGTATGGGCATCGACATTGTCCGACGCTCCCACGGCTGCGGCCTGTCGCGCCACGATCGATACCGCGCCACGCGGGCCGATCACATCCTTGATAAAGAATGCCGTCTCGCTGATCATCGGCCCCCAGCCCGCCTCGTACCAGCCGACCGAACCGTCGGCAAAGCGCACCTGCAGCTGACCGTAGTTGTACATGTCCGCCGGCAGCGCATCGCTCAGCCGGGCGCCGATCGCGCTGACGCTGACCGGCTCCGCCTGTGTCATTTGGCACATCACGTCAAGGTAATGCACCCCCGCAATCGACGATCGGCGACAGCGACTGCATCAGATTGCGATGCACATTCCACATCTGGCCATGGCTCTGCTGGTTAAGGTTCATGCGCATCACCAACGGTTTGCCCAGGCCGCGTGCCAGGGTGACAAAGCGCTGCCATGACGGGTGGTGGCGCAGAATGTACCCCACCACCACCTGCCGCCGCGCGGCGCGAGCGGCGGCAATGACCCTTTCGGCACCCGCCACGCTGGTGGCCAGCGGTTTTTCGATAAACAGGTGGCAACCGGCCGCCAACGCCTGCAATGCATAGGCTTCATGGGTGTCGGGGTAGGTCGTCAGACACACCGCATCCGGCCGGGTTTGCGCCAGCGCGCTGGCAAAATCGGCAAACAGCGCATAGCCGCCGCCCAGTTGCCGATTGAGCGCATGGCGCGAATCGCCACGCGCCACCAGTCCGCATATCGTCACGCCGTCCATCGCCTGGTAGGCCGCTGCATGCGACGCCCCCATGTTGCCGCACCCCACCACCAATACGCGCAAATCAGCCATCGTTGCTGTCTCCTTTTGGCGTTTCGCGGTAGTTGAAGGTGAAGAAGAACAGCAGCGCAATTACCAACGCGCCAATCGCCGGATACCACCAGAAACTTTGCCATTGCGGCAACGCCGCCGCCCCCTGCGCCGTCACCATACGGTTGAACAATGCGCCGCTGAGCTGCGAGCCGATCAACATGCCAAGGCCGTAGGTAAACAGCACCAGCAGGCTTTGCGCCTGCCCCTTGACCTTGTCGCCCGCCACTTTGTCGGTATAGATAAAACCGATGACGAAGAAAAAGTCATAACACATGCCGTGCAGGATAATGCCGAGGTAAATCATCCAGCGCAGCTCTTCGGTGATGCCAAGCGCAAACATCACGTAACGCAGGCACCATGACAGCATGCCGATCAACAGCATCATCTTGATGCCCAACCGAACGAACAGCAGCGGGATCAGCAGCATGAAGAACAGCTCGGACATTTGCCCCAGCGACATCACACCGCCGACGTTGCTAAAGCCGGTAGCCGCCACGAACGGCGCTGCATAGGCGTAATACGCCGCCAGCGGAATCGAGATCAGCGTGGCGCAGATGATAAACACCAGAAAATGGCGCTGCTTGAGCATCGCGAAAGCGTCAGCGCACAGCAGATCGCGCATCTGCACCGGTTTACCGCGCTCCGGTGCCGGGGTATGCGGCAAGGTGAAGCTGTAGATAGCCAATACCAGCGAAGCCACCGCCGCCAGGGTGAAAATGCCGGTACTGTCAGACAAACCGCTGGCGCCGACGATCAGCCCGGCCACAATCCACCCCAGCGTACCGAACGCCCGTACCACCGGGAAGGCCTTTTCGCTGTTGCTGAGACTGTAAAACGCCACGTTATTACTCAGCGCAATGGTCGGCATATAACACAGCATATAGCCGAAGATGACCCACAGCAGACCGCTTTGCTGATCGGCAAAAAAGCCCGGCATCCACCACAGCAATGCCGCGCCCACCAGATGCAGCAACCCCAGTACCTTTTGCGAGGCAAAGAAGCGATCCACCACCATGCCCAGAACGAACGGCGACAGAATCGAGGCAATCGGCCCGGTGGAATAAGCATCGCCGATGATCGCCGCCATGCCGTACTTGCCCATCACCACCCCGAGGGTGACGTACCACGCGCCCCAGACGAAGAATTGCAGGAACATCATCAGCGCCAGCCGCGGCACCACCCATTTGAATGTGACACTTTTGGCCCCCAGGGCCACGCTGTCGGTTTGCATAACTCCCCCATCGATCTGTGTTGTTGTGGTTAACTGCTGTGTGTTTATCCGCTTTCAGGCAGAAAGGACGGCATGACCACGCCGCCGGGACGTTGTGCCTCGCCCTTCGCCTGCGCCAGATGCAATTCGCAAATCCGTCCCCCCCAGCGCAACAGCGCTCGACTAAGCGCCGAGGACTGCGCCGGCACCAATACCACCGCCGTATGGCCGCGATGATGTCGGTCGAGCATCCAGCCCAGCAGCTCCAGCGCCATCTCTTCGCGCTGGCAGCATCCCGGCCCCAGCATGCGTGACGCCGGATGGGCAACCGATGCCAGGTAGCCGCCGATAATGCCGTCCTGCTCCCACACGGCCGTGCGCCAATATCCACTGCCGTCGCCAAGCAAGAATTCGATATCCCGTCGCCGGGCGATGCCCAGCAGTTGACGCTCCAGCTGCATGATGGCGGGCAAATCCGCTGGCTGAGCCTGACGAACCCGAACGTGTGACGACGGCGAAAGGTCAAGACCCCGTGGCGGCACCGCGATCGCCATATCCTGATAGACCGCATACGGCGCAAAACCGGCGCGATGATAAAGCGCGTAAGAATCCAGATTCAGCGCGCTGGACAACAGCCGCTGCGGCAGCCCGCCCGCCAGCTCATCGCCCTTGTGCAATAGCTGCGCCGCAATGCCACGACCAAAATAGTCGGGATGGACGTTCATGATGCCCAGTCCAAGGTGTGTTTCGCGCGGATGAAAGAAGCAGGAGCCGCACAGCACGCCGCGTTGATCCTGCGCAACCCAGTGGTGGCCGGCATCCAGTTGTTGATACACATCGACAAACAGCCCGCAGCTTTCCGCCATGTCCGGGAAAATCGCCGCCATACCGTGCCGCTGGTACCAGGCATTGGTTGAATGGTGAATTAGTTGGGCAATCGCCAGGCGATCGCTGGGCTGCGCCAGGCGTAATTGAATTTGCATCGGCCACCTCGATACCGTCAGGAACCGGGCAAGATACTGCGAAATCGTCAAATGAAATCGATTTCATTCAAGCCATGAGCAAAATGTAATCGATTTCTTTTTTTCGGCAACCTGATTAAGCTGGTGATTGATGATGGCGAGTGAAATTTGCAAGCAACATCACAATGCTGGCGGTAAACCCGCTTTTTTAGCCACGTTACCGCATACTGGCGGTGGCAAATCAGCACAAGGAACAGCGATTCATGTCGATAGAAAAAGTGGCGAAAATCGCCGGCGTGTCGCCGGCGACGGTATCACGGGTGCTGAACGGCCAGCAGATCGTCAAACCAGCGACGCGCGATAGGGTATTGGCGGCCATCCGCGAATGCGATTACCAGCCCAACCTGCTGGCGCGCCAGTTACGCACCGCGCGCAGCCGCATGCTGCTGGTGTTGGTGTCCAACATTACCAACCCGTTCTGCTCATTGGTGGTGCGCGGTATCGAGGAAGAAGCCGAACGCCACGGCTACCATATTCTGCTGTGTAATTCCGAATCCAACCCGACGCGCGAATCGGCCTATCTCAAACTGTTGAGCGGGAAAGTGGTGGACGGGGTGATCACCATGGATGCCGTCAGCTGCCTGCCGGGACTGACGGCAATGATCGGTGACTTTCCGTGGGTACAGTGTGGCGAAGGAGATCCGGAGTTTCGCGCCTCGTCGGTGACCATAGACAACCACCAGGCGGCGTTTGCCGGCGTACGGCTGCTGGCGGACAAGGGGCGTCAACGCATCGCCTTGATTAACAGCGATATGCGCTATCTCTATTCGCAACAGCGTGAACAGGGCTATCTGCGGGCGCTGGCGGATTTTGGCCTGAGTTACCATCGGGTGGAATACGTTGACGGGCTGGAGTATGCCGCCGGTGCGCAGGCGATGAACCGCCTGCTGGCCGACGCGCAGCCGCCGGATGCGGTATTTGCCATTTCCGACGTGGTTGCCGGCGGGGCGATGAGCGCCTTGCATCAGCGCGGACTGCGTATCCCGCAAGACGTGGCGATCATCGGCTTTGACGGCGTGCCGTTCGGCGCTATCACCACGCCGCCGCTGTCGACCATCGAGCAGCCGATGCACCAGTTCGGCATTCGCAGCGTGCAACTGCTGTTGGCAAAAATCAAGGATCCGCAGTTGGCGCCCAGCAATGAAGTACTGGACTGGCGGCTGGTGGAGCGCGGCACCACCTGATTAGGCGGTAATTGATCCGCGCAGGAATATATTGGCATAGCCGCCGAGCAACGTACGCTCGCCCTGCAACTGGCAAAACAGCTCGCCACCGCGCGGCGAGATCTGCCGGGCATGCAATGCGCTACGGCCCAGCCTGGCGCTCCAGTACGGCATCAGACTGCAGTGGGCCGAGCCGGTCACCGGATCCTCGCCGCCATCCAGCGTAAAGTAGCGAGAAACGAAATCCACCTCGTCACCCGGTGCGGTGACGATCACCCCACGACCCACCGCCGCGATCAACGCCGGTATCGCCGGTTGCAGCGCCCTGACCTGCGCCTCATTGTCCAGTACCACCATTAGCGCATTGGCCTGCCACACCGCCTGCGGCTGCACGCCCAACAGCGCGGCCAGGCCTGCCGGCTCGGCGATCGGGTGCGGGGCGCGTGTCGGGAAGTCCAGAATCAGGCGTTGACCGTCCGCCGCGTCGCGTTTGACATACAGCTCTCCGCTGGCGGAACGCAGGCGCACATCGTTCAGCCCCGGGTTCAGCACATTGAGCATCACATGCGCCGCCGCCAGCGTGCCATGGCCGCATAAGTCCACTTCGCGGTACGGCGTGAACCAGCGGATGGCGGCCATGTCGCCGTCCTGCCACACAAAGCTGGTTTCCGGCAGGTTCAATTCATTGGCGATCGCCTGCATTTGCACGGCGTCCGGTGGCGCTTTCAACACATATACGCCCGCCGGATTGCCGCGCAACCCCTGGCCAACAAAGGCGTCAACGTGGAAATAATCTTCGGTCATCTGCAATCCCTTAATGCCAAATCAACAACACGCAGGCTGCGGTCAGCAACCCCATAGAAACGTTAAAGATAACCCAGGCTTTCTTGCTGCGCAGCAAACGGCCAATCACGCTGCCGAAACCGAGCCAGACGATGCCGGTGGCCAGATTCATGCCGGAAAGCCCCGCCGAGATCGCCAGAATCGAGTGATTATACCCTTCGCCGTTCAGGCTGAAGCTGGCCACCGCGCCCAGCGCCATCAGCCAGGCCTTGGGGTTGAGAAACTGCAACAGCCAACCCTGATACAGACGAATCGGCTTGGGTGGCGCGGTATCGGTGTCGAGCTTTTCATAACGGGCGGTCGCCACCTTCCACGCCAGCCACAGCAGATACAGGCTGCCAAGAATTTTCAGTGCCAGGTGCAGCGAGGGATAGACCACAATCAGGCTGCCAACGCCGAACGCCACCAGCAATAAAATGCTTTGCATGCCGAGTATGATGCCCAGCATCAGCCACAGCGAACGCATAAAGCCAAAGTTGGCGCCGGAGGTGGTTAACAACAGGTTATTCGGACCGGGCGTAATAGCGGCAACAAACAGGAAGCCGAGCATTGAAAGAAATAAACTTGATTCCATGAAACGGGTGCTCCCCACCCAAATGCGTGTGTGCGTTTACCCGTCATGCTGCAAGCTGCTTACTGGCTGGCTACGCATCCTGAGCCGAAGCACCGGGTTTGCGTAGGCGCATCGGGATGCATTCACTTGCCGCCTCGATGCAACTCGAATTATTTGGGGTATATTATTAATCATATCCGAATCGTTGGTATGGCAGCCAAGAAGCCCGCGTGAGCATACCAGGCACTGACCGGTCAGTGATGGTCGCTGCCACTACAACGAATAAGGAAATAGTGGTATTGAAGCTAACAGTGCTCTACCGATCAGACAATAGCCGCCAATAAGAATTTTATTCACGTTATGTATGAAACCTTCCGCCCTCTCACCGGGGCCAGTAATCCGCACCTGCAAACGCTGCTGCCACGCCTGGTACGTCGTCGCGTACGACTGAAACCGCATTGGCAACGGCTGAACCTGCCTGATGGCGACTTTCTCGATCTCGCCTGGAGCGAAGACCCGCGCCTGGCGCGCGACAAACCGCGGGTAGTGCTGTTTCACGGCCTGGAAGGCAACTTCTACAGTCCGTATGCCCACGGCCTGTTGCACGCCTGGCAGCAAAAGGGCTGGCTCGGCGTGGTGATGCATTTTCGCGGTTGCAGCGGCGTGCCAAACCGCCAGCAACGCATTTACCATTCCGGTGAAACCGAAGACGCCCGCTTCTTCCTGCAATGGTTGCGCGACAGCTATGGCACTGCGCCAACCGCGGCAGTCGGCGTATCGCTCGGCGGCAATATGCTCGCCTGCTATCTGGCACAGCAGGAAGGCAATAGCCTGCTGGACGCGGCGGTGGTGGTCTCGGCACCGTTAATGCTCGAACCCTGCTCGTGGCGTATGGATCAGGGATTCTCCCGCGTATATCAGCATTACCTGCTGGGTCAGTTGAAGCAGAACGCCACGCGAAAACTGCTGCATTATCCCGGCACCCTGCCGCTGAAATTGCCGCAGTTGCAGGGCTTGCGCCGCATTCGCGATTTCGACGATCTGATTACCTCGCGCATTCACGGCTTCAGCGACGCCACGGATTATTACCGCCGTTGCAGCGCCTTGCCGCTGCTGCCGAAGATCCAGACACCGTTGCTGATCATCCATGCCAAGGACGATCCGTTCATGACCGACGAGGTGATCCCTGACCTCGCCAGCCTGCCGCACAATATCGAATATCAACTGACGGAATGCGGTGGCCACGTCGGCTTCGTCGGCGGCTCGCTAAAAAAACCCTACATGTGGCTGGAATACCGCATTCCCTCCTGGCTTACCCCTTATCTGGAACAGAACACGTGATAATCCCCTGGAAAGAACTGGACAGCGAAACGCTGAATAATCTGATCGAATCCTTTGTACTGCGCGAAGGCACTGACTACGGCGAGCATGAACGTTCGCTGACGCAGAAAGTGGGAGGACGTTCGCCGGCAATTGCAAAGCGGCGAAGTGCTGCTGGTGTGGTCGGAACTGCATGAAACCGTCAATATCATGCCACGTGGCCAGTTCCGTGCCGGTCAGGAAGAAATGTAATCCGCCCTATGACTGGACGGGAAAAATCAGGTATCAATGTGCCATACCCTACAGCACTCGAGTTGCATCGAGGCGGCCTACAGCAAAGCAGCTGGAGGTACGACGGATAAAACACGCATTTTAGACGGAGTAACATATCGTATGGTCTGCCAAACATCCCGTATATCGCGGTAACCGGCTCCAGCGGAGCCGGCACCACCACTACCAGCGTGGCGTTCCGCAAAATATTCCAGCAGTTGAATATTCGCGCCGCACAGTTTGGAAGGCGACAGCTTCCACCGCTACACCCGGCCGGAAATGGACGCGGCGATCCGCAAGGCGCGCGACCTCGGCCGTCATATCAGCTATTTTGGCCCCGAAGCCAACGACTTCGGCCTGCTGGAGCAGAGCTTCCGTGAATATGGCAACGGCGGCAGCGGCCGTTCACGTAAATATCTGCACACCTATGACGAAGCCGTGCCGTACAACCAGGTTCCTGGCACCTTTACACCGTGGGGAAGCCCTGCCGGAACCCACCGACGTGCTGTTCTACGAAGGGCTGCACGGCGGCGTCGTCACCGATCAGCATGACGTGGCACAGCAGGTCGATCTGCTGGTCGGCGTGGTGCCAATCGTCAACCTGGAGTGGATCCAGAAGCTGATCCGCGATACTGGCGAACGCGGCCATTCTCGCGAAGCGGTGATGGATTCGGTAGTGCGTTCGATGGAAGACTATATCAACTACATCACACCGCAGTTTTCACGCACCACATCAACTTCCAGCGCGTGCCAACGGTGGATACCTCCAACCCGTTTGCCGCCAAGGCCATCCCGTCGCTGGGACGAAAGCTTTGTGGTGATCCACTTCCGCGGGCTGGATCAGATTGATTTCCCTTATCTGCTGGCGATGCTGCAAGGCTCGTTTATTTCGCACATCAATACGCTGGTGGTGCCCGGCGGCAAAATGGGACTGGCGATGGAGTTGATCATGGCACCGCTGGTGCAGCGGCTGCTGGAAGGCAAAAAGATTGAGTAGCCAGGCGACACCGGACGGGCGCGGGGAGGATTAGGCCACCGCGCCACATGCCATTAGGCACTTCCCGGACTTCAAAGCTGTGGGTAACGCTGGCGGCCTTGCCGAGCATCAGCGCTACCGAACAGTATTTGTCGGCAGACAGATCCACCGCACGCTCCACCGCCTTGTCGCCAAGCCCTTTACCGCTGACGATAAAATGCAGGTTGATATGGGTAAATACCCGTGGTGCCTCTTCGCGACGTTCAGAGGTCAGTTTTACCTCACAATCACGCACGTCGTGACGGCCTTTTTGCAAAATCGACACCACGTCAATCGCGCTGCATCCCCCCACGGACATCAGCACCATTTCCATCGGACTTGGCGCCTTGTCACCGGCATTGCCGTCCATCAAGACCTGATGGCCAGACGCCGATTCGCCAAGAAACGTTAACCCTTCAACCCATTTGACTCTTGCCTGCATGCTCATGACTCCGATTGATTCTTTGTCATCAGACTACGCGTTAGCAGCAAAACTGGCAACGGAACCTGATACTGGTCATGTGTGAGCGAGACAACACAAGACACCCGCGTCACTCTGTGCTACAAACAGAGCCGCAATAACGCTTTCTGGACAGCGCTTTCAGGGAAATGCCCACGGAAAGGCACCTTAATGTGTATGTTAACAGAATGTAGCTTGCAGCTCTCACTGCAAGTTAATATGCTAGGGCAATAGCGTATTTTTACGTCACGCCTCAAAAACGGTTAATGGTCGCCGCTCATGGACAGCCATAACACGTTTGACAGGGAACTCTGACCCCTGTGATACAGGCAGATTACAACAGAGGATAACAGCGAATGGTTCTCGGCAAACCGCAAACAGACCCTACTCTCGAATGGTTCCTGTCTCATTGCCATATCCACAAATATCCATCGAAAAGTACGCTGATTCACCAAGGTGAAAAGGCCGAAACGCTTTACTACATCGTGAAAGGCTCCGTTGCGGTGCTGATCAAGGATGAAGAAGGCAAAGAGATGATCCTGTCCTATCTCAATCAGGGCGATTTCATCGGCGAACTTGGATTATTTGAAGAAGGCCAGGAACGCAGCGCCTGGGTTAGGGCTAAAACCGCCTGTGAAGTGGCTGAAATTTCCTATAAGAAATTCCGTCAGCTGATCCAGGTGAACCCTGACATTCTGATGCGCCTGTCGGCGCAGATGGCAAGCCGCCTACAGATCACCTCAGAGAAAGTGGGTAACCTCGCCTTCCTAGACGTTACCGGCCGCATTGCGCAAACCCTGCTCAATCTGGCCAAACAGCCGGATGCCATGACTCACCCGGACGGCATGCAAATTAAAATCACCCGTCAGGAAATTGGTCAAATCGTCGGTTGTTCACGCGAAACGGTTGGCCGTATTCTGAAAATGCTCGAAGATCAAAACCTGATTTCCGCACACGGCAAAACCATCGTCGTCTACGGTACCCGTTAATCCATTAAAACGGCACGCTTCAAAAAATGCCGGTCAGTTAACGCTGACCGGCATTTTTATGCGCCGTTTACCGTGGGCACAGTCGGACATCCGATACCGTCTGCCGACCGCCGGTGGGTAGCTACCCGGCGTTGATCACGTCCTGAACCGCCAGCTCAAACAACGCCATACCGTCGGCAATATCTTGCGGCTCAACGACCAGCGACGGCGCAAATCGGATCACGTTCGGCCCGGCATTTAAAATCATCAGGCCACGCGCGGCGGCCGCGGTGAGGAAATCACGCGCCTTGCCGTGGTAAGGCGCCGTCAGTTCGGCGCCGATCAACAGCCCCATACCGCGAATCTCGCTGAAAATACGGTATTTTTCGCCAATGTCCCGCAACGCCGCAACATACAGCGTATGACGCTGTTCGACGCCGCTCAACACTTCGGCGGTATTGATCACGTCCAACGCCGCCTCCGCCACCGCGCAGGCTAGCGGATTGCCGCCATAGGTGGTGCCGTGGGTACCGACCTGCATCACCGAAGCAATCTCCTCGGTGGTCAGCATGGCGCTGACCGGGAAACCGCCGCCCAACGCTTTGGCGGTGGTCAGAATATCCGGCGTCACACCGTAGTGCATATAGGCGAACAGCTTGCCGCTGCGCCCCATACCGCTTTGCACTTCATCAAATACCAACAGCGCCTGGTGGCGATCGCACAGTTCACGCACACCTTGCAGGAACTGCGCATCCACCGGAGTAATACCGCCTTCGCCCTGAATCGGCTCCATCACCACCGCGCAGGTGTGATCGTCCATCACCGCCTTGACCGCCGCCAGATCGTTGAACGGTACATGCACGATGTCGGCCGGCTTCGGCCCGAAGCCGTCGGAATACTTCGCCTGGCCGCCAACCGAGACGGTAAACAGCGTACGGCCATGGAACGCGTTATAAAACGCGATGATTTTGGTTTTGTACGGGCTGTGGCGGGTAATGGCATAGTGGCGCGCCAGCTTGAATGCCGCTTCGTTGGCTTCGGCGCCGGAATTGGCGAAGAACACCCGATCGGCGAAAGTCGCGGCGATAAGCTTGCTGGCCAGGCGCAGCGACGGCTCGTTGGTAAAGACATTGCTGGTGTGCCACAGGGTTTCGCCCTGCTGCTTCAGCGCCGCCACCAATGCCGGGTGGCAATGCCCCAGCGCAGTCACCGCAATACCGCCAGAGAAATCAATATACTCCTTGCCGTTGCTGTCCCACACTCGGCTGCCCTTGCCCTTGACGGGGACAAACTGGGCAGGTGCATAAACAGGCAGAATAACCTGGTCGAACGTATTGCGGCTGACTGGGTATTTTTCGGTCATTATTGGGTCCACCCTGAACGTGATCGGATTTTCAATGTTGCCATTAAGTGAAAATATAATCACAAAATATGCATAAAAAACCAATCAAGGGCAAACCTAAATCGCCAAAAAAGGAAAAAAACTCATAACCGGTTAACTTTTAAGGAAATTATCCAGCAGTTGGTGCCCCTGCTCGCTGAGAATGCTTTCCGGGTGAAACTGCACCCCTTCCAGCGCCAGCTGACGATGGCGGATCCCCATGATTTCGTCAGGTTCGCCGTCGCGCTCACTCCAGGCGGTTACCTCAAAGCAGTCTGGCAACGTGGCGGCTTCCAGCACCAGCGAGTGGTAACGGGTTACGGTCAACGGATTGTTCAGCCCAGCAAAAACGCCGCCGTTATGGTGCCGAATGGCAGAGGTCTTGCCATGCATCACCTGACGGGCGCGTACCACCGTGGCGCCAAACACCTGCCCCAACGCCTGATGGCCGAGGCATACGCCCAAAATGGGCAGCCTGCCGGCAAAGTGGCGAATGGCAGCAAGAGAAATGCCCGCCTCATTCGGCGTGCACGGGCCGGGTGAAATCACCAGTCGCTGTGGCGCAAGCCGTTCAATATCGGCCAGTTGCAATTCATCGTTGCGCTTGACCAACACTTCGGCGCCCAACTGGCAGAAGTATTGGTACAGGTTGTAGGTGAAAGAGTCGTAGTTATCAATCAGCAGCAGCATGACATGTCCAGGCAGAAAAAAGCTGCGCTAGTTTACTGCCGCTGACGAAATTTTCCGCTTACTTTTTACGGCCGCCCATAATCGATCCCAAAACGCCGCGCAAAATCTGCTTGCCGAGGTCGCGAGCCATGCTCTTGGCCGCCGTTTGAACAATACCATCGCGCTTGCCGCCGCGTGGACCGGTAGAGCCGAACAGCAGATCGTTCAACCCGCCCATCAGGCCACCACCGGCTGCATCCGCCGCCGGTTTCTGTGCCGGTTGCCCCGGCGGTGGCGTGCCTACGGTGGCAAAACCTTCCGAAGACAGTTTTTCATAGGCGGACTCGCGATCGACCATATCTTCATAACGACCATACAGCGGCGATTTATTGATCGCGCTGTTGAGCCCGTCGGCACCCAGCATGCCCATCTTCGATTCCGGCGCGATGACCATTGCCCGCTCCACCACGTTGGGCCGCCCTTTTTCATCCAGGAACGACACCAGCGCTTCACCGACGCCCAGTTCGGTAATCGCCGTTTCCGCATCAAAGTCGGGGTTGGCGCGCATGGTCTGCGCCGCCGCCTTCACCGCTTTCTGATCGCGTGGCGTAAAGGCACGCAGCGCGTGTTGCACACGGTTGCCCAACTGGCCCAGCACGCTGTCGGGAATATCCAGCGGGTTTTGCGTAACAAAATAGATGCCGACGCCTTTTGAGCGGATCAGACGTACCACCTGCTCAATCTTGGTCAGCAGTGCCGGCGGCGCGTCGTTGAACAACAGATGCGCCTCATCAAAGAAAAATACCAGCTTCGGCTGTTCCGGATCGCCCACTTCCGGCAAATGTTCAAACAGCTCGGCCAGCAGCCACAGCAGAAAGACCGAGTACAGTTTTGGCTGGTTGATCAGTTTGTCTGCCGCCAACAGGTTGATGTTGCCGTGGCCATTGGCATCGGTTTTCATCAGATCGTTAATGTCGAGCATCGGTTCGCCAAAGAACTGATTGGCACCCTGCTCTTCCAGCGTCAATAGCCCGCGCTGAATGGCGCCGACCGAAGCGGAGGAGATATTGCCGTATTGGGTCTGGAACTGCTTGGCGTTGTCGCCGACGTACTGCACCATGGCACGCAGATCTTTCATATCCAGCAGCAGCAAGGCGTTGTCATCGGCGATTTTGAACACCAACTGCAACACACCGCTTTGCACCTCGTTCAGATCCAGCAGACGCGCCAGCAGCAGTGGGCCAAGATCGGATACGGTGGCGCGGATCGGGTGGCCTTTTTCACCGTAAATATCCCACGGAATAATGGTACAGGCTTGCGGTTGCCAATCGGTGACGCCGATCGCCGCCAGCCGCGCCTGCAGTTTTTCATTCGGCACCGCCTCGGTGCCGATACCCGACAGATCGCCTTTAACGTCCGACAAAAAGACCGGCACACCGAGGCGCGAGAACTGCTCGGCCATTTTTTGCAGCGTCACGGTTTTACCGGTACCGGTCGCGCCGGTGATCAGACCGTGGCGGTTGGCCAAGGCCGGTAAAATCACCAGATCCTGCACTGGTTTTCCGTCTTTCATCGCTTTGGCGATAATCCGTGCTTCACTCATTTTCTTTTCCTTTGACGCTGACGCGGCGCAAACGCGCCTGTAGATGCCATAAAGCTATAAGCGCGGCCCGATCGCGTCAAGGGCAAACGAAACGATGTGTCGGCAAGCGTGGCGTGACGCCAGCCCGCTATTATCCCCGCAGCCCCAGTTCCTCTTTCAGCGACTTAAGATAGCGGCGGCTGACCGGCACCGGGTCGCCGACCGGCATGATCATTTCTGCCGCGCCGCTGTCGTCAAAGCGTATTTCCCGTACCTGCTCCAGATTGACCAGATATTGCCGATGGCAACGCACCAGCGGGCGTGCGATTTTCCAGCGTACGCAGCGTCAGTTCGGTAAAGCACTCCATACCGTCATTGCGCACCACGTAGACGCCGCTTGAGCGCGAACGAATGGCGACCACCTCCTCGAAACGCAGCAGGTAAATACGGCTATGGCCGGTGCAGGGGATGTATTTCAGGTATCCCTCGCTTTCCGGCAGTGCCGCAATGTCCTGCGGTACACGGCGCTGTTGCAGTCGTTGCAAGGTTTTGTTCAATCGTTGCGGCTCGGCCGGTTTTAGCAAGTAGTCGAAGGCATGCTGCTCAAACGCCTGCAAGGCGTATTCATCATAAGCGGTGAGAAATACAATGTACGGCATTCGGTTCGGGTCGAGCATACCGACCAACTCCAGCCCGCTGATACGCGGCATCTGAATATCCAGAAACACCACGTCCGGTTGCAGGCGGTGGATCTGGCTGATGGCCTCTATCGCATTGGCGCTTTCGCCGACGATGGTTACGCCATCCTCCGCGTCCAGTAAATGGCGCAGGTTGTCACGGGCCGAGGGTTCATCGTCGACAATCAATACATTCAGCATCAGGCCGCCCTCGTCATCGGTAGGTGAAGCGTGATACAGGTATAGGTTTCCGGTTCGCAACAGACCTGTACGCCATAGTCCTCGCCATAACGCACGCGAATACGTTTATCCACCAGATTCATCCCCAGACCGTTTCCTGGCGTTTTCGCCTGAAACAAACCGGCGTTATCGGTGATCTGCAATAACAGCCTGTCCCCTTCACAACGGGCGCCGATGTCGATCCTGCCGATCCCCAGCAAATGCGATGTGCCGTGTTTGATGGCGTTTTCTACGATCGGCTGCAACGAAAAGGCCGGCAGGCGCACCGCCAGCAA
The DNA here is from genome assembly GCF_900635445.1 of Serratia odorifera. NCBI lineage: Bacteria > Pseudomonadati > Pseudomonadota > Gammaproteobacteria > Enterobacterales > Yersiniaceae > Serratia > Serratia odorifera. The sequence goes on from NZ_LR134117.1 coordinate 1,186,718, forward strand.
TGCCTCCGGCAACGACACGGCAATTTCCAGCCGATCGGCAAACCGCGCCTTTTCAATTTGCAGATAGGCATTTACATGTTCAATTTCATCCGCCAACGTCACCTCGTCGTCCGAACGCTTAAGGTTCTTGCGGAAAAACGTAGACAGATATTGCACCAGTTCACAGGCGCGATCGCCGTCACGGCGGATCACCGCCACCAGCGTATTGAGCGCGTTAAACAGAAAGTGTGGGTTGACCTGCGCATGCAGCAGCTTGATTTCCGACTGCGCCAGCAACTGCTTGTGGCGCTCATACTGGCCGGCCATGATCTGCGCCGACAGCAGGCTGGCGATGCCTTCACCCAGCGTGCGGTTGATGGTGCTGAATAACCTGCTTTTCGGCTCATACAGTTTGATGGTGCCGATTACCCGCTGATTTTCGCCGCGTAGCGGGATCACCAGCGTAGAGCCCAGCTTGCAATTGCTGCTGATCGAACAACTGTACGACAGCTCGTTGCCGTCGGCATACACCACTTCGTTATTGTCGATGGCGCGGTGAGAATGCGCGGAAGAGATCGGCGTCCCCGGCAGATGGTGATCGTCGCCAATGCCGATGAACGCCAGCAATCGATCGCGATCGGTAATCGCCACTGCGCCGATGCCCAGCTCCTGGTAGATAATTCGAGCCACTTTCATGCTGTTTTCCCGGTCAAATCCCTGGCGCAGAATGCCTTCGGTACGTTCAGCCAGCTTCAGCGCCTTGGAGGAAAAGGCGCTGGTGTATTTTTTCGAACATGGCGCGCCGATCCAGCAGGATTTGCATGAACATCGCCGCTCCCACGGTATTGGCGATCAGCATCGGCAAGGCAATGTGCTCCACCAGCCGCAGCGCTTCACCGAACGGCCGGGCAATGGCCAGAATAATCGCCATTTGCAGCACTTCGGTAGCAAAGGTGACGCCGGCGACAAACAGCGGATTGAACAGCAAATCGATCCGGCCGCGACGCATCGCCGCGCTGTGCACCAGTCCCCCCACCAGGCCTTCGGCAATGGTGGATACCGCACAGGCAACATCGGTCATGCCTCCCAGCGTGTAGCGGTGCAGCCCTCCGGTCAGCCCTACCAAAAAGCCGACCGACGGCCCGCCCAACAGACCGCCCAGCACCGCGCCAATGGCGCGCGTATTGGCGATCGAGTCTTGGATATGCAAACCGAAATAGGTGCCCATGATGCAAAACACCGAAAAGATGACGTAGCACAGCAACTTATGCGGCAAACGGATCGTCACCTGCATCAGCGGGATAAACAGCGGGGTCTTGCTTAATAAATAGGCAATAACGAGGTAAACGCACATTTGCTGCAATAGCAGCAAAACCTGGTTGAATTCAAACATAACAGCGGCTCATCCTGAACAAGAACAGCAGATAAACGCCGGGTATCCGGTCTGGTTATAGGATGGCGATTAAAGCATGTACGAATGAATAAAACAGTGATGCAGGCAAAGCTTCGAACGGGAAGGGCAACGCACGCCGGATCCCGAGAGGGAACCGGCACAAAAAGCTTAAGGCAGGACTTTGGCCGACAAAATGACTACCGGTTTGGTAGGGACATTCTGATAAGGTCCGACGTTGCCAGTCGGCACCTGAGAAATCTTGTCTACCACTTCCATGCCCTTCACCACCTTGCCAAAGACCGCGTAGCCAAAATCACGCTGGCCGTGATCGAGGAAGGCGTTGTCCGCCACGTTGAGGAAGAACTGGCTGGTGGCGCTGTCCTTATCTGCCGTACGCGCCATGGAGATGGTGCCACGCAGGTTGCGCAGGCCGTTGTCCGCTTCATTCTTGATCGGTGCCTTTGTCGTTTTCTGCTGCATGTCTGAGGTGAAACCGCCGCCCTGCACCATAAAACCAGGAATGACACGGTGGAAAATGGTGTTGTTGTAAAAAACCGCTGTTCACGTAATCAACGAAGTTTTGGGTTGATACCGGTGCTTTCTGACTGTCGAGCGCCAATTCGATATTCCCGGCCGAGGTGGTCAGCATGACGTGGGTTTCACCAGCGGCGAAGGCGGCAGGTGCCATTGCTGTCAGGGAACACAGCGCAACGAAGGTCACTAAAGTACGTTTGAACATGAATGGGTCCTTTCTCTGAGAGACAAACAACGGAAAAGCGCATTGATTCTAAAGAGCTGTACCGGTGAGTGCCAGCCATTTACTTATATTTACTCAAATGTGGGACCTTTCTGACGCCGTCCCGCTTTTCTTGCCAAAAGTATGATCGTCTCACTCATTTTTGCCAAGCCGGTCACGCATTATTTGCCTGCTTGGCGGCTTCGATGATTTTTGCGAGCCACCTCCCGTTTTGATTTTTGGTTCCCGCTACCCTTAGCAAAATGAGAGCGCTCTCATTTAGCCGGAGCCAATAAAAATGACGTCTTCAACGGAGAGTAATGATGAAAAGAATAGTGCTGTGCTGTGCGGCGGGAATGTCCACCAGCATGCTGGTCAAACGCATGCAGGACGAAGCGGTGAAACGCGAACTGGCTATTGAAATCAAGGCGGTGCCCGCCGCCGAGTTTGAGGCCGAACTGCCCACCGCAGACGTCGTCCTGCTGGGGCCACAGGTCAAATACGAACTGGCACGCTTTAACAAAATCGCAGAGCCGTACGGCTTGCCCGTCGCGGTGATCGACATGATGGATTACGGCACCATGCGTGGCGACAAAGTGCTGGATCACGCCCTCAACCTGATCGCCTGACGCGGCGGCGGAGAACATCATGAGCCTGTATGCATCCCTTATGCGCGTGGTGGAAAACCATATCGCGCCGTTGGCCGGCAGGATCGGCAGCCAGCGCCATATCATTGCCATTCGCGACGGTTTTATCTGTGCCATGCCGTTTCTGATTGTCGGCAGCATCATGCTGATCGTCGCCAACCCGCCGTTTGACGCCAACACCACCTCCAGCTTCGGCCGCGCCTGGCTCGGTTTTGCCAAAAGCCATTGGAACACCATCACCATGCCGTTCTTTATGACCATGGGCCTGATGAGCGTGTTTGTTGCCGTTGGCACCGCCTACAGTCTGGCAAAGCACTATGGTCTGGACGCGCTGACCGCAGGTTTGCTGTCGCTGATGGCATTCCTGCTGACCGCAGCGCCGCAGGTCGACAACAAGATGTCGCTCGATTTCCTGGGCGGCCAGGGGGTGTTCACCGCCCTACTGTGCGCCATCTGGTCGGTGGAACTGATCCGTTTGTTAAAGAAATACAACATCACGCTGCGTATGCCGGAACAGGTGCCACCGGCGATTGCCCGTTCATTTGAGCTGCTGTATCCGGTGGTCGGCATTTTGTTGACGGTATACCCGCTAAGCATTCTGATGCAGAGCGAATTCCAGCTGCTGCTGCCGGCTGCAATCATGCAGCTGTTCCAGCCGCTGATCGCCGTCGGCGATACGCTGCCGGCCATTCTGCTGGCGGTGTTGATCGCCAACCTGCTGTGGTTCGCCGGCATTCATGGTGACAATATCGTTACCGGTCTGCTCAACCCGATTTTTATGGCCAATCTGGCCACCAACGCCGCGCTGGTGGCGCATGGCGATCCGACCAGCCAAACGCTGACCGCGCCCTTTTGGTCATTTTACGTCTGCATCGGCGGCTCAGGCTCCACGCTGGTGCTGGCCTTGCTGTATCTCCGCAGCCGCTCCGTTCATTTACGCACCATCGGCAAACTGAGCGTGGTGCCGGCGGCGTTCAACATCAACGAACCGCTGCTGTTTGGTTCACCGGTGGTGATGAACCCGACGCTGTTTATCCCGTTGATGGTGGTGCCGGTGATCAACGCCACCCTGGCCTATTTCGCCCTGCACTGGGATTTGGTGGAAAAAATGGTCGCCATGGCGCCGTGGACCGCACCTGCCCCGCTCGGCGCCATGATTTCTGCCTCGTGGGACATTCGCGCCGCGCTACTGGTGTTGCTGCTGATGGCGATCGATCTCGCCATTTGGCTGCCGTTCTTCAAAGTCTATGAAAAACAGTTGCTGGCGCAGGAGCAGCAACAGGCCAAAACCGAGCGCGCCGCGTCCGATGCGGCGGCCGCACAATAACAGGAGAGTCGCGTGAGTGAAGCCATGGCTGCAGACAGCCCTGATTTTGAAAGCACGATTATGGAGCTGCTGGTATTGGCCGGCAGCGCACGCAGCAGTGCATTGATGGCGCTGCAACAGGCGCGGGCCGGCGAGTTCAACGCCTCCGCCGCGCATATGGCCGACTCGAAAGAGGCGGTACAGCAGGCGCATCGCATTCAGACCCGGCTTATCAGCCTGGATGAAGGCTGCGGCAAACTGCCGATTAATCTGATTACCGTCCACGCTCAGGACCATTTGATGAATGCCATGGTGATTCAGGATCTGGCCGACGACATGATTGAACTTTTTCGCCGTCAGGCGCAACGGGAGACCGCTTTATGAATTCGCTGAAAATCGCCATTATCGGTGGTGGCAGCAGCTACACGCCGGAGCTGGTTGAAGGCCTGATCCAGCGCATTGACCAACTGCCGGTCAGCGAACTGGCGCTGGTTGACGTCGAGCCGGGTCGTGAAAAAGTGGCAATCATCGCCGCGCTCACCCAACGTATGTTGGCGCGCCATGGCTTGGCACAGGTGAAAGTCAGCGTGCATTTTGCGCTGGACGAAGCGATTCGCGGCGCACGGTTCGTGTTAACCCAGTTCCGCGTCGGCCAGTTGCCGGCACGCGCCGCCGATGAACGCCTGGGGCTGAAGTATCACCTGATCGGCCAGGAAACCACCGGCGTCGGCGGCTTCGCCAAGGCGCTGCGCACCATTCCGGTGATGCTGGACATTGCACGCAAGGTTGAGCAATTGGCACCGGACGCCTGGATCATCAATTTTACCAACCCGGCAGGCATGGTAACCGAAGCCGTTTCCCGTTATACCAAGGCAAAAATCATTGGCTTGTGCAATGTACCCATCAGCATGCATCACATGATAGCCAACATGCTGCAGGCACCGTATCAAGATCTTCAACTGCGCTTCGCCGGGTTGAATCATATGGTCTGGGTGCATCAGGTACTGCAAAACGGTCGCGACATGACCGGCAAAGTGATTGATATGCTGTGCGACGGCGCGGCGCTGACCATGAATAATATCAAGGAGGAACCATGGCCGCCCGAGTTCCTACGGGCTCTGAAGGCAATCCCCTGCCCGTACCACCGCTATTTCTACCAGACGCAGGAGATGCTGGACGAAGAGATCGCCGCCGCCGCCGACCGCGGCACCCGCGCCGAGCAGGTGATGCAGGTGGAAAAAGAGCTGTTTTCCCTGTATGCCGATCCGCATCTCGATAGCAAACCGGAACAGCTCAGCTTTCGCGGCGGCGCCTTCTACTCTGAAGTGGCGCTGGAGCTGATTCGTGCGATCCATAATAATCTCGGCACGCAATTGGTGGTCAATACCGCAAACCGTGGCGCCATTCGCGGTTTGCCAGACGACGCCGTGATAGAAACCAACTGCGTGATTGATGCACAAGGCGCTCACCCGCTGGCCTTCGGCCCGATGCCGGATACCATGCAGGCGCTCACCCAGCAGGTAAAGGCCTACGAGCGACTGACTATCGAGGCCGCAGTGCATGGCGATCGCCGCAGCGGCTTGCTGGCACTGGTGACACACCCGCTGATTGCCAGCGCCAGGATCGCGCAGCCGCTGCTGAACGACGTACTGGCGGCCAATAAGGCGCATTTACCGCAGTTTGATGATTAAATGGACGTCGCAGCGGCAAGCATAAGAAGCCCGGGGAGCTTGGCCGTACCACGTGACCAGGGTTCGCGTGTACAAACAACAACGAGGCAGCTCGAGAAAACCGGGGGGATACCCAATGGATGTCTAGTTGCATCCAGGCGGCAAGCATAAGAAGCCCGGGGAGCTTGGCCGTACCACGTGACCAGGGTTCACGTGTACAAACAACAACGAGGCAGCTCGAGAAAACCGGGGGGATACCCAATGGATGTCGAGTTGCATCTAGGCGGCAAGCATAAGAAGCCCGGGGAGCTTGGCCGTACCACGTGACCAGGGTTCGCGTGCGCAGCCAACAACGAGGCAGCTCGAGAAAACCAGGGGGATACCCAATGGATTTCGAGTTGCATCTAGGCGGCAAGCATAAGAAGCCCGGGGAGCTTGGCCGTACCACGTGACCAGGGTTCACGTGTACAAACAACAACGAGGCAGCTCGAGAAAACCGGGGGGATACCCAATGGATGTCGAGTTGCATCTAGGCGGCAAGCATAAGAAGCCCGGGGAGCTTGGCCGTACCACGTGACCAGGGTTCGCGTGTACAAACAACAACGAGGCAGCTCGAGAAAACCAGGGGGATACCCAATGGATTTCGAGTTGCATCTAGGCGGCAAGCATAAGAAGCCCGGGGAGCTTGGCCGTACCACGTGACCAGGGTTCGCGTGTACAAACAACAACGAGGCAGCTCGAGAAAACCAGGGGGATACCCAATGGATTTCGAGTTGCATCTAGGCGGCAAGCATAAGAAGCCCGGGGAGCTTGGCCGTACCAAGTGACCAGGGTTCGCGTGCGCAGCCAACAACGAGGCAGCTCGAGAAAACCAGGGGGATACCCAATGGATTTCGAGTTGCATCTAGGCGGCAAGCATAAGAAGCCCGGGGAGCTTGGCCGTACCAAGTGACCAGGGTTCGCGTGCGCAGCCAACAACGAGGCAGCTCGAAAGACGAAGGGTATATGGTGACACTGGAAGATGTAGCCGCTCTGGCGGGCGTATCCCGCGCCACGGTATCGCGCGTGGTCAATGGCGACAGCAACGTCAAGGCGCCGACGCGCGAAAAGGTTGAACAGGCGATCGCACAGTTGGGGTATACCCCCAATCCCGCCGCGCGTGCGCTGGCGTCCAGCCACAGCAATACGCTGGGCTTGGTAACCACTTCTTATCGTGGCGGCTTTTTTGGCATGCTGATGGATTTTGTGCAAGGTGAAGCCGAAAGCCACGGCAAGCAGCTGTTGGTGACACAGGGGCGCAACAGTGCGCAAAACGAGCTGCACGCCATCCAGCGGTTATTCAGTCTGCGCTGCGACGGGGTGATTTTGCATGTGCGTTACCTCAGCGACCAGCGCTTACGCCAGTTGGCGGATGAGCGGCATCGCTTTGTACTGCTCGACCGTCTGGTGCCCGGGCTGGAAGATCGCTGTGTGACCTTTGACCATGCGCGCGCCAGCCGCATGGCGACGCAGCAGTTGATTGATGCAGGTCACCGGCGCATCGCCTGCATCAGTGGGCCGCGCCAGCGTGCCTCCAGCCGGTTACGCATACTGGGGTTTGAGCTGGCGATGCAGGCGGCGATGCTGACCCCGCTGGCGTGTCTGGAAGGCGCGTACGACCTGGAAAGCGGCTATCGGTGTGCCGATCGGCTGTTACGCGCAGCCCCCCTGCCAACGGCGATATATTGCTGCAACGAAGAAATGGCCATCGGCGCGCTGTTAGCGATTAACGAGCATCGCCTGAGCGTGCCACAGGATATTGCGCTGATCAGTTATGACAGCGGCGAACGGGCGCAATTTATGCGTCCGGCGTTGACCAGCGTGCACTTCCCGATTGCCGAAATGGCGCAATTCGCAACCCGTTTGCTGATCGCACCGGAAACGCCGGCGGTGACGTTCACGCCCATCGTGATTCCACGTGATTCAATTGCCGCGCCAGCGGCATAAGTCACGAGATCCCCGACGGCAATTACATTCATTGCACCAAAAATAAAACAAGCATCACATAAAATGCCCTGAGCTATGCTAGGATCCGCCTCCTGGCAGCCGGATCGAACGTTTACTGCGTAGACCCAGAAAACGCGGCATCCCCCTGTCCATAGACCAATCCACATACCAATCAGGCTTATTCAATGAATGATAGCAACCGTATCCGGCTTACCTGGATCAGCTTTTTTTCCTATGCGCTGACCGGTGCTTTAGTGATCGTCACAGGGATGGTGATGGGAAACATTGCAGAATATTTTAACCTGCCGGTTTCCAGCATGAGCAACACCTTCACCTTCCTGAATGCAGGCATTTTAATCTCGATTTTTCTTAACGCCTGGCTAATGGAAATCATCCCGCTCAAGCGTCAGTTGATCTTTGGTTTTCTGCTGATGGTACTGGCGGTTATCGGCCTGATGGTCGGCAAAAGCCTGACCATGTTCTCCATCTGCATGTTCATTCTTGGCGTGGTCAGCGGCATTACCATGTCGATCGGTACCTTCCTGATCACCCATATGTACTCCGGTCGCCAACGCGGTTCACGCCTGCTGTTTACTGACTCATTCTTCAGCATGGCCGGGATGATTTTCCCCATCGTCGCCGCCATGCTATTGGCGCGTCATATCGGTTGGTATTGGGTGTACGCCTGTATCGGCCTGCTGTACGTGGCAATTTTCGTGCTGACCCTGTGCTCCGACTTCCCGGTTCTGGGCCACAAGGGCGATGAGAGCGGCGCCCCGCTCGCCAAAGAAAAATGGGGGGTTGGCGTGCTGTTCCTGTCGATCGCCGCGCTGTGCTATATCCTCGGCCAGTTGGGCTTTATTCAATGGGTACCCGAATACGCCACCAAATCCTTCGGTATGGACATCAACCAGGCCGGCAAACTGGTCAGCGACTTTTGGACGTCTTACATGATTGGCATGTGGGTGTTCAGTTTCGTGCTGCGCTTCTTTGACCTGCAACGCATTGTCACCGTGCTGGCGGCACTGGCTACCGGTGCCATGTACCTGTTTGTCAGCAGCGATAACCCGCAGCATCTGGCTTACTACATCATGGCTCTGGGCTTCGTTTCCAGCGCTATCTACACCACGCTTATCACCCTCGGTTCTCTGCAGACCAAGGTGTCTTCGCCGAAACTGGTCAACTTCATCCTGACCTGCGGCACCATCGGCACCATGCTGACCTTTGTCGTCACCGGCCCAATCGTGGCCAAGGGGTGGCGCGCATGCCGCACTGACGACCGCCAACGGTCTGTATCTGGCGGTATTTCGTGATGTGTCTGCTGTTGGGCTTTGTGACCAAACATCGCAGCCACGGTCACGTCACCAACTGATATCCTCACAGAGCCGGTGGGACAGAAGACACACCCACCGGCAGACTCTGCCCACGCCTACCCTTATCAACAGCCAAAAAGGGCGCTTATCGCGCCCTTTTTAACCTGTCAGCCGATTAGCGTCGGAAATCGACCTTTTCTTCGCTGGACAGATATAGCGTGGTTTCCGGCTGGGCGCGTTTCGGCTATTACCGCACCCTGGCGAATGGAGTAGCGCACCGGCGTCTGGCGACGTACCGCGTCAAAGCCGCTTTCCGCCGGTAAATCACCAGGTTGGCACTGTTGCCCGCCGTCAGGCCGTAATCCTGCAAATGCAGCGTACGGGCGCTGTGGCTGGTAATCAGCTTCAGCCGTCATCAATCTGACCGTTAGCCCATCAATTGACACACGTGCAGCCCCATATGCAGCACCTGCAACATATTGGCGGTGCCCAGCGGATACCACGGATCGAATACGTCGTCGTGGCCGAAGCAAACGTTAATCCCTGCCTCGAGCATCTCTTTTACCCGCGTGATACCACGACGTTTGGGATAACTGTCGAAACGCCCCTGCAGATGAATATTGACCAGCGGGTTGGCGACGAAATTGATGCCGGACAGCTTCAGCAGGCGGAACAACCGTGAGGTATAGGCGCCGTTGTAAGAGTGCATCGCCGTGGTATGGCTGGCGGTGACCTTGTCGCCCATTTCCAGCTTCAGCGCCAGCGCCGCGACGGTTTCCACAAAGCGTGACTGCTCATCGTCAATTTCATCGCAGTGCACATCCACCAGCCGATGGTATTTTTGCGCCAGTGCGAAGGTTTTATGCAGCGACTCCACGCCGTATTCGCGGGTGAACTCAAAGTGCGGAATGGCGCCGACCACGTCCGCGCCGAGGCGCAGTGCCTCTTCCAGCAACGCTTCGCCGTTGGGATAGGACAGAATACCTTCCTGCGGGAAGGCGACGATCTGCAGCGTGACCCACGGCGCGACTTCCTGTTTCACCTCCAGCATGGCTCGCAGCGCGGTCAACGTGGGATCCGACACATCGACGTGAGTGCGCACATACTGGGATGCCATTGGCGATTTGCCATTTCAGCGTTTGCCAGGCGCGCTGTTTGACGTCTTCATGACTCAGCAACGCCTTGCGTTCCGCCCAACGCTCAATACCTTCAAACAGCGTGCCAGACTGATTCCAGGCCGGCTGCCCGGCGGTCTGGGTGGTGTCCAGATGGATATGCGGCTCGACGAATGCCGGCAGCGCCAGCCCGCCCTCGGCATCCAGCGTATCGCTGCGCCACTCCTGCCCTTGCGGTTGCGGAATGATATGGGCGATGCGCCCCTGCTCGATCGCCAGCTGCCACAGCCCTTCGTGCCCGCCGAGGCGCAGGTTATCGATATATTTCAAATTATTCACCGGCATGCTGCTCCTTGATATGTTGTATGAACTGGCGGTTTGTCAGCGGGTTCAGTACGGCATAGCTCAACGCCGCGCCCAGTACCGCATTGATCGGCACGATGCCCGGCAACCAGTGCCCCGCCGCAACGCCAATCGCCACCGCCAGAATCGCCACCCAGTTGACGTTCATCATCCGCGCCTGTGCAAACGCCAGATAACGCTGCCGGTTAGCCAGATAATCGACAATGATCACACCGCCAATCGGCGGAATGGCCGCCGACAGAAACGTCAGCCAGCCAACGAAGTTATTATACAGCCACAGTGCGCTGAGCGTGCCGATGGCGCCGTTGATCATCGACAGGGTTTTGCTCGACCAGCCGGTAATGTTGGCGAATCCCAACCCGGAAGCGTACAGCGCGTTGTCGTTGGTGGTCCAGATATTCAGTCCCAGCACCACGATTGCCGGCAACAATAGGCCCTGCGCAAACATCACATCGGAAATGTCGGCCATGCCGAGCGTCGCGGCGCCGGCGGCGCCAAAAATGAACATCAGCGAATTACCGAGGAAGAAGGCCACCAGCGCCACCAGCACCGCCATTTTGGCGCTGCGGCCAAAACGCACGAAGTCTGCGGTCAAGGTACCGGCGCTGATAAACGAACCGATCACCATCGCCAGCGCAACGTTAAAATCCAGCGGCTGCGCCGGCATGATGTGGCGCACCGCATCCATACCGCCAGCGTGCTGCACCGCCAGCCACACCGAATAGCTGCCGAGCAAGGCAATAGCCGGCACCGCAATGGCAGAGAGAATGGTCAACGCAGAAATGCCGAAAAACACCGTGATGGTCATCAACACGCCAGACAGCGCAATCAGCCAGTTGACGTCCCAGCCGGTGGCCTTGCCGACCGGGATGGCAAACATCGCCACGCCAACGCCGAACCAGCCGACCTGCGTCCCACCCAGCAACAGCGAAGGCAGCCACGAGCCGCGCACGCCAAAAGAAAAACGCGCCAGCAGGTGGGTGGTCAGCCCGGTCTTTGCACCAATATAGCCCAGGCAGGCGGTGTATACGCCCAGCAGCAGGTTGCCGATCAGCACCGCCAAAAAGAAATCGTGATAGTTCAGCCCGGTGCCCAACGCGCCGCCGGTCCACATACTGGCAGAGAAAAAAGTCAGCCCCAGCATCACAAACGTCAATGCCATCGCCCCTTTACGCGCCGCTGCCGGCACTTGCTGCTGACTGAAATTATTATCCGGTGTCATGCGTGGTGTTCCTCCCCTGTGCTGATAAAAAAACCGCCGCAGTTTATAACGCGACGCGTCGAAAGCAATCGTTTTCGTCAAGCAATGGCTGTGCCAGCTTCGGCGGTAGAGCGAAATACTTCAGCGCTACTCCAGAATAAGTACGACTACCTTCAACTGGCACGATTCAGCCAAAGTTGAATAAAAACCGCAACTTATCAATTATCGATAAAAATCATCGATATAACACCTTAGAGGTATATGAAACTACTCTTGATTTACATCAATAAGTCGGCCGAGCGGGAGGAATAAGGTAACGCTAGGAAATCAGAATTTGAGGCAATAATGAGCAGAGTCAAACTTGCTATCATCGGTAATGGCATGGTCGGCCACCGGTTTATCGAAGACCTGCTGGATAAAGCAGGCCCTGACCACTTCGACATCACCGTTTTTTGCGAAGAACCCCGCATCGCTTACGATCGCGTACACCTGTCGTCCTATTTTTCGCACCATACCGCCGAAGAGCTTTCGCTGGTGCGCGAGGGATTTTACCAAAAGCATAACGTCAACGTGCTGGTGGGCGAACGCGCCATCACCATCAACCCGCGGCGAAAAGGTGATTCACTCCAATACCGGCCGCACGGTGTACTATGACAAACTGATCATGGGCCACCGGGCTCCTATCCCTGGATCCCGCCGATCAAAGGCCGCCGAAGGCCAGGACTGTTTCGTTTACCGCACCATTGAAGATCTTAACGCCATTTGAAGCCTGCGCGCGCCGCAGCAAGCGCGGTGCGGTGGTCGGTGGTGGGCTGCTCGGTCTGGAGGCCGCCGGTGCACTGAAAAGTCTGGGCGTCGAAACCCACGTGATCGAGTTTGCGCCGGTGCTGATGGCCGAACAGCTCGATCCGATGGGCGGCGATCAACTGCGTCGCAAGATTGAACGCATGGGAGTCAAAGTCCACACCGGCAAAAACACCGAGGAGATCGTCCACAGCGGCCAGAACGCACGCAAAACCATGCAGTTTGCCGACGGCAGCGCGCTGGAAGTCGATTTTATCGTGTTCTCCACCGGTATCCGCGCCCCAAGACAAGCTGGCGCACCAGTGCGGGTTGGCAACCGCGCGCCGCGGCGGCATCGTTATTAACGACAGTTGCCAGACGTCCGATCCGGACGTGTATGCCATCGGCGAATGCGCCTCATGGCAGGAGCGCACTTTTGGCCTGGTGGCGCCAGGCTACAAAATGGCTCAGGTGGCGGCCGATCACCTGCTGAACCGTGAAAATACCTTCTGTGGCGCCGACATGAGCGCCAAGCTGAAACTGTTGGGCGTCGACGTCGGCGGCATCGGCGACGCGCACGGCCGCACCGAAGGCGCCCGCAGCTACGTCTACCTGGATGAAAGCAAAGAGGTTTACAAACGCATCGTGGTCAGCGCCGATAACAAAACGCTGATCGGCGCGGTACTGGTCGGCGACACCAGCGACTACGGTAATCTGCTGCAACTGGCACTGAACCGCATCGAACTGCCGGAAAACCCCGACAGTCTGATCCTGCCTGCGCACGCTGGCAGCAAGCCGGCCATCGGCGTCGACTCCCTGCCGGAAAGTGCGCAGATTTGTTCCTGTTTCGACGTCAGCAAGGGCGACATCATCAACGCGGTAGCCATGGGCTGTCATACCGTGGCAGCCATCAAGGCCGAAACCAAGGCCGGCACCGGCTGCGGCGGCTGTATCCCGTTGGTTACCCAAGTGCTGAATGCCGAGCTGAGCAAGCAGGGCATTGAAGTCAACCATCACCTGTGCGAACACTTCGCCTATTCTCGCCAGGAGCTATACCACCTGATTCGCGTCGAGGGCATCAAGTCCTACGACGCATTGCTGGCAAAATACGGCAAAGGCTACGGTTGTGAAGTCTGCAAGCCGACCATCGGCTCGCTGCTGGCCTCCTGCTGGAACGAGTACATTCTCAAACCGCAGCATACGCCGCTACAGGATACCAACGACAACTTCCTCGGCAATATTCAGAAGGACGGCACCTACTCGGTGATCCCGCGCTCCGCCGCGGCGAGATCACGCCAGACGGCCTGGTGGCGATCGGCAAGATAGCCAAGGAATACAACCTCTACACCAAAATGACCGGTTCACAGCGTATCGGCATGTTCGGCGCACAGAAAAACGATCTGCCGCCATCTGGGCCAGGCTGATTGACGCCGGTTTTGAAACCGGCCACGCCTATGCCAAAGCGCTGCGAATGGCGAAAACCTGCGTTGGCAGCACCTGGTGCCGCTACGGCGTTGGCGACAGCGTCGGCTTTGGCGTGACGCTGGAGCACCGCTACAAAGGCATTCGTACCCCGCACAAAATGAAGTTCGGCGTTTCCGGCTGTACTCGCGAATGCGCGGAAGCACAGGGTAAGGACGTCGGTATTATCGCCACCGAAAACGGCTGGAACCTGTACGTCTGCGGCAACGGCGGCATGAAACCACGCCATGCCGATTTGCTGGCGGCCGACCTCGATCGCGAAACGCTGGTACGTTACCTCGACCGTTTCATGATGTTCTACATTCGCCACCGCCGATAAGCTGCAACGTACCTCGGTATGGCTGGAAAGCCTCGATGGCGGCATCGATTATCTGCGCAAGGTGATCGTCGATGACAAGCTGGCTATCAACGCACAGCTGGAAGCGGAAATTGCCCGCCTGCGCGAAGCGGTGATCTGGCGAGTGGAACGAAACCGTACAGCACCCTGAATCTCAGGGACGTTTTGCCCACTTTATCAACAGCAGCCAGCGCGACCCGAATGTACAAATGGTCGCCGAGCGCCAACAGCACCGTCCGGCTCGCCCTGACGAACGCATCCCGGTCACGCTGCTTGAAACCGAGGAGAACATTGCCATGAGCCAGTGGATTAACGTTTGCTCAATCGCCGATATCCTGCCCGCTACCGGCGTGTGCGCCCTGATCGGCGAACAGCAGGTGGCGGTGTTCCGCCCCTACGCCGACGAGCAGCTGTTCGCCATCAGCAACATCGACCCCATTTGCCCAGTCGAGCGTGCTGTCACGCGGCCTGATCGCCGAACACCAGGGGGAGTTATGGGTGGCCAGCCCGCTGAAAAAACAGCACTTTCGCCTACACGACGGCTTCTGCATGGAAGATGAAAGCCGCTCGGTAATGGCGTTCCCCCTGCCCGCGTGGTCGACGGCGTGGGTGCAGGTTGCCAGCGCTGGCCCGGTAAGCGCTGGCCAGGCAAGAATCATTTAAACTTTAGGGAAAAACCATGTTTACCGACACCATCAACAAATGCGCCGCCAACGCGGCGCGCATTGTCAAACTGGCGAAAGAGAGCCCGCTCGGATTCTGGATCGGTTCGGCGATGGCCGGCGCCTACGTCGGCCTCGGCATCATTCTGATTTTTACCCTGGGCAATCTGGTGGATCCGTCGATTCGGCCGCTGGTGATGGGTGCCACCTTCGGCATCGCGCTGACGCTGGTGATCATTGCCGGTTCAGAGCTGTTCACCGGCCACACCATGTTTCTGACGCTCGGCGTCAAGGCCGGCACCATCAGCCCATAGCCAAATGTGGGGCGGTGTTACCGCAGACCTGGCTGGGTAACCTGCTTGGCTCGGTGTTGGTGGCGTTGATGTATTATTACGGCGGTGGCAGCCTGCTGCCGGTGGATACCAGCCTGGTACATAGCGTAGCGCTGGCGAAAACCACCGCGCCGGCGAGCGTACTGTTCTTCAAGGGCGTACTGTGTAACTGGCTGGTGTGTCTGGCGATCTGGATGGCGCTGCGCGTTGAAGGCGCAGCAAAATTCATTGCCATCTGGTGGTGTCTGCTGGCCTTCATCGCCTCCGGCTATGAGCACTCGGTCGCCAACATGACGCTGTTCGCCCTTTCCTGGTTTGGTCAGCACGGCGATGCCTATACGCTGGGCGGCATCGGCCACAACCTGCTGTGGGTGACACTGGGCAATACGGTTTCCGGCGCCGTATTCATGGGCCTCGGCTATTGGTACGCCACGCCGCGCGCCCAGCGCCCGCAGGCCGAGAGCGCCAACGCACGTCAAACCGCGTAATATCGGGGGTCTGGCGCCCCCTTTTGTCGCCTTCCCTGAGGATTGCTGATGGATTACCTACCGATATTTTGCCAACTGCAACACAAGGCTTGCCTGCTGGGTGGGCGGCGGTGAAGTCGCCGAGCGTAAAGCGCGTCTGTTGCTGGATGCCGGCGCAGCGCTGACCGTCAACGCCAGCCAATTCAATCCGCAATTTCGGCAATGGGCCACTGAAGGCCGGCTGACGCTGGTGGTTGGGGAATTCAACGCTGATTTGCTGGTGGGAAAATGGCTGGCGATCGCCGCTACGGACCGCGTGGAAGTCAACCGCCCTGGTCTATCAGTGCGCCAATCAGCAACGGGTTTTCTGCAATGTGGTGGACGATCCGAAACGTGCCAGTTTCATTATGCCGTCGATTATCGACCGGTCGCCGATCATGGTTGCCGTCTCCTCCGGTGGTAAAGCGCCGGTGCTGGCACGCCTGCTGCGAGAAAAACTCGAGGCGATGCTGCCACAGCATCTCGGCCGCCTGGCGCATTGGGGCGGAGCCCTGCGCCAGCGCGTGAAACAGCACTTTGCCGATCCGGCCGATCGCCGCCGTTTTTGGGAAAGACTGTTCAGCCACCATCGTCTGGCACAATCGCTGGCCAACAACGATGCCGCGCTGGCGGCGCAGCAGACCGAAGAGCTATTCGACACGCCGCAGCGCGCGCGCGGTGAAGTGGTGCTGGTGGGCGCCGGACCCGGTGATGCCGGCCTGCTGACGCTAAAAGGTCTGCAGCAAATGCAGCAGGCCGATGTGGTGGTGTATGACCGACTGGTGTCCGACGAAGTGATGGCATTGGTACGGCGCGACGCCGAACGCATTTTCGTTGGCAAGCGCGCCGGACAGCATTGCGTACCGCAGGAGCAGATCAACCGCATCCTGCTTGAACAAGCGCAGCGTGGCAAACGCGTTGTTCGGCTGAAAGGTGGCGATCCGTTTATCTTCGGCCGCGGCGGCGAGGAATTGGAAACGCTGGCCGATGGCGGTATTCCGTTCTCGGTAGTGCCCGGCATTACCGCCGCATCGGGCTGTTCAGCCTACAGCGGCATTCCCCTCACCCACCGCGACCATGCGCAAAGCGTCCGGCTGGTAACCGGCCACGCCAAGGCCGATGGCGGCCTGGACTGGGCAACGCTGGCCGCAGACCGGCAGACGCTGGTATTTTACATGGGATTGACGCAGGCAGCTGAAATCCAATGCCAATTGCAGGCACACGGCATGGCCGCTACAACGCCGGTCGCGCTGGTGGAAAACGGCACCTCTTGCCGTCAGCGGGTTATCGAAGGAGAACTGGCCCAGTTGGCATTATTGGCACAGCAGGCCGCCAGTCCAAGCCTGATTATCGTCGGCAGCGTGGTGAGTCTGCGCAGCAAATTGAACTGGTTCGCCAGCCACAGCGCCGCGCCGGATCTGGCAAAAATGGCATAACAAAAGGCCGGGCAAGCCCGGCCTGATACACAGAGCGCGGCAGCCGCGCCCGGCGGTAACGTCACGCTTACGGCTGTGTCACAAAGCCGATGGCCTGATAGACCTTGCTCAGCGTTTCCTGCGCCCGTGCACGCGCCTTGGCCGCACCGTCACGCATCACCTGTTGCAGATAGGCTTCGTCGTTACGGAACTGATGGTAACGCACCTGCAACTCGCTCAGCATGCCGGAAACCGCGTCGGCAACCGCCCCTTTCAGGTGGCCGTACATTTGCCCTTCAAACTCGGCTTCCAGCTCTGCGATAGGCTTGCCGGTGACGCCTGACAGAATATCCAGCAGATTGGATACCCCGGCCTTGTTCGCCACGTCGTAACGAATAACCGGCGGCTCATCGGAGTCGGTCATCGCACGTTTGATCTTTTTGGTCACCGCTTTCGGATCTTCCAGCAGGCCGATCACATTGTTGCGGTTATCGTCCGACTTGGACATTTTCTTGGTCGGTTCCTGCAACGACATCACGCGCGCGCCGGACTTGGGAATAAACGGCTCAGGGACCTTAAAGATCTCGCCGTACAGCGCGTTGAAGCGGGAGGCCACGTCACGGCTCAGCTCCAGGTGCTGTTTCTGATCCTCACCCACCGGTACCTGATTGGTTTGATACAGCAGGATGTCCGCCGCCATCAATACCGGATAGCTGAACAGGCCGGCGTTGATGTTCTCTGCATAGCGGCTGGACTTGTCCTTGAACTGGGTCATGCGACTCAGTTCGCCGAAATAGGTGTAGCAGTTCAGCGCCCAGCTCAACTGGGTGTGTTCCGGCACGTGCGACTGCACAAAGATGGTGCTCTTGTTCGGATCGATGCCGCAGGCCAGATACAGCGCCAGCGTATCCAGCGTGGCCTTGCGCAGGGTTTCCGCGTCCTGACGCACGGTAATCGCATGCAAATCAACGATGCAGTATATGCAGTCGTAATCGTCCTGCAAATGTACCCACTGACGCAGTGCACCCATGTAGTTGCCAATGGTCAGTTCGCCGGACGGCTGTGCGCCGCTAAATACGATGGGCTTACTCATGTTTACATTTCCTGATTCTCTAAAGATGACAGCCCAAGGGCGGGCAACAAATCGGCAAAGCGCTCCAACACCCGATCTGGATGACTCAGGGCAATCGCTTCACCGTAGTTATAACCGTAAGTCAGGCCAACGCTCGGGCAACCTGCCGCCTGTGCCGCCTGAATATCATTGCGCGAATCACCGACGAACAGCAGTTGACTGGCATGCAGGCCAAGCTTGCCGAGCACCAGATACAACGGCGCCGGGTGCGGTTTTTTCTCGATAACATCATCGCCGCCGATAATCAGCGAAAAATAGTCAAAGATCCCTAGCGTCTGCAATAGCGGGGCAACAAACGGCGTCGGCTTGTTGGTCACCAACGCCATCGGGTAACCCGCGGCCGCCAACTGCGCCAGCGTGGACTGCACCTGCGGGAACAGGCGGCTGCCGCTGCTGACGGTTTGTGCATAAAAATGATCGAAGCGGGCGCGCATTTGTTGGTCGAGCTCCGGATTGGCGTCACGTTCCGCCCAGCGCAGAGCGCGTTGCACCAGCACGTCGGCGCCATTGCCAATCCAGGTGCCTACGCGAGCCTCGCCGGCCGGTGAACAGCCCAACTCCAGCAACGCCATGTCAATGGCGGCAGCCAGGCCCGGTGCGCTGTCCACCAGCGTACCATCGAGATCAAAAGCCAGACCGCGAATGGCCGAAAAATCAGCCATGCGTCACCTTCGCCAACTCGCTGCGCATCTCGTCGATCACTGCACGGTAATCTGGCTTGCCGAAAATCGCCGAGCCGGCGACAAACATGTCAGCGCCTGCGGCGGCGATTTCCGCGATATTATCCACCTTGACCCCGCCGTCGACTTCCAGACGGATATCACGACCGCTGTCGTCGATCAGCTTACGAACCTGACGCAGCTTGTCGAGCGTGCCGTGAATGAACGATTGGCCGCCGAAGCCCGGGTTGACCGACATCAGCAGGATCACGTCGATTTTATCCATCACGTAATCCAGATAGCTCAACGGGGTCGCCGGGTTGAAGACCAGCCCGGCCTTGCAGCCGTGCTCTTTGATCAATTGAATGGTGCGATCGACGTGTTCAGAGGCTTCAGGGTGGAAAGAGATGTAGCTGGCACCGGCCTTGGCAAAATCCGGGATGATACGGTCAACCGGCTTCACCATCAGGTGTACGTCAATCGGCGCGGTGATACCGTAATTGCGCAGCGCCTGACACACCATCGGGCCGATAGTCAGGTTGGGCACGTAATGGTTGTCCATCACGTCGAAATGCACCACATCGGCGCCTGCTGTCAGCACGTTGGCCGTGTCCTCACCTAACCGGGCAAAATCTGCCGACAGAATGGACGGGGCAATCAAAAACTTTTTCATCCGCTTCTCCAAACGTAGGGGTAATTATTATACGCCGGGGTGCCTGCCTGTTCCCGGCTTAGCGATACAGCGCCAAAAGCTCGTTGACCTTGCTACGGCCCAAAATATTGCGGCTGATGGTACGACGCGCCTTCACCACATACAGTGAGGCGTGCTGATACCAGTCACGGGTCAATTCGGTATCGTGATTGGAGATCAATACCGGCACCCGGCTTTCCACCGACAACTGATGCGCTATCTGCGCCAGTCCCTGCTGATCGGCAAGGCTGAAACTGTTGGTGTGGTAGGCGGTAAAGTTCGCCGTGGCCGACAGCGGCGCGTACGGCGGATCGCAGTACACCACCGCACCGCTGGACGCTTTCAACATGGTATCGCGGTAATGCTCACAGACAAAAGTGGCATTGCGTGATTTTTCAGCGAACCAGTACAGTTCTTCCTCGGGGAAGTAAGGCTTTTTGTAGCGGCCAAACGGCACGTTGAATTCACCACGCAGATTGTAACGACACAGGCCGTTGTAACAGTGGCGATTCAGATAGAGAAACAGCAGCGCCCGACGGTAAGCGTCCTGGCTAGTATTGAACTCTTCGCGCAGCAGGTAAAACTGGTCTGAGTTATTGAATTCATCGGTGAACAGAGTGCGGGCATCACGCACGAAGTCATCCGTACGCAGTTTAACGATATTATACAGGTTGATAAGATCGCTGTTGATGTCGGCGAGAATATAGGCGTCGTATTCCGTGTTCAGAAAGACTGAACCCGCACCCACGAAGGGCTCGATTAAGCAGTCGCCCGCCGGCAGATGACGACGGATCTCGTCAACCAGCGGGTATTTTCCACCAGCCCATTTTAAAAAAGCGCGGTTTTTCTTCATGCCGTCAGTTAGCTACTTATACAATTCAGAGCGGCGGATTGTACTCTGTTTCAGACAGCACATCAGCGCACAAATTAAAATGATTTACGCCCGTCATACCTGAAGCCGCATCTGGGCTGGCTGCACACACTGCTCCGAATCCTTTACCGTGTAAGCTGATCGGAATGCGTTTAGCTGCCGCCTTGATGCCATGGCCAGTCATTCAGGGCCTACACCCCGCCAATTTCAACCGGCTGGCGCGGCGAGTCGGCGGGGCGTAGCGCACTACGCCCCTGTCGCTCTCGTCCGGCTGCCTGGCCGTCACTTGAAATCTGTCGGGTTACTTTTTCAGATCCTGCTGTACCTGACGTACCGAGCGGACCCAGGGTTTTTTCGCCTGCACATCTGCCGGCAGCGTGGCTATCGCCCGTTTTGCCTCAGCGGAAGACGCATAGTTGCCGCTGACCAACACAAACCACTGCTTGCCGTTACGCCTGGTTTCGTAGACGAAATAATGCGGCAGCTTTTGCTGCTTGGCATAGGCGTTCAGCGTATCGGAACGGGAGGCACTGCTCAGCTGCAGCGTATAGTGACCGCCCGGCGCAGAGGCGATGGCGCCACCGTTGCCGCTGGTCGCAGCAGGTTTGCTCGATGCCGGTGGCGTTGTTTTATGCTGGTTGGCGGTTGCCGGTTTGCTGGCGGTTTTCGCCGGTGTCTTATGCGTTTGTGCCGGCGTGTGGCCTTGTACCGGACGGGTAGTTTCCCCCGGCGCTGCGCCACCCATCACCGTCGCCGGTGCCGTCGGCAAACTGGACACCGCACCGTTGGCCCCCTGGGTTGCAGCATCGACCTGGCCTTGCTGCGACGACAGGGCATCAGCCATGTTGCCCGGCAGCTCTACGCGCTGCTGCGCGCCACCCTGCGGTGGTTGCTGCTGTGCTTCGGTTGGCGTAGCAGAAATCGGCGGAACGCTGATGTTTTGCGGCTGCTGCGTTTGCTGCTGCGGCGTTGAAAGGTTGACGCCGTTGGCATCGTTGGCATCGTTGGTGCCACCCGGCACACCCTGATTATTCGCCGTCAGCGACGAAGAGCCCGCCAGATTGATATCACGTGCCGCTCCCGGCTGGGTGCCCTGCTGGGCAGCCTCATGCTTGGTGGGTGCCTTCAGCGCCGAACCGATGCCGATGATCAGCAACAGCAGCACCAAAATGCCGATGCCAATCATCATGTGCTGACGTGAAACGGCAAAACGCGGCCCCGGAGCTGGCTTGCGCGAACGTGCAGGACGACGATCGCTGCTGTCAGGTCTGAGATCGTCTTCCGGTTTAAACTCATCCATCTGAAACCCTCCCACTAGAGGCAAAGGCCTGCCACCGTCATCTGCGGTGAGGCAAACCGATTAACCCAAATCATGACTCACGGGATGACCCCGTTCGCTCGTTATTAATATAGCCGTTAGCTGGCAACTGCCTTGCCGGTTAGTCAGGCAGGCAATCGGCGATCGACGCCAGTACCTGCTCGTGCGACACGCCGCTGCGAACTTCCGCCGCGCCGATCGCCGTCGGCAATACCAGTCGCAGTTCGCCGGCTAGTACTTTTTTATCACGCATCATATGCGGTAAATAGGCTGCCGGCGCCATTTCCTGCGGCCCGTTCACCGGCAGGCCGGCGCGTAACAGCAGTTGACGAACGCGTGCGATGTCGTCGGCGGAAAACTGGCCAAGACGATGTGCGGTATAGGCCGCCATCATCATGCCGGCGGCAACGGCTTCGCCGTGCAGCCAGACGCCATAGCCCATTTCAGCCTCGATGGCATGGCCGTAAGTATGGCCCAGATTCAGCAAAGCGCGCAGCCCGCTTTCTCGTTCATCGGCAGCGACCACCTCGGCTTTCAGCTCACAGCAGCGACGAATGCAGTACGCCAGCGCCTGCATATCCAGCGCCACCAGCTTGCCGATGTTGTTTTCCAGCCAGGTAAAGAAATTCGCGTCGAGAATAATGCCGTATTTGATTACTTCGGCCAGACCGGAGGAGAGTTCACGCGCCGGCAGCGTCTTCAGGCAGTCCAGATCAATCACCACCGAAGCGGGTTGATAGAATGCGCCGATCATGTTTTTGCCGAGCGGATGGTTGACGGCGGTTTTGCCGCCAACGGAAGAATCCACCTGCGAAAGCAGGGTGGTAGGCACCTGAATGAACCGCACGCCGCGTTGGTAACACGCGGCAGCAAATCCAGTCAGGTCACCGATCACGCCGCCGCCCAGGGCGATCAGCGTGGTATCACGGCCGTGTGGTTTTTCGAGCAGCGCCGAGAACACCTGATCCAGCACGGTCAGGGATTTATACTGTTCGCCATCAGGCAAAATCACCTGATCCACCACCACGCCGCCTTGCTCCAGCACCTTCCGAACAGCGTCCAGATACAGCGGTGCCAGCGTTTGGTTGGTGACCAGCATCACCTGTTCACCCGCCTTCAGCGGCATAAAAGAAGCCGGATCGTCAAACAATCCGGCAGCAATGGTAATCGGGTAGCTTCGCTCCCCAAGCGTTACAGTAATTCTCTCCATGTCGCGCTCAGTTCTCATTGTGGTGGTGGTTTATCCCCACGTTAGGGGAAACACAATCAGTCTTCCGCCTCTGCCCAAAGCCGAACACGGAAACCGCAATCAGTTGCTTTCCAGCATGTTGATGATCTGGTTGGCAACTACTTTAGCGCTTTGATCGTCGGTGCGGATAGTCACATCGGCAATTTCTTCGTACAACGGGTTACGTTCTTTGGCCAGTGCTTCCAGCACTTCGCGCGGAGGCGAATCAACCTGTAGCAGCGGACGCTTTTTATCACGCTGGGTACGGGCCAATTGCTTCTCGATGGTAGTTTCCAAGTAGACAACGACGCCACGCGCCGACAGACGGTTACGCGTTTCACGCGATTTAACCGATCCACCGCCGGTAGCCAGCACGATCCCTTGCTTTTCCGTCAGTTCATTAATGACTTTTTCTTCACGATCGCGGAAACCTTCTTCGCCTTCCACGTCGAATACCCAGCCCACGTCAGCTCCGGTACGTCGCTCAATTTCTTGATCGGAGTCGAAAAACTCCATATTGAGTTGCTGAGCTAACTGACGGCCAATAGTGCTTTTGCCGGCACCCATAGGCCCAACCAGAAAGATATTGCGTTTCTCTGCCATGTTTTTCGGTATTACTAAGACTATTCGTTAATGTTAACCCGCCCCGCCAATCAAATCAGCGGCGGGACCTAAACTGAAACCTCATGAGCGATAGTGCGAGATCAGACAAAAAATTATCTCAACACTCTTGGTAGTTTGGCAACCGAATAAATCGCCCTACCCCGTATCTTTCAAGCAAGCCTGCCGTTGACTGCCTTACTCACCCCGGTTTGCGCGGGATTCGTTCAGTTGCCGCCGTGATGCAACTTGAAATCTATTGGGTATATCTACGCCGCAGGAGGGAAACCATACGTTTTTAGCGGCGTCTTGGCGTTAACAAAAAAACCTCGGAGCTCAATTCGGTAACCCTTGTAAGCTAAATCGGTCGCAGCGTCAAACGCAGATGCCCTCAAGATGACAAAAAAGTGCATCTGCTCATCAACTTCAGCAGATTTTCGTCCGGCGAGTGTCCACCTGTTCAGACCTTAATCAGGGTTGGTGTGATGAATATCACTAACTCGCGCTTTTTGTGCTGTTTGCTGCTTTGTTTGAATAACGATCCCAGCAGCGGCACATCCCCCAGCCCCGGCACCTTATCGGCGCCATGGCTGCGTTGCCGCTGGAAGATACCGCCCAATACCACGGTTTCGCCGTTTTTCACCGTCACCTGGGTTTTTATTTCCTGCTTGTCGATCGCCAGCGCTTCACCGCTGCCCTGCCGAACGGCACGGCCGGGCATGTTCTGGCTGATATGCAGCGTCAGGGTGATCAGGCCGTTGGGTAAAATTCTGGGCGTCACCTCCATGCCCAGCACCGCCTCCCGAAACTGTATCGCGGTGGCTCCACTGGCACCGCTGGACACTTCATAGGGAATTTCCGTCCCCTGTTTGATGCTGGCGGTCTGCTGATTGGCCGTCAGCAAGCGTGGGCTGGCGATGATCTCCACCGCGTTTTCCTGCTCCAGCGCCATCAGTTCCAGATCCAACAGGCGCCCACTGACGCGCGCCAGATGAAAACCGACGTTTATCGCGCTGCGTTCCAGCGGCAGACCGACGCTGAAATTGTCGATACGCAGGCGTTTGGCCGCCCGCTGATCTGCCGTCAATCCCCAGCGAACGCCAAGTTCGCGTAAGTCTTCACGGCTGATGGTGACAATGTGCGCCGCCAATTGCACCTGCTCCAGCGGTTTATCCAGCTCGCGCAGCCAGCCCTGCAACGCCGACAGCGCCGGTGCAGCATCGCGGATCATCAGGGCATTGGTGCGTTTATCCACCACCACGCTGCCACGCTCGCTCAGCAGGGTGCCGCGCTGAGCCTGCAAACTTGCAGCGATGGTCTCGGCATCGGCGTGCTGCAACGCCAGCGTCAACGCCTGTAACGGTTGCTGACGTGCCAATGCCTGTCGTTGCTGTTCATCCGGCTGCGCAACCACCATCATCACCGAACCGTCCTGGGTCATCGACAGTTTGCCAATACGCAAGATCAGCGCCAGCGCCTGCCGCCATGGCACGTTGTCCAGCTGCAGCGTCACATTGCCGCCGATGCCCGCCGCCGCAACCAGGTTCAACCCCTGATAATCCGCCAGCGCCTGCAAGACCACCGTGGCGGGCGTATCGTGGAACGCCAGTGAAATCGGTTTGTCGTCCTGCGCCATGGCGCTCGTCGCTGTAGCAGCGCTCCACAACAGCAGCACCGCAGCTTTGCATCCCTTCATTTTTCTTCCTTATGGTTATCCAGCGTCAACCTGAGGTCGTCGGCTGCCGGCGGGCAAAGCGGGTCGTTGGCGATGGCATGCAATACCAGCATCCGAGCTGAAATCGCCCCCACCCGCCAACCGTCAGCCAACACCGTTTGCTGCGCGATCAGCCGCAGCCACTGCCCGTTCGGCGTTAATACCCAGCCATGACGCCGCGCCGGTTGCCCGACGATGCCCTTCAACTGCCAGCCGGCCGGCGATAGCGAGGGCGCACTGCATGGCGCCAACAACGGCGGCTGAAAGGGATTGCGTGCCGGTTCAGCCCATAACGCAGGCGACAGCAGCAGCCATAGCCAGTTAACTCGCGTCGTCATCGTCGCCTCGCGCCTGCAGCACCAACTCGGCAACCAGCCCCTCCGCCCGCGCATCTACCCCCAGACGCTCAATGCGCAAGGTCGTGGGCAATGCGTTCAATACGCGCAGCAGGCCAGCGTAATCTACCCCGCATGTTCAGCGTTTGCCGCAATGACGGTTGCTGCTGCCAGCGCAGTAGCACTACGCCGGCCTGTTGCAGGCTGGACGACAGGTCGCCATCGGCCGGTTGTGCCGCCCGCACGGCCAGCCGCCGTTGCAGTTCATACAGCGCAGGCTGCTGCGACAGTTGCTGTTGCAGTTGGTCGATACTTACCGCCTGCTGTCGCATTTCGGATTGCAGCCGCACGTGCTGCTGCCATTCGGCCTGCACCCACAGCGCGCAGGGTAACGACGTCAGCCCCGTCAGCAACAGCCACTGTCCGGCCAGCAGTTGCCAGGCCGGACGACTCAGCCACGGCGTCAACCAGGACGGCAGGGATTTATTCATCATCTCCCCACGGCGCCGTCAGGACAAAGGTCAGCAAACCGTCCTGCCGCTGGATCACCTCGGCCAACCGATGGCCCGGCAATAGCGCCTGCGCCGTTAAATTGTGCGTCAGTTCGACTATCGCCGGGTAATGTGGACTTAGGCCGCGCAAGGTTACACGCTGGTGGTGTTCCTCCAGCGCCACCAGCCACAGTGGCTGCGGTAACGCCTCCGCCAACTGCCGCAACAGTCGGGGATAACGTTGGTTATGCGTTTGATTGCGTCGACGCTGTGCATCCAGTGCGGTCAACTGCGTCCATTGCGCCAGCGCCGCCTGGGTTTGCCGGTAGCGCTGCGCCAGCTCGTCATACTGCCGTTCCCGCCCTTGCAGCGTGTCGCGCAGTTGCTGCTGCTGATAACGCAAGCCACCCAACATCAGCGCCGGGATGGTCAATGCCACCATCAGGTGTAGCATCAACAGGCGCAACCAGAACATGCCGCGCCGCCGCAGCACACGCTCACGCCAGGGCAACAGATTCACTTGATACATCAGCCATCCTCCGCACGTAACGCCAGCCCGCCGGCCAGAACGAAGGCCTGTGGCCAGGCAGGCAGCGGCGGCTGCAAGTGGCTGAAGGCGCTTAACGGCGACCAGCGCAGCGCGCCGTCCGGCAATGGTTCTTCAAACACGCTGCTGTAATAGATTTCCTTGTCACCCAGCGACGGACAGGCAGCGCGTACCGCCCGCAACGCCTGCGCCACATCGGCCTTGTTATCCACCGGCAGCAAACCACAGGCAAACGCCTCGCTGCGTGGCGCTGCCCATAGCCATTGATCGTCCAGCCGATGCAGCAGCGCGGCCTGCGGCGCCAACCCGGCCTGGGCCGCCATCGACAACAGGGCGCAAGGGGTGATGTCCACCACCTGAGGATGCAGATCGGCCTGTTGCAGGCAGTGCAACCACTGCTGCAGCTCCTGTTGACGCGCGGCGGTCAACAGCAGCGTTGCCGACTGAGCCGACGGCGCACGGTAGTCGAGCACCAGTGTCTGACCGTCGAGCGGAAACTGTTTCAGCCCCTGGCTGGTGACATAATCGTTGCGTGCCGACGCCTGTAAACGGCTATCGGGCATGGGGATCTGTTGTTGCAAAACACGTTGCACCGGCAAGGCAATGCGTAAGGAAATATGTCTCGGCAAACGGCTACGCCATTGTCGTAACACCGGAACTAAACTTTCGGATTGATCCAGATAACCGTCACGCAGGATCGGCCGTGGCAAGCTTTGTTGCCACCAATGACGCAGTTGCCAACCGCCGCGACGCCGCTGTGCCGCCAGCGCGCGCACGCTGCTGCTTTGTATATCGAGCCCCACCGTCCATGCTTGTGAGAACATATTTTGACCAGCCTCCATACAGCAAGATGATAAAAGAACATATCCATGTCGCAGGCTTGCCTTTATACTACCGCGCGGTTGTTTATAAACTGCCCAAATGACATGAAAATGGGAAATCTCAGGTGAAGTTCGTAAAGTATTTTTTAATCCTTGCAGTGTGTTGCATCGTGCTGGGAGCAGCCTCGATTTTTGGCTTGTACAAATATGTCGAGCCACAGCTGCCCGACGTAGCAACGCTGAAAGATGTTCGGCTGCAAATCCCGATGCAGGTTTACAGTGCCGATGGCGAACTGATCGCCCAATACGGTGAAAAACGCCGTATCCCGCTTAAACTGGCGCAAATCCCGCCGGTGATGGTGCATGCGTTTATCGCTACCGAAGACAGCCGCTTCTATGAGCACCATGGCGTCGATCCGGTAGGTATCTTCCGCGCGGCCTCCATTGCCCTGGTTTCCGGCCATGCCTCACAGGGGTGCGAGTACCATCACCCAGCAACTGGCGAGAAACTTTTTCTTGAGCCCGGAGCGCACCCTGACGCGCAAGATCAAGGAAGCCTTCCTGGCGGTACGCATCGAGCAGATGCTGTCGAAAGATGAAATTCTTGAGTTGTATCTGAACAAGATTTATCTGGGTTACCGTGCCTACGGCGTGGGCGCCGCCGCACAGGTCTATTTCGGCAAAGACGTCAGCCAGCTCAGCCTAAGCGAAATGGCCACCATCGCCGGCCTGCCCAAGGCGCCGTCGACCTTTAATCCGCTGTATTCGCACGATCGTGCCGTAGCGCGCCGCAATGTCGTGCTGTCGCGTATGCTGGACGAGCATTACATCACCCAGGCGCAGTACGATCAGGCGCGCAGCGAAACGCTGGTTGCCAATTACCATGCACCGCAGATCAGCTTCTCAGCGCCGTATCTGGCCGAAATGGTGCGCCAGGAGATGATCAAGCGTTACGGTGAGAACGCCTATACCGATGGCTATAAGGTTTACACCACCATCACCAAAAAATTGCAGTTGGCCGCACAGAAATCGGTGCGCGACAACGTGCTGGCTTATGATATGCGCCACGGTTATCGCGGCCCATCCAACGTGCTGTGGAAAGTGGGCGAAGCCGCCTGGGATCAGAAGCAGATCGTTGATTCGCTGAAGAACCTGCCGAACTATGGCCCGCTGGCGCCGGCGGTGATCACCCAGGCCGACGCCGAACAGGCGACCGCCCCTACTGGCCGACGGCAGCAGCATCGCCTTGCCGATGGCCGGCATGCGCTGGGCACGCCCATACAAGTCCGACACGCAGCAGGGGCCGACACCGAAACGCGTTACCGATGTGGTTCAGGCCGGCCAGCAAGTGTGGGTGCGTAAAGTGGACGATGCCTGGTGGCTGTCGCAGGTCCCGGATGTCAACTCGTCGCTGGTTTCGCTCAATCCGCATGACGGCGCGGTGAAAGCACTGGTCGGCGGTTTCGACTTCAATCAGAGCAAGTTCAACCGCGCAACCCAGGCGCTGCGTCAGGTGGGCTCCAATATCAAGCCGTTCCTGTATACCGCGGCGATGGACAAGGGGCTGACGCTGGCCACCATTCTTAACGACCTGCCGGTCACCCGTTGGGATGCCGGTTCCGGCACCGAATGGCGTCCGAAGAACTCGCCGCCGACCTATGTCGGGCCAATCCGCCTGCGTCAAGGGCTGGGGCAGTCGAAGAACGTGGTCATGGTTCGCGCCATGCGCGCCATGGGCGTCGACTACGCTGCAGAATATCTGCAACGTTTCGGCTTCCCGGCGCAGAATATCGTGCATTCGGAGTCGCTGGCGCTCGGTTCGGCGTCGTTCACCCCAATGCAACTGGTCCGCGGCTATGCGGTACTGGCCAACGGCGGTTATCTGGTCGACCCGTATTTCATTACGCGCATTGACGACGAAACCGGCAATACCATCTTCGAAACCAAAACCGAAAGTGGTGTGCAACAGCTGCAACCTGCCGGTGATTTACGGTGATACCCATCGCTCTGCGGTATTGTCTGACGATAACGTCGAGAATGTGGCGGTATCGCAGGAAGGCAACAATGCCGGCGTGCCAATGCCAAAACTGGAGCAGGTGACCCCGGCCCAGGTATTGCAGGACGGCGATCAGCAGTATGCGCCGCACGTCATCAGCACCCCGCTGGCCTTCCTGATCCACGATGCGCTGAACAGCAACATCTATGGCGAGCCGGGCTGGATGGGCACCGGCTGGCGTGCCGGTCGCGATCTGAAACGTCATGACATCGGCGGCAAGACCGGTACCACCAACAGTTCGAAAGACGCCTGGTTCTCCGGCTACGGCCCGGACACCGTGACCACCGTATGGATTGGCTTTGACGATCATCGCCGCGATCTCGGCCGTTCCACGGCGTCAGGGGCGATTGACGATCAGGTCTCCGGCGGCGAAGGCGGCGCGAAGAGTGCGCAACCGGCCTGGGACGAATTTATGAAAGTCGCGTTGGACGGTATCCCGGAGCAGAAGGTTACTCCGCCACCGGGCATTATCAGCGTCACCATCGACAAGGCTACCGGCAAGCTGTCGAAAGGCGGCGCGGGCAGCCGGTCCGAGTATTTCATTGAAGGCACCCAGCCGACCGAGTACCCCACATACGACGCCGGCACCACGCTAATGGATGCCGGCGGCGAGAGCCACGAACTGTTCTAAACCAAAAGGGCCAGAATCATCTGGCCCTTTTTCTTTGTCTCGACGAACAGCGAGCCCGCATTGTGCATACCAGCCTCAGCGTGAGCCGCGCAAAAACGCCTCGGTCAGGAACAGCGCGCTAACGTTGCGCGCCTCGCGAAAATCCGGCTCCGCCAGCAGCGCCATCATATTGGCAATTGGCCAGCGCACCTGCGGCAACGGTTCCGGCTCGTCGCCCTCCAGACGTTGCGGGTAAAGATCGTGCGCCAGCACGATGTTCATTTTGCTGGAAAAGTACGACGGCGCCATCGTCAGTTTGCTGAGAAAATCAAAGCGCTCAGCGCCGTAGCCCACCTCTTCCATCAGTTCGCGGTTGGCCGCTTCCAACACGCCTTCACCCGGATCGATAAGCCCCTTCGGAAAGCCCAGTTCGTAAGATTCGGTGCCGACGGCATATTCGCGGATCAGCAACAGATCGTCGCCGATGACCGGCACAATCATCACCGCTTCGCGATCGGAGGGCCGCATGCGCTCATACACCCGCCGCACACCGTTACTGAACTCCAGATCGACCGACTCTACGTGAAATAAACGCGAACGCGCGACCGTTTCTACTTTCAGGATGTTGGGTTTTTGCAGGTGTTTATCCATGATGGCCTCAAATTGGTTGACGCGGCTAGCCCCATCGTCTTGGCGTAGCCCGCAGTCAACCAGGATAATGGTGGGCGCCGTGGGGCTGCTTCGGCCGGTTTAAACGCTCACCCCGATTCGATCTTGATCACATTGTGCGTTAATGAGAACCTTGGCCGCAACGCGCACCGTCTGTAATTTACTTTTTTTTAACAAGCGCCGCCAGCGCCAGCGGTTTTTTTGCGCTAATTCAGTAAACAAAGCATGATAAAATAGGATAATGCCGATATTAGCACTGCATGCCGATTGCTAGCATTATGGGAGGCTGGCATATTTTTTCACCGCAATTTCAAAGCCTGCCGATGTATTGGATGCTTAGCGGATAATTATTGCCTATAAATATGCAACTTTTATTCTGGTTGGTGAGGTTCACGGCATAAGATGGGGATAGCATGAGCACAATAGTGTTGATATTGGCCTTAGTGCTTGGCCTGCCTGATTGCCGCCGGCCTGTATTTTTGGTTCAGGGCACGCAACCGGCCGGTATTAGCGCGTTCACTGCCATTTATCAAGCCCACGCACCGTAAACTGACGACGGAAGAGCGCGCGGCTGTCGAACATTATCTCGGCCAGCAAAATCGCCTGGGCAATAAATTATTGCCCAGCAGTTCGGCGTTGTCCTCCGCCAAGCTGGCGCTGACGCCGCAAAGCGATAACGTTTACCCGATCACCCATGCCATTACCCGCTATGGCCTCGCCAGCGATGAACCCAACAAGTGGCGCTATTATCTGGATTCCGAAGAGGTGCATTTGCCACCGTTCTGGGAACAGTACATCAGTGCCGACAACCACGTTGAACTCATCAAGACGCAAACCCTGCCGCTGGTGATCTCGCTTAACGGCCATTCGCTGCTTGACCATATCCACGATCGGCCGCAGCCGCCGACGGTCAGCGCGACGCCGGCGCGTAACGCATCGATCCGCAAGGAAGAAAGCGAACACGTCGAACTGCTCAACATCCGCAAGGAAACGCCCGAAGAGCATATGCTGCATCGCCCGAACGGCATCAAGGAGGCCGGCATCATTTCTGCCGCCCTGCTGCTGTTGTTCTTTAGCCTGATAAGCCCGGTACTGGTGATCCCGTGGATGATTTTTGTCGCGGCACTGATGATTGCCTGGGGATGCTGGAACCTGCTACGACGCCCTGCCGAGCACGAACTGAACGAAGTGCACAGCCTGCGCGGTACGCCAAAGCGCTGGGGATTGTTTGGTGAATCCAATCAGGGTCAGATCAGCAATATTTCTCTCGGCATCATTGACCTGATTTATCCACCGCACTGGCAGCCATTCATTGGCGCCGATCTGGGCAAGACCACTGACGTCGACATTTATTTAAACCGTCAGGTGGTGCGCCAGGGGCGTTACCTGTCCCTGCACGATGAAGTGAAACACTTCCCGCTGCAACAATGGGGCCAAGAACGCCATGCTGGATGGCAAGTTCGCTGCTGGTATTGCTGCTGCTGATCACCTACGTGCCGCTCAGCCTGCCGCTGAAACTGGAGCGTAGCCTGGCTGCAAGGCGCACAAAAAACCGATGTCAGCACCGTCCAGGCCCTGGAGGCCATACCGTTGCATATCGGCGATACCCTGCGCATTCAGGGCAACGGCATGTGCTATGTGCCGCCAACGCCGATCAACACGCCGTCCACCGGCTTTATGCCGTTCGACTGTTCGGGTATTTACTGGAACACCGCGGCCCCGTTGCCTCAGCCAGAATCTGACATTATCGATAAAGCTTCGGCGCTGCTGGCAACGGTCAACAGTCAGTTACACCCAAGCGGCACCGACCAGAAAATCAACCCGCAACTGGCCAGCGCCATCGAAAAGTCCGGCATGATCCTGCTGGATGATTTTTCCGATATTGTTTTGAAAACGCAGGACTTGTGCTCGGAAAATAACGAATGTGGCCGCTTAAAGAACGCGCTGGTTAACCTGGGTAACGCCCAAAAACTGGAGCAGTCTGGTGAAACGCGCACGCTCCGGCGCGCTGAACGGCGTTAACGTACTGCTACGGCCGGTCAGTGCCGAATCGCTGGAAAACCTGACCAAATCGGCAACCTCGTCATTCGTCTATCAGGAAACACGTCAGGCCGCCGCGGCCCTCAACAGTCCGCCGCCGGGGGGGGCTTCCTGATTACCAGCGACGAAGGCAAACAGCTGGTCAGCCACCCGCTGCCAACCACGCCGCTGAATGACTTTAACGCCCTGGATCAGTGGAACGAACTGCAACGTCTGGCCAGCATCCTGCTGCATACGCCTTTCCAGGCGCATGGCGTAATCACCAATATCAGCGTGGACGCCAACGGCACCCGGCATATTGCGCTGCACAGCGAACCTGACATGATCACCCTATGGCGCTATCTGGGCACCAGCCTGCTGTTGATTGGCGTCGTGGTCAGCCTTGGCTACAACGCCTGGCGGGTGGTGCAACGTCAGCGCATGAACCGCCGCCGCCTGGCCGATATCCAGCGCTATTATGAGAGCTGCTTCAACCCGCAATTGACGCCAATGTCATTGCATCCGATAGCATAACCCACCGCATCGGGCCAGCAGAGCACGGCCCGTTATCACCTCCCCGCCATCCGGTTATGCTACCCCTAAGCCTATACCCTGTTTACCCTCTGCAAGCCGTGACGGCTTGCCCCCTGGAGAACCGATGATCCCGGACATTGACTGGCGCAATATCGATACCGTTCTGCTGGATATGGACGGCACCCTGCTCGATCTGGAGTTCGACAGCCATTTCTGGCTAACGCTGGTGCCGCAGGCGTTAAGCGTACAACGCGCAATCCCCCTCGAACGGGCGCGTCAGCTGATTGAGGCGGAGTACCTGGCGGTGCAGCACACCATGAACTGGTACTGCTTTGATTACTGGGAGCGAACGACTGGAGCTGGATATTTATGCCATGACCAGCGAGGTAGGCTATCGCGCGCGCCTGCGCGATGATACCGAGCCGTTTTTGCAGGCATTGCGCAGCAGCGGCCGCCAAAACCATCCTGCTGACCAATGCGCATCCTCACAGCCTGGCGGTAAAAATAGCGCACACCGGGTTGGATCGGCACCTTGATGATTTATTGCTTTCCACCCACACATTTGGTTATCCGAAGGAAGATCAGCGTCTGTGGCAGGCCGTTCAACAGCAGACCGGTTTCGATGCGCAGCGTACGCTGTTCGTTGATGACGGCGAGCCGATCCTTGATGCCGCCAGCCGCTTTGGCATCCGTTATTGCCTGGGCGTGCAGAATCCGGATTCCAGCACGGCGGAGAAAACCTTCCAGCGCCACCCGTCGATGCGCGATTATCGCCATTTGCTACCGGCGCTGGAACGGGAGCTTTCATGAAGGCAAAAGACACCGCAGACGACGCGGTCCGGCTGGGATAAATGGCTGTGGGCCGCGCGCTTTTACAAAACCCGCGCACTGGCACGCGAAATGATCGACGGCGGCAAGGTGCACTATAACGGCCAGCGCAGCAAGCCCAGCAAAATCGTCGAGGTCAATGCCGAGATTAAACTGCGACAGGGCAACGAAGAGCGCACGGTGACAATACGGGCAGTAACCAACCAACGCCGCAGCGCCAGCGAGGCGCAGCAGCTGTATCAGGAAACCGAAGCCAGCATCGTCAACCGTGAAAAAATGGCGCAGGCGCGCAAAATGAATGTCCTGACCATGCCGCATCCGGATCGCCGTCCGGACAAAAAAGAGCGGGCGCGATCTGATTAAATTTAAATTTGGCGAGCCGGAATAAATCCCTCGCCTCAATGAGAGAAAATTATGTCCAACCATGACCAATTACACCGTTACCTGGTTCGAAAACTACGCGGTGCGCGGTGAGCTGGTTACGATCAGCGAAACCTATCAGCAGATGCTGGCCAATCATGATTACCCTGCGCCGGTGCAAACCCTGCTGGGCGAGATGCTGGTAGCCACCAGTCTGCTGACCGCCACTCTGAAGTTCGAAGGCGACATCACCGTGCAATTGCAGGGCGACGGTCCGCTGAAACTGGCAGTGATCAACGGCAACAACCAGCAGGAAATGCGCGGCGTTGCGCGCCTGCAGGGTGAAATTGCCGACGACAGCACGTTGCATCAGATGATCGGCAACGGCGTGATGGTCATTACCATTACGCCGGCCGAAGGCGAACGCTATCAGGGCATCGTAGCGCTGGAAGGCGCAACGCTGGCGGCCTGCCTGGAAAACTATTTCCAGCAGTCCGAACAGCTGCCTACTCGCCTGTTCATTCGCACCGGCGAAGCCGCGGACAAACCGGCAGCGGGCGGTATGTTACTGCAGGTACTGCCGGCGCAGGACGATAAAAACGCGGACGATTTCGACCATCTGGTGCAGTTGACTCACACCATCAAGGAGCGAAGAGTTGTTCACCCTGCCGGCCAACGAGGTGCTGTATCGCCTGTACCATCAGGAAGAAGTGACGCTGTATGAGCCGCAGCCGGTAGTGTTCCGCTGCAGCTGCTCACGCCAACGCTGCGCCGACGCGCTGCTGACCCTGCCGGCAGACGAAGTGGCCGAGATGTTGGAACAGGATGGCAACATCGACATGAACTGTGATTACTGCGGTAGCCACTACCTGTTCACGCCAACCGACGTTGCTGCGCTCTATACCGGCAATACCGATGAAAGCGATCGGTTGCACTAAGTTGCACTCTTGACTGGCGGGCCCATCCGGCGCCCGCCTGCCCACGCCGTTTGCACGCTTGCTTTTTTCCGTGTGCTATCTCTCAGTTCGTAACGAAAAACAGTGTAAATCGTTAAATATTTGATACCTATCGCGGTTAACGCGCTGCGAATCCCTACAATTGGCGCCCAGAAATTCTGTGACCAAGGAGTAGTGACATGCGTGCTAAAGGTATCACCCACCAGGATCTCGCCGCTTATGGAATTCATGACATCGGCGAAATCATCCACAACCCCAGTTATGACCTGCTGTTCGAGGAAGAAACCGATCCTTCCCTGACAGGCTATGAGCGTGGGGTAGTGACCAAACTGGGGCGCGGTAGCCGTCGACACCGGGATTTTTACCGGCCGTTCCCCCAAGGATAAATACATTGTTCGTGACGACACCACCCGCGACACCGTGTGGTGGGCCGATCAGGGCAAAGGCAAAAACGACAACAAACCGATGAGCCCGGAAGTATGGGCTTCGCTGAAAACCCTCGTTACCGAACAGCTTTCCGGCAAACGCCTGTTTGTGGTAGATACCTTCTGTGGCGCCAATGCAGATTCCCGCCTGAAAGTCCGCTTCATTACCGAAGTCGCCTGGCAGGCACATTTCGTTAAAAACATGTTCATTCGCCCCAGCGACGACGAGCTGGCAGACTTTGAACCGGACTTCGTGGTGATGAATGGCGCCAAATGCACCAACCCCGATTGGCAGCAGCAGGGGCTGAACTCGGAAAACTTCGTGGCGTTCAACCTGACCGAACGCATGCAGTTGATCGGCGGTACCTGGTACGGCGGCGAAATGAAGAAAGGTATGTTCTCGATCATGAACTACCTGCTGCCGTTAAAGGGCATCGCCTCGATGCACTGCTCGGCCAACGTCGGTGAGCAAGGCGACGTGGCGATCTTCTTCGGGCTGTCCGGCACTGGCAAGACCACGCTGTCTACCGACCCGAAACGCCAACTGATCGGCGATGACGAACACGGTTGGGATGACGACGGGGTATTCAACTTCGAAGGCGGTTGCTACGCCAAGACCATCAAACTGTCTGAACAGGCTGAGCCGGACATTTACCGCGCCATCAAACGTGATGCGCTGTTGGAAAACGTCACCGTACTGGCCGACGGCAGCGTAGACTTCAACGACGGTTCGAAAACCGAAAACACCCGCGTTTCCTATCCGATCTACCACATTCAGAACATCGTCAAGCCGGTATCCAAAGCCGGTCATGCCACCAAGGTGATCTTCCTGACTGCCGACGCCTTCGGCGTGCTGCCGCCGGTATCACGCCTGACCGCCGATCAGACACAGTATCACTTCCTGTCCGGCTTCACCGCCAAGCTGGCAGGCACCGAACGCGGCGTAACCGAGCCAACGCCGACCTTCTCTGCCTGTTTCGGCGCGGCATTCCTGTCGCTGCACCCAACCCAGTACGCCGAAGTGCTGGTCAAGCGCATGCAGGCCGCCGGCGCCCAGGCCTATCTGGTCAACACCGGCTGGAACGGCAGCGGCAAGCGTATCTCAATTCAGGACACGCGCGGCATTATCGACGCCATTCTTAGCGGCGAGATCGATAACGCTGAAACCATTACCCTGCCGATCTTTGATTTGGCCGTGCCGACCGCGCTGCCAGGCGTCAACCCGGCCATCCTCGACCCACGCGCGACCTATCAGAGCGAAGCGCAATGGGAAGACAAGGCCAAAGATCTGGCGCAGCGCTTTATCACCAATTTCGACAAATATACCGATACCCCAGCCGGTGAAGCGCTGATTGGCGCCGGTCCGAAGCTGTAATTTTCTCGCATTACCTCTTCAATCAAGGCGCGGATCCCGCGCCTTTTTTATTGGCATTGATTGCATTTTAACCGGCGAGGCAAGACAATGCAGCAATGCAATCATTGCTAGCAAAGGAGGTTTTAATGGCAACGATCACCGTCAGGAATCTGGATGATGAAGTCAAAGAGCTGCTGCGTATCTCCGCGGCCAAAAACGGCCATTCCATGGAAGAAGAAGCACGCATGATCCTGAAACAGGCGCTGGTGAAGAAGCCGCCACGCTATGGGTTGGGTACCTGGATGCACCAGCAATTTGCCGAATTCGGTGGCGTTGAGCTGGAGATCCCGCCGCGCGATGCCGAGTCGCCGCGCATAGCCACCTTTGGCGATGAAGACGGCAAAGCATGATTATTCTCGATACCGACGTCATTTCAGAAACGCTGCGCCCTCATCCGCACTATAACGTGATCAATTGGCTAAATGAAAAAGACAATGATGAGCTCTACTTATGCGCCATTGTCCTTGCCGTGCTGTTCAGCGGCGTCGCCTGCCTGCCTGACGGCAAACGACAGCGCACTCTTCAGCTTAAATTGGCCGAGGCGTTGCAGATAAGATTTGATGGGCAAATTTTGCCGTTTGATGCGCTGTGTGCGATGCAGTACGCGCAATTGACCACGAAGAACCGCCTACAGGGCAAGGCGATGAGCATGGCGGACAGCCAGATTGCCGCCATCTGTCTGCAGTATGGCGCTACTCTGGCCACGCGCAATACCAAAGACTTTGCCTATTGCGGCATCGAACTGATCGATCCCTGGCAGGCGACAACCGGCCGCCGCCTGCATGAAGAGGCGGCGGAATACTACGTCATGAGCCGCAAAACCTGAGCGAGAGCCGCGCCGGAGGAAACGGCGCCGCAGTCAGCAGCGCTGCGCTACTACGGCCGTCGCCTCAGGCTTTTTCTTTCGGCGTGGCATGGCCGTTGGCGGCTTCGCGCTTTTCGATTGGCAATGGAATGTAAGCGCGGATACGCAAACCGCCGCGTTCACTGGAGCCGAACTCCAACGCCCCGGCATGACCATCGATAATGCGCTGTACGATAGCCAAGCCCAGGCCAGTGCCGCTGGTACTGCGTGCGCTGTCGCCACGGACAAACGGTTGCAGCAGATGCTTCAGCTCTTCCGGCTTGATACCGGGGCCGTCGTCCTCGACCTGGAACCAGCCGCGTTGCAGTTCGCGTCCGCTGCTGACCTTGATCCAGCCGTTGCCATAGCGAGCCGCATTAATCACCATATTCACTGCGGCACGTTTGATCGACAACGGGTTGACGTTCATCATCAATTCACCCGCCAGCAGTTCTGAATCAATCACGCGTTCGTAGCCGCTTTCCGCCGCCACAACTTCACCCAGAATGGAATTCAGATCGCAAAATTCGGTCTGCATTTCCTGCCCGGTACGCAAATAGTCAATAAACTGCTCGATGATGGCATTGCATTCCTCAATGTCTTTATTGATCGACTCCGCCAGATAGCCATCTTCGGCGCTCATCATTTCGGTTGCCAGACGAATGCGCGTCAGCGGCGTACGCAAATCATGGCTCACGCCGGCCATCAGCAACGTACGATCGTCGGCCAACTGTTTGACGCCGGACGCCATCTGGTTAAACGCCCGCGTTACCGAACGCACCTCGGAAGCGCCATACTCACGCAGCGGCGGTGGAATATTGCCCTTGCCCACCTGCAGTGCAGCATGTTCCAGCTCCACCAACGGTCGGTTCTGAATGCGAATAAACAGCCAGGCGCCGCCTATCGCCAATAGCATAATCGCCAGCGTATAGCGGAACAGCGGCGAAAAATCGCCCTGATGGATTTCGGTCAGCGGTACGCGCACCCAGATATCCGGTGACAGCCAGGTTTTCAGCCACACCACCGGAGAATTCTTGTTCACTTCTACACGCACGTCGGTCGGACCACCCAACTGTTGCGCCATCTGCTGGCTCAGAAACTCGTAGTGCTGCGCCCAGCGCAGACCACTCTCTTCCGCCGCCGCATTGGTATACAGCGAAATGCCCAGTTCGCGATAGATTTCCCGCCGAAACGCCGGCGGTACTTCCAGCAACGTACCATCTTCCAATTGCAGCCGGTCAGTCATCAACATACGCACTTCGTACGCCAACACCTTATTAAACTGCTGCAAACTGGGCAAAATGGCGAAGTTGAGCACCACCAGATAGGTGGTCACCAGGCTGACGAACAGCAAGGTGACGATCAACAACAGGGTTCGGGCAAACGAGCTACGCGGTGAAAAGCGCAATCGCCTCATGCCTTACTGCCGTCCGGCACAAAGACGTAGCCCAGACCCCAAACGGTCTGAATATAACGTGGGTGCGCCGGATCTTCTTCAACCATGCGCCGTAAGCGGGATATCTGCACGTCGATGGAACGTTCCATCGCGCTGTATTCACGCCCGCGAGCCAGATTCATCAGCTTATCGCGCGACAACGGCTCGCGTGGGTGGCTTACCAGCGCCTTCAGCACCGCAAATTCGCCGCTGGTCAATGGCATCGGCTCATCTTCACGGAACATTTCGCGCGTACCGAGATTCAGCTTGAACTTGCCGAAGGCGATCACCGCTTCTTCCTGCGAAGGCGCGCCTGGCAGCTCGTTAGCCTGACGGCGCAGCACCGCACGGATGCGCGCCAACAGCTCGCGCGGGTTAAACGGTTTGGGGATGTAGTCATCGGCACCGATTTCCAGCCCGACAATGCGATCGACCTCTTCGCCTTTGGCGGTTACCATGATAATCGGCATCGGGTTGCTCTGGCTGCGCAGGCGGCGGCAAATCGACAGGCCGTCTTCGCCAGGCAGCATCAGGTCCAGCACCATTAAGTGGAAGGATTCCCGTGTCAGCAAGCGATCCATTTGCTCAGCGTTGGCCACGCTGCGAACCTGAAAACCCTGTTCGGTTAAATAGCGTTCTAATAGCGCACGCAGACGCATATCGTCATCGACGACCAGAATCTTATGATTCTCTTGCATTGTATTACTCCCAAAGGCTGTATTGCCTGACGCCAATATTGTTAAAAAACCCTGTCATTTCGGACAGCGATTATTGGTATATATTCTAGACGAAATTGTTACAAAGCTTATTCTTTTGCCCATTTATCAATAATTTTCGCTGAATGTCGATGGCAAGCCGTCAAAATTTCGCCGCTTTTCGGCGCCAGGTGGGACAACGGCCCAATTTAAGGCCATTCTGCCACCGGCGGTAGCGCACGGTGGCAGTGGGGCGCCAGATTATGAGGTGTGCAGGAAACGCGCCAACTGCCGGCGCAGCCGTTGGTTTTCTTTCTGCAGCGCGTCGACCCGATCCAGCAGCGTCAACGCCATGGCGATCCCCGGCCAGTCCAGATCCAGCTCGGCACGCAGCCGCCGTGCGCGCTGCAGATGGCTCAGCGCCGGGTAATCAAACAGCCAGCTCGACGGCGCCGACTCCAGAGGCGCGATCACGCCAAGTTCGACGATCTCGATCAGCTCATCCTGCGAAATATCCACCTGCTGGCACAGTTCTACCACGGTAAAAGTGATCTCTTGTCTCATCATGATGCTTACTCCCATTCCGTGCGAGGGTTGAACGCCGCCTGCTCGGCCAGCTCACGCCACAGGGCGCTGGCTCGTTCATTCGGCTTCGGCGGCATCACTACCTTGAGAATGACATACAGATCGCCGGTCTCTTTCTTGCCGGCCAACCCCTTACCTTTGACCCGCAGCCGTTTGCCGCTCTGGCTGCCGGCGGGAACGGTCAGCGCGATTTTACCGGTCAGCGTCGGCACCTCGATGCTGGTGCCCAATGCCGCTTCCCAGGGTGCCAACGGCGCCACGATATGCAGGTTATGACCATCGACCTCAAACAGCGGATGCGGCGCGAGGCGGATAATCAGATACAGATCGCCGTTCTGGCCACCACCGATGCCGGCAACCCCCTGCCCCTTGAGACGGATACGCTCGCCGTCGCTCATGCCCGCCGGAATTTTCACGTTCAACGTCTTGCCGGCTTCGCTGACCTGCCGTCCCAGTTCGTCGTAGACCGGCAGCGTATAGGAAATCTCCCGGCTCTGATCGTGCAACGTCTCTTCAAGAAACAGCGGCACTTCCATTTCGAGGTCCTGACCACGCAAACCCTGGCCGCCACGCGACGAAGAACGCTGTCCCGCAGCGGTTCGTCCACCGAACATGCTGTCGAAAAACTCGGAAAAGTCTTGCGTCCCGCCGTGCCATGCGGCGTTCTGCTGGCGTTCGCCAGCTCCGCCACGCGCACGCTGGCCAAAGTTCGGGTCGTTGCGATGCAGTCGAATCTGATCGTACTCGGCACGACGCTGTTCATCCTTCAGCACTTCATAGGCTTCGGCCAGCGCCTTGAACTTGCTCTCGGCGTCGTCTTCACTGCTGACGTCAGGATGATATTTACGCGCCAGTCGGCGATAAGCGGTTTTGATGGTTTTCAGATCGGCGCTGGGCTCGACGCCCATCGTCGCGTAATAATCTTTAAATTCCATACGGTAATACCTTCAATGTGATGTGCGCCAAAAATCCTTCTTTCTGCTGCCAGATAGTCCCTCCTTTTCGTCACCTTCCTTCTCCGGTATCGAGGTTAGCGGCGTACCGCTATGCTAAGCATACTCCCGATTGTCAAAAGCTGCGCAGACTGATAAAAACCGTACGACGACACGCAGACTGCGGCCATTTTTAAAGCCCCTTGCATTCACGTACACTGTGCCGGTGGCTCCCTACAAGATAAATCACCATGAGAACGCAACTGATAACCCGTGAAGGGTATGACAAGCTCAAACAGGAACTGGATTACCTGTGGCGTGAAGAACGCCCGGAGGTCACCAAAAAAGTCACCTGGGCTGCCAGCCTTGGCGATCGCAGTGAAAACGCCGACTACCAGTATAATAAAAAGCGCCTGCGCGAAATCGATCGCCGGGTGCGCTACCTCACCAAGTGCCTGGAACAGCTGAAAATCGTCGATTATTCGCCACAGCAGGAAGGCAAAGTGTTCTTCGGCGCCTGGGTGGAAGTAGAAAATGACGATGGCGATCTCAAGCGTTTTCGTATTGTCGGCTACGACGAGATTTTTGGCCGCAAAGATTACATCTCCATCGACTCACCGATGGCCCGTGCCCTGCTGAAAAAGCAGGTCGGCGACACCGCCATGGTCAACACGCCGGCAGGCGAAGCGCTGTGGTACGTCAACCAGATTGAATACGTTAAATAAGTTTCAGCTTATTCCGAACGGCGAGGATCGCCGGGCAACGCGGCGCTTACGGCGATTGCCCGGCACAACCCTGGCCAGCCGTACTGGCAATTCCCGGGGCAATACGTATAACTGTCCCCCTGATTATTTACCGTTCCTAACAGATACCAGACATATGAATGACCCACTGAGCCGCATTATTGCAACAGAATTGCAGGCCCGGCCGGAGCAAGTTGACTCCGCCATCCGCCTGTTGGATGAAGGTAATACCGTGCCGTTTATCGCACGCTATCGCAAGGAAGTCACCGGGGGCCTGGACGATACCCAACTGCGCCAGCTGGAAACCCGCCTGGGTTATCTGCGTGAACTGGAAGACCGTCGTCAGACCATCCTCAAGTCGATTGAGGAACAGGGAAAACTCACCGAGCAATTGGCCGGCGCCATCAACGGCACACTCAGCAAGACCGAACTCGAAGACCTGTATCTCCCTTACAAACCCAAACGCCGCACCCGAGGTCAGATCGCCATCGAAGCTGGTCTGGCACCGTTGGCCGACACTCTGTGGGCCGATCCGCAGCAGCAGCCAGAGTCACTGGCCGAACGCTTTGTTGATGCCGACAAGGGCGTGGCGGACGTCAAGGCGGCGCTGGACGGCGCGCGCTACATCCTGATGGAACGCTTTGCCGAAGATGCCGGCCTGCTGGCAAAAGTGCGTGACTATTTATGGAAGCATGCGCATCTGGTGTCCAAGGTCGTGGAAGGCAAAGAGCAGGAAGGCGCCAAATTCCGCGATTACTTCGATCACCACGAGCCGATTTCCCAGGTCCCTTCACACCGCGCGCTGGCGATGTTCCGCGGCCGCAACGAAGGCGTTCTGCAACTGGCCCTGAACCCCGATCCGCAATTTGAGGAAGCGCCGCGCGAAAGCCAGGGCGAACAGATTATTATCCAGCACCTCAGTCTGCGGCTGAACAACGCGCCGGCTGACGCCTGGCGTAAAGCGGTGGTCAACTGGACCTGGCGCATCAAGGTGCTGTTGCATCTGGAAACCGAACTGATGGGTACGGTGCGCGAGCGCGCCGAAGATGAAGCGATCAACGTATTCGCCCGCAATCTGCACGATCTGCTGATGGCTGCGCCAGCCGGCATGCGCGCCACCATGGGTCTCGATCCGGGTCTGCGCACCGGGGTAAAAGTGGCGGTGGTAGACGCCACCGGCAAACTGGTCGCAACCGACACCGTGTATCCGCACACCGGACAGGCCGCCAAGGCCGCCGCCCTGGTCGCCGCGCTGTGCATCAGGCACAACGTGGAACTGGTAGCGATCGGTAACGGTACGGCATCACGCGAAACCGAACGCTTCTTTATCGATCTGCAAAAGCAATTCCCAGAGGTCAAGGCGCAGAAAGTGATCGTCAGCGAAGCCGGCGCCTCGGTGTATTCCGCCTCGGAACTGGCGGCGCTGGAGTTCCCGAACCTCGACGTTTCACTGCGCGGCGCGGTGTCGATCGCACGCCGTCTGCAGGATCCGCTGGCCGAACTGGTGAAGATTGATCCAAAATCCATCGGTGTCGGCCAGTATCAGCATGACGTCAGCCAGAGCCAGTTGGCGAAGAAACTGGATTCGGTGGTCGAGGACTGTGTGAACGCCGTCGGCGTCGATCTGAACACCGCGTCGGTACCGTTGCTGACCCGCGTTGCCGGCCTGACGCGCATGATGGCGCAAAACATCGTGAACTGGCGCGACGAAAACGGCCGTTTCAGCAACCGTGAACAGTTGTTGAAAGTCAGCCGCCTGGGACCAAAAGCGTTTGAACAGTGCGCCGGCTTCCTGCGCATCAACCACGGCGATAACCCGCTGGATGCCTCGACCGTTCACCCAGAAACCTACCCGGTAGTGGAGCGTATTCTGGCCGCCACCCAGCAGGCATTGCAGGATCTGATGGGCAACCCGAGCATGGTTCGCAGCCTGAAAGCCAGCGACTTTACCGACCAGCAGTTCGGCGTACCAACGGTTACCGACATCCTCAAGGAACTGGAAAAACCGGGCCGCGATCCGCGTCCGGAATTCAAGACCGCCACCTTCGCCG
Source organism: Serratia odorifera (assembly GCF_900635445.1). Classification (NCBI taxonomy): domain Bacteria; kingdom Pseudomonadati; phylum Pseudomonadota; class Gammaproteobacteria; order Enterobacterales; family Yersiniaceae; genus Serratia; species Serratia odorifera. Next base: position 1,231,507 of record NZ_LR134117.1, read on the forward strand.
ACGGTGTGGAAACGCTCAACGACCTGCAACCGGGCATGATTCTGGAAGGTGCCGTCACCAACGTCACCAACTTCGGGGCGTTCGTTGACATCGGCGTCCATCAGGACGGTCTGGTGCACATCTCCTCGCTGGCAGATAAATTCGTTGAAGATCCGCACAGCGTGGTGAAAGCCGGTGATATCGTTAAAGTGAAAGTGATGGAAGTGGACCTGCAGCGCAAGCGCATTGCATTGACCATGCGTCTTGACGAGCAGCCGGGCGAAGGACCCGCGCGCCGCGGCGGTACCCCGCCAGCACGTGACAACGCGACCCGTCCAGCCGCCGGCAAGCCGAAAGCGCGCACCAGTACGCCGGCTGGCAACAGCGCCATGGGCGATGCGCTGGCCGCAGCGTTTGGAAAAAAACGTTAATCCCTGCGGGCGAGGCATCCGCTTCGCCCGTTTTTCACCGGCGTTTTTTGATTTATCGCAATTGTTTGCCATTTTTATTTCAACCGGCGTTTATAAATAACTTACCGGCATCTAAATAGCTGCGCCTAATACCGCTCCACTTTTGCCAGGCCATGTTTTCCTCCGGGGAATGGGCTGGCGGTTTCCATAAAATGCCGTACCTTTTTCAGCAGTTGCCACATTGAACGGCATTGATGGTTGCGCGTTATCGTGTTGTGCAACGCCTGCCATAACCGCTCAACGTGATTCACCCACGGCGAGTAAACCGGCTGATAAATCACCCTGAACTTCGGGTTCTCCTTCAGCCAGCGCTGGGTTTCCCGGCTTTTGTGGATAATGTAGTTGTCCACGATCAGCGTGATGGTTTTCGCCCGCCGGTACGTCGCTTTAAGCCGCTTCAGCAGGCTGATGAACAGCGCCGAACTTTTGCTGTTGCCGCCCACGTAGCTGACTTTGCCCGTGCCGCAGTGCAGTGCTCCGGCCAGATAGTATTTTTCGTTCTGTCCCGGCGTCACCACGCGTTTTTGCTGCCCGCGTAGCTGCCAGTCCGCACCGATTTTGGGATTAAGATGGATATCCACCTCATCTTCATAAAATACCGGATGCTCTGCGCTGCATTCGTCCAGTGCTTTGTGGATTGCCGCCATCTTTTCATCCTTATGCGGGTCACGGATACGCAGAGTTGGCGCGGCCCTGCGCCATACCATCCCGGCCGATGGCAGCCAGCGGCGAAGGGTCCCGGCATGTAACTGACATCCGGTTATCTCATTGATTTTTATTGCCAGCAATTCGGTACTCCAGCGTGAACGCTGATAGCCAAAATCACCGGGAGTGTGTTTTATCAACTCACGTAATAACGTGCAGATATGCTCAAAAGGCCAGCGACGGGAACGCCCTGCGGGGAGTGATTTGAGGCCTTCAACACCTGACTGCGTGAACCAGTTAATCCAGCGTCCGACGGAGGAACGGGCACAGCAGAGCGTTCTGGCAACGTCGATGACGCGGTCACCCCGATGTAGCATCAGCATGGCAGTCAGCCTGCGGGCATAATTTTTATCGTGCGTTTTATGGATTGCTTTCTGCATCAGGCGTCGTTCGTCACGGGGAATAGGTGCTATGATCGGCATCGCTCAGTCCGGTTAGTGATTTGGGATATTCAGCGATTGATCAGATCGCACAATCCGGACTGAGTTCCCTCAAAGTGATCTACTATTCCGCGCAGCTATTTAGCATTAGATATATTAATTAAACTTTCGCGTTAACATGTTCATTAACATTTAATAGCCGCGGCTATTTTTTGGCAGGTAACACAATCGGTTGGTAGCGTTATTTTACGCAGAGTTTGTTAGCGAAAAATGTGGGTTGTTAGCGGTATGGAAAACTAACGCAAACATATTTATTAAATGATTTCTAAACAGAAAATACTGCCACAATCCATTAACCTATTTAACCTAAACCACGCATTTGCAGCCTATCTTGCTTAGTGGTAATAATAGCAGCCATGTTATTTCCGTAGAAATATGTGTCGATATTTACCAATAGTTACCAATACCCCTATTTTTTGTATTGAATACGATAATCATTCTCACTATTATTCCCTTACGTATTCAACGTAATCCTCGCCCGCCGCAATGGGGGCCATGCACGTAAATAGCCTGATGGCATCGGCTCTAGGAAGGTAATATGCATCTTCTGCCTAAACAGTCTTATAAAATTACCGGCTTCGCCAGCGATATCAGCCCTGCCTATCGCCAGAAACTGCTGTCGCTTGGCATGCTGCCGGGAGCGTCGTTTGAAGTCATACGCATTGCCCCGTTCGGCGACCCCATAGAAATAAAAACCCAACGCGTCAGTCTGGTGCTGCGTAAAAAAGATATCGCCCTGATCGCGTTGGAAGGCCAGCCGTAAGCCTGACCATCCACCCGGGGCCTTTGCCGCGCTGCATTGCGTGGTGCCGATATACTCTATTGAACTCATGTTGAATGATGAAAAAATTAACGATTGGCTTAATAGGTAATCCAAATTCGGGGAAAACCACCCTGTTCAATCAGCTCACCGGGGCACGTCAGCGCGTCGGCAACTGGGCAGGCGTCACGGTTGAGCGTAAAGAGGGGCATTTCACCACGCCGCAGGCGCAGGTCACGCTGGTGGACCTGCCCGGCACCTATTCCCTGACCACCATTTCAGAGCAAACCTCGCTAGACGAACAGATCGCCTGCCATTATATCCTCAGTGGCGATGCCGACGTGTTGATCAACGTGATCGACGCCTCGAACCTTGAACGCAACCTCTACCTGACGCTGCAGCTACTCGAGCTCGGCATTCCGTGCATTGTCGCGCTGAACATGCTGGATATCGCCCACAGCCAGCATATCCAGATCGACGTTGCCACCCTGTCGGCACGCCTCGGCTGCCCGGTGGTGCCGATGGTGTCGACCAAGGCGGACGGGATCGGCGTGCTCAAGCAGATGATTGATAATCATCAAACCAACCAATTGACCGCGCTGGTGGCCTACCCGCCTTTACTGCTCAAGGAAGTCGACACGCTCAGCGCCGCAATGCCTGCCAGCCTGCCGTGCGAACAGCGCCGCTGGCTGGCGCTGCAAATGCTCGAGGGCGATATCTATAGCCACCAGTTGGCGGGCGACGCCCTCCCACTGTTGCCGGCGGCCAAAACGGCGCTGGAACAGCAGCAGCAGGAAGACCCGGCGCTGGTGATTGCCGATGCGCGCTATCGGTCAATTGCCACCATTTGTGCCGACGCCAGCAACGCACAGCAGGCACAGCCGAACCGGCTGACGGCGATCCTCGATAGCGTGATCCTCAACCGCTGGCTGGGGGTGCCGATCTTCCTGCTGGTGATGTATCTGATGTTCCTGCTGGCCATCAACATCGGCGGCGCGCTGCAACCGATTTTCGATCTCGGTTCCGCCGCGATTTTCATTCAAGGTATTCAGTGGCTCGGCTATACCCTGCACTTCCCGCAGTGGCTGACAATTTTCCTGGCACAGGGCGTCGGCGGCGGTATCAATACGGTACTGCCGCTGGTGCCGCAGATCGGCATGATGTACCTGTTCCTGTCGTTCCTGGAAGATTCCGGCTATATGGCACGGGCGGCGTTTGTGATGGATCGCCTGATGCAGGCGCTTGGCCTGCCTGGCAAATCCTTCGTCCCATTGATCGTCGGCTTTGGTTGCAACGTACCGTCTATCATGGGCGCGCGAACCCTGGACGCGCAGCGTGAACGGCTGATCACCATCATGATGGCACCGTTTATGTCCTGTGGCGCACGGTTGGCGATCTTCGCCGTGTTCGCCGCTGCCTTCTTTGGTCAGGATGGCGCAAGCGTCGTGTTCTCGCTGTATATGCTCGGTATCGTGGTCGCCATTCTGACCGGGCTGGTGCTGAAGTACACCATCATGCGCGGCGAAGCCTCGCCGTTCGTGATGGAATTGCCGGTATACCATGTGCCGCACCTGAAAAGCCTGCTGCTACAAACCTGGCAGCGGCTGAAAGGCTTTGTGCTGCGCGCCGGCAAGGTGATCGTCATTGCCAGCATCTTTATTGGTGGGCTGAACAGTTTCTCCTTCAGCGGCAAACCGGTAGACAGCATCAACGACTCGGCGCTGGCCTCGGTCAGCAAGCTGCTGACACCGTTGCTACAACCGATGGGCGTCCACGCCGACAACTGGCAGGCGACCGTCGGCCTGGTCACCGGCGCGATGGCCAAAGAAGTGGTGGTCGGCACGCTCAATACCCTTTACACCGCCGAACAGATCGCCAATGCGCCTTTTGACGCCGCCGAATTCGACCTGCCGGCAGCGCTGGGCGACGCGCTACACGAGACCTGGCAAGGTCTGAAAGACACTTTCAGCCTGAGCGTCCTGTCCAACCCGATAGAAGCCAGCAAGGGTGATGGCGAAATGAACGCCAGTTCGATGGGCACCATGAGCAGCAAGTTCGGCACCTCGATTTCCGCCTACAGTTACCTGATCTTCGTGCTGCTGTATGTGCCGTGCGTATCGGTGATGGGGGCCATTGCCCGCGAATCCAGCCGTGGCTGGATGACATTTTCGATACTGTGGGGGCTGAACGTCGCCTACTCGCTGGCCACGCTGTTTTATCAGGCCGTCACCTTCCAGCAACATCCGCAGTACAGCCTGATCTGCATACTGGTGGTACTGGTGTTTAACGCGCTGGTTCTGTTGGGGCTGCGCAAGGCGCGCAACCGTGTCACGGTGCGCCTGCATCGCGCTACGCCGACCGGCTGCTGCCAAAGCCCACAGGGAGAGTGTCACTGATGGCCAGCCTGCTGCAGTTACGTGATGCGTTGGCGCTGAACGGCAGCCTGCAGGCGCAGCAGCTTAGCCGTCAGTTGGCGACGCCGTTGCCGCTGGTGCAGGCGATGCTGGAACGTTTGGCCGCGATGGGCAAAATAGAGTGCATTGAACAGGACGACAGCGCCTGCCTGAGCGGCAGTTGCAAACATTGCCCGGAAAGCCGTAAGTGCAATACCGTACTTTATCGGCTGAAACAGTAAATACGTGCCGGCCAGAAACCCACCGTGTGGCGTGTGGGCGGCCGCATAAAATCAGAGGCGCTGTTCAGCGCCTCTTTTATCGACTTTATTACTTGTCTTTATACACTTCAGCAGTAGCGCTGAATTTGCCGTGCTCGCGCCCGGCGATAACTACGTAATACTGCCCGCCTTTTTCATCGGCCAGTTTGGACAGTTCCTGTTTGGCATCCATCGGCGACGTGGTTTCTGCCGTGGTGCTCACCGTGCCGACTTTCTCGTATTTGCCCGGATCTTTTGCCAAATCTTCTTTGGTTAATTCCGTTGCCGCCATGGTGCCAAAAGAAACGGAACCGACAACTAACGCTGCAACGATCATCTTCAATGATTTCATGACTCAACCTCTCAATGGATAATTTATATGTTTTGAAAGCCGTCAAGATTAAATACGCGTAGTTTCAGGTTGCTGCGCTACCCATGAACCTCGTTGCTTTCCCTGACGAGGTTCATCCCAGAGACGGCACGCCAAAGTGAAAAGACCGGGATACGGTCTTTTCATTTTGCACCCCACGTATTTACTCATTAAGTATCGAACAGGTTTGGTTTTTATCCACTTATCGGCAATTTTTTTTACGCAGATTTGAGCTAGGTCAATGGGTTGAGTTATCGACAAACTGTTTGATGACATCGGCAAATTCATCAGGATGAGAAATAAACGGCGCATGGGCAGCCTTGTCGATAATCACCGACCTGCTGGCCGGCAGCAGGTCGTCCACCAACGCCGCCACCTTGCGCGGCACCAGGCCATCGAGATAGCCGTAAATACGCAGTAGCGGCAGCGCCGGTGACAGCGAGGTCATGGCACGGCGTAAATCGACCGTGCGCAGCATTTCCAGTCCGCCGTTGAGCACCTCAACGCTGGGTATCGGCTGATTGAGCACCACCCCCTTCAACGTTCTGGCGTCCTGCCGGGCGCTGGCGGTGCCTAGTGTCTGCAAGGTCAGAAAACGCTCCACCGTACGCTGAAAATCTTGGCTCAGCTGCTGCTGGAAGCCACTCAATACGTTTGGGCGAATGCCAGGCCAATCTTCCTCGGCGTGGAAACAGGGAGACGAGGCGACGCTGATCAGACCGCAAGTCCGCTGCGGCTGCGTCAAGGCAATCTGGCTGGCCACCAGCCCGCCGAGTGACCAGCCCAGCCACCAGGCCTTGGCGGGAGCCTGTTCCAGGACGATCTCGGCCATCTGCTGCAGCGTCAGCGCAGCGTAACCCTGACTGCGGCCATACCCCGGCAAATCCAACAGGTGCAGGCGAAAATGCGGCGCCAATCGCGCCAGCGTGCAACCCCAGACCTCGGCATTCAGCCCCCATCCGTGCAGCAGCACAAGATCGCGATCGCCTTCACCCATTGTTTTCCAGTACAGCGCACTCATCAGTTATTGTCCTTGTTGACCCGTCATGGAGGATCACTATGCTAGCAATCCACAGCCGTTGTTGGCTATGCCGACAACCCTTGCGTCTGGCGAAACAGGGAATTTGCAGCTGTTGCCAGCGCCAGTTACCGCGCATTCCGCTCTGCTGCCCACGCTGCGGTTTGCCGTCCGGCGACGCCCAACTGCCCTGCGGCCGCTGTTTGCTAACGCCGCCGCCGTGGCACGCGTTGGTGTTCGCCGGTGATTATGTCAGCCCATACCGCCAGTTGATTGGGCGTTTCAAATTCCGCCGTGCGCCCGAACTGGCGCCGGTGCTGGCTCGGTTATTGTTGTTGCGCTGGCTGCAAGCGCATCGAGAGCAATATCTGAACAGACCGGAGGTGATTTTAGCGGTACCCTTACACCATCAACGCTGCTGGCGTCGCGGGTATAATCAAGGCGATTTACTGGCTCGGCCGCTGGCACGCTGGCTAGGCTGCGAATACCGACCGGCAGCGCTGGATCGCGTGCGGGCCACCGCGCCACAGCGGCAGCTGAGCGCCCGCCGCCGCCGGCACAATCTGCGCGCCGCCTTTTGCTGCCACGAAGATCTGGCCGGCAGGCATGTCGCCTTGCTGGACGATGTGCTCACCACCGGCAGTACGGTGACGGCAATCGCTACGATGTTACAGGCGCAGGGCGTGGCGTCGTTGCAGATATGGTGTATTTGCCGCACATTGTAGTACCACGGCAATGGGCGTATTATAACCTACTATAGAAGTCAACTATTGAGCTAATGCTATGATTCGTATAACAGATACTGCACAGGAACACTTTGCCAAACTGCTGGCAAACCAAGAGGAAGGCACCCAAATCCGCGTATTCGTGATTAATCCGGGTACACCTACCGCCGAATGCGGTGTCTCTTATTGTCCGCCAGACGCCGTAGAAGCCACCGACACCGAACTGAAGTTCGACAAACTGTCGGCCTACGTTGACGAGCTGAGCGCACCGTATCTGGAAGACGCCGAAATCGACTTCGTGACCGATCAATTGGGTTCCCAGCTAACGCTGAAGGCACCCAACGCCAAAATGCGTAAAGTAGACGAAAACGCCCCGTTGATGGAGCGCGTGGAATACGTACTACAATCGCAGATCAATCCACAGTTGGCTGGTCATGGCGGCCGCGTCACCCTGATGGAAATTACCGAAGACGGTCTGGCGATCCTGCAATTCGGCGGTGGCTGCAACGGTTGTTCGATGGTCGATGTGACCCTGAAGGAAGGGATCGAGAAAGAACTGCTGCAAAAATTCCCGGAACTGAAAGGGGTGCGCGATTTGACCGAGCACCAACGCGGCGAACATTCATATTACTGATGCGCCAACCGGCTCCCCCTGCCCGCCAGAGGGAGCCGTATCCGCTAGCCTACCGAGACTTTCCTGCGTCGCTTGTCCAAATCCTTTAACAGGCGATTCACCTGCCGATCGGCAAACATCTCCTCCAACGTATGGCTGAGCTTGCGCCGCCAGTTAGGGTATTGCGTACTGGTACCGGGGATATTCACCGGATCCGCCATGTCCAGCCAGTCTTCCGGTTGCAGACCCAACAACGCGCTGGCGCTGTCCGCCACGTAGCGCTGCAGGCCACGGTTTAACAACGGACTCATCTCCAGCAACGCCGCTTTCTTACCGACCTTCTGCGGCACGCAGCCGTAGTGATGCAACCCGTCCAGCAGACCCTGTTTGGCTCGTTCGCGATCGGCGTACAGTTCCGTCAGGATATCGGCGTCCGGATAAAGCCCCAGCGAAGCGCCCAACCGTAAATCCCCGCTCTGCCAATAACCGCGCAGGGTCGGCAAATCGTGAGTGGTTATGGTGGCCATTGCCTGCATTGGATAAGTCTGCGGCGCACGGAAACGGTTTTCGCCGTCGCGTTCGAAGTACAATACCTTGTAAGAATACACCCCGCTGTCGCGCAGTTTGCCAACGATTTCTACCGGCACGGTGCCTAAATCCTCGCCGATCACCATGCAGCGGTGGCGCTGACTTTCCAATGCCAGTACCGCCAACAGGTCGTCTACCGGGTATTGCACGTAGGCACCCCGATCGGCAGTTTCACCATACGGTATCCACCATAAGCGTAACAACGCCATGACGTGATCGATGCGCAGCGCGCCACAGCTGGTCATGTTGGCGCGCAGTAGATCGATAAACGGCTGATAGCCTCGCGCCGCCATCACGTGCGGATCCATCGGCGGTAAGCCCCAGTTTTGCCCCAGCGGACCGAGAATGTCCGGTGGAGCGCCAACCGATACCTGCAGGCAATACAGTTCGCGTTCACACCAGGTTTCCGCTCCCCCTTCCGCCACGCCAACCGCCAAATCACGGTACAGGCCAATCGGCATCCGCTGCTGCCGGCTCTGTTCGAAACATTCGGCAAACTGACTGGCGGCAAGCCATTGCAGCCACAGGTAAAAACTCACCTCATCCTGGTGCTGCTGGCAGAACTGCGCCACGGCGTCGCCGTTGCCCTGCCGATAGCGTTCCGGCCAGGCGGGCCAGCCCCACAGACCGTTGTCCTGTTGGCAAAGATGGGCATGCAGCGCATCAAATGACGCCTGCTGGTACAGGCTGCTGCCTCCTTCGACAACAAAGCTTTCAAACGCCTGTTTCTGCAGGTCTGCGGCGTTACGCGCCTGGAACAGCGGGAAGGCCAGT